>JAJQCB010000298.1 GCA_021203005.1 Clostridiales bacterium | reverse complement strand
CACATCGGTGTCTGGTATATGGAAAAATCAGGTCGCCGTGAATAATTCAGGATAAGCTATTGTTATTCAAGATATGACGCCGAAATAGACACACTAGTAAAGTTGCTTATGCAGTTCTAAACGACAATAGGAGAGAAAGCCTGTTGTTTAATAATGAAACATAGTTGTCAATTGCAGTTGTTATGCTAGTTCCTAGTTCTCGTAATAAGAAGGTATTATCATTTTTGAGAAAGTGAGATTTGCAATGAAGAAAATAGCCGCAGTTATTCCGGCCAGAGCCGGATCAAAAGGAATTCCCAATAAGAATATAAGAATTATTAATGGGCATCCGATGGTTTATTATAGCATCAAGAATGCCCTTAATTCACAGTATATTCAGGAAGTAATCGTTACTACCGATTCTCCAGAAGTCAAAACCATCGCTTTGCAGATGGGAGTTACGGTCAGATGGAGGGATGAGCGCCTGTGTGCTGATGATGTTACTCTTGATGCCGTGATAGCAGATGCTGTTTCATCCGAAATGGATCTGGATTATGTTGTGACAATGCAGCCAACATCACCAACGCTTTCCACAGATACATTAGATAAAGCTATTTGTTATGCTATTGATAATGACTTGGACACTCTTATTTCGGTTATCAATGCTCCGCACTTGTCCTGGTCAGAGAATAATGGTCAAAAGGTTCCTAATTATAAGGAGAGACTGAACAGACAATATCTGCCGCCGTGTTATATGGAAACAGGGGCTTTTGTTATCTCTAAACGCAGTGTAGTTACTCCGACGACCAGGATTGGGGCAAAGATAGATGTTTTTGAACTGCCGGAGGATGAGGCAGTGGATGTGGACACTTTCGCAGATTTAAGAAGTGTGCAAATGCTGCTTGAAAAACAAAAAGTTGCCATCTATGTGAATGGGAATAACAAGCGGGGGATAGGCCACATATACCGCGCACTGGAAATAGCGGACGAGTTTTATACGAAACCGGATATTATTTACGATATTAATCAGACAGATGTTAGTGTATTTGGTTCTACCACTCATAACCTAATTCCGGTTAATGGGATAGCCGAACTTTTTGACAGGTGCAGAGACGAACAATATACGATTTTTATTAATGATATTCTCACCACCTCTATTGACTATATGATTGGATTAAAAACAGTGTTGCCAAAGGCGAAAATCGTCAATTTTGAAGATGACGGGGAGGGCATTTTAGAGGCTGACCTTGTTTTTAATGCATTGTTCCAGGAGAAAAATCTGCCGCAGGTATATTCCGGCGAAAAGTATTATATCTCCGGTAAAACGTTTATGTTTTACAATCCCATAGTAATAAAAGATAAAGTGGAGCGTGTCTTTATTTCTTTTGGCGGCGCTGATCCGCAGAATTATACCGACCGGCTTCTGAAAATTGTCAGCCGTGAGGAATTTATAAAATACCATTTTGTTGTCGCATTGGGAAGAGCAAAGAACAATGTTGAGGATTTGATGAAGTTTAATGAATTCGGAAACATTGAGGTATTTTATGATGTGTCAAATATGCCGGAGCTTATGACAAGCTGTGACATCGCACTTACATCCAGAGGCCGGACAGGGTATGAACTGGCTATATTGGGCATTCCTTCTATCGCCATGGCACAGAATAAGCGGGAAGAAAAGCATGGGTTTGTGTCGAACGAAAACGGATTTACCTATATAGGCCTTAATCCGCCGGATGAAGTGATCGAAGGAACGCTGAAAACATATTTGTTGCTTTCAAAGGAGAGTAGGCAGCAGTTTCAGGACATTATGTTAAGCCATGACTTACGTGGTGGGCGGAAACGGGTCATGGGGCTTATTAACAATTTATGATAGATTTTAAGGAGGAGAAACCGAAATGAACAAACCTTATATTATTGCGGAGATGGGTGTTAATTTCTATGATACAGCTCGTGTTATGGGGATAACACCACTTGAGGCTGCTAAACTTTATATCGACAAGGCTGCTGAAGCTGGGATTGATTGTGCGAAATTCCAGTCATACAAAGCGGGAACAATCGTGTCTAAGAATTCGCCTGCATATTGGGATACAACTAAAGAGCCTACAAAGACACAGTATGAATTGTTTTTGAAGCATGACAGCTTTGGGGAGGCTGAATATAGGGAGTTATGTGATTATACTCATTCCAAGGGGATGGATTTCACATCAACTCCGTTTGACTATGCATCAGCAGATTATCTCTGTGATATGGTGGATTTTTATAAGATATCATCTTCGGATCTATCTAACCTTCCTTTTATTAAACATATTGGGAAAAAGGGAAAGCCGGTATACATGAGCGTAGGAGCCGCCTATCTTTCGGAAGTTGATGTTGCCATAAGAGTCCTTAAAGAGGCAGGATGTAAAGACATTGTAATTTTCCACTGTGTGCTGTCTTATCCGACAGATCCTAATGATGCAAATCTTCGTGTTATTGAAACTCTCAAAAAGGTTTTTCCGGATGTTCGTGTCGGATTCAGCGACCATGTAGCTCCGGATGATACGATGATGACACTGGCAATGGCATACCTTTTAGGTGCAGAAGTGATTGA
Source organism: Clostridiales bacterium (assembly GCA_021203005.1). Taxonomy (GTDB): domain Bacteria; phylum Bacillota; class Clostridia; order Lachnospirales; family Lachnospiraceae; genus Eubacterium_I. Next base: position 11,390 of record JAJQCB010000298.1, on the reverse strand, counting down.
AAAACATTTCACGCTGGATAAAACGCTTCCCGGTAATGATCATTATCATGCAGGTGACCCGGAGGATTTCAAAAAGGCAATTAATAATTTCAAGTGGATAGATACGGTGCTGGGTTCACCGGAAAAGACTGTCCTTGATTGTGAAATGATTCCAAGAAGAGAAGCGAGACGATCGCTTGTCCTCACCCGCGACTTGAAACAGGGTGAAATTATTCAGGAATCCGATTTAATGCCGAAAAGACCTGGTACAGGAATATCACCGGAATATGCTGGAATCGTAGTAGGTCGGACTGTGAAGCGTAATTTGGAAGAAGATACAATTCTAACTTGGGATATGATCTGATAGGAGACTTGGAGCAGATGGAGAAAATTGGAGACAGTAAAGGTGTTGCCCATAACACGGTCATTGATTATTTAAAAGCTATAGCTATTTTGTTTGTAATAATTATGCATTCTTTATCAAAACAAGAGCAGGATAACATCTTATTTTATTACATATTGCGTATGGCAGTCCCTTTGTTTGTTTTGATATCGGGATTTAATTATTCGGGCTCTGTTTCACGGATGAGAAGACTTAAAGAATGGTATTTCCCTAAGCGAATAATATCAAAATTTAGGATATATCTGTGCCCTATGTTTTGCGTGTTTGCTCTTTATTGTTTGATGGAAGCGCTCCTGCAGTACTTTTCTATTAGAGAGTTGGTAAGCGCATTTTTACTTCAATCATATGGGAAGGGTGCGTACTATTTCTGGATAATCATTCAGCTATACCTGATATTCCCTGTTATTTTCTACCTCTGTCGTCGTGTGAGGGGGGGTATTTGTGCGTAGCTCTTCTCTATATTATATATGAAGTTTGCTTGTATTATTTTCAAGTTCCTCTGCTTGTATACAGAATCATGGGAGGAAGATATGTTTTATTTTTGGCTTTTGGTATTTGGACTTATGATAAGTTACATGAATCGAAAACCAAATTTCCCATAAAAAAAATCATATGCTTATTTGCGAGTTTCATAGCTGGCGTTTTATATATTTCATTTTTTGTAGTGAATTGCGATAATTTGAACATATTTCCATATGGTGAATGGGCAAACACAAATTCAATTGCATGTTTATATATTGGCCCGTTGTTTTATTTTGTTATTATTAATTTTAACTCCCAAAATGCATCTGGAAGATTGCATAACTGCATAATGACTATAGGAAAAAACAGTTATTACATACTATGCAGCCAAATGGTGATGTTTTGGGTTATAGATAAGGTTTGGAATTTGCTATCAGTTCCGACACCGGTGCGTGTTATTGGTAATATTTTGGTTGCATGTGTAGCAGGAATTGCGGTTAATAATTTAAAGGGGAAGGTGCATTATGAGTCTCATAGGAAGAATGGAAAGAAAAATTAAACGGTATATATATAGAAAAAAAGTTATGAAAGAGAGCGGCAGCTGTGGTGAAAATTTGAAAGTTAATTTTGCCACAAAAGTTACATGCAACACCTATCTCGGCTCTAATTGTAATTTTAACGGCTGTACGATAACCGGCAAGGGAAAAGTTACAATTGGCGATAACTTTCATTCAGGGAGGAACGTGCAAATGATCACATCTTTTCATAATTATGATGGCGGGACAGAGATTCCGTATGACAGTACATATATTGATAAAGATATACATATTGGTAAACAGGTATGGCTTGGTAACAACGTAATTGTACTAGGGGGGGTGAATATTGCTGATGGCGCAGTCATTCAGGCAGGCAGTGTTGTAGTCAGTGATATACCGTACTGTTCGGTTGCAGGAGGCTCTCCGGCAAAAGTATTTAAAACCAGAGATATAAAGCACTATGAGGATTTGAAAGCTATGGGTAAATTTCATTAGCAGATTGTTTGCATTTAATCTGGTAGTATTATTACATCGCGCCGTGGAAGCTATTTAGTGATCTTTCCTGTAATCGTTCGTATGTAGAATGATTTCAGGGAGGACAAATGAATATCAAATCGAAAATTAAAAAGCTCGTCAGACATAATAACCATAAGGACTGTTTTATCGCAGATGGAGTTAATCTTAACGATGTGAAGATTGGGCATAAAGCCAATTTTGCATACGGAGCTGATTTGGCACATAGCAGTGTGGGAAGCTATACATCAATCGGAAGAAGAAGCACTGTACGGAACTGTACTGTCGGAAATTTCTGCTCAATCTCCTATAATGTGAGTTTGGGTGCTGGCAGCCATCCTATGGGAAGAATTACAGGCAGCGCTGCGTTTTATCAGCCCCGTTTTGGATTAGTTGATAAGGCTTCATATAGCAGTACTTCTCAGCAAACCATTATTGGCCACAGTGTATGGATTGGATGTAATGCTGTAGTTATGGGCGGCATTAATATCGGGAATGGTGCAGTTATAGGAGCTGGAGCTGTTGTAACACATGATGTTAAACCGTATGAAATAGTGGCTGGTGTTCCGGCTGCACATTTACGCTGGAGATTCAGTCAGGAAACAATAGAGCTGCTTGAGAAATTAAAATGGTGGGAATGGAACGATGAGCAGTTGAAAGCAAATCGCGAGCTGTTTTCCGAAGAATTGTCCGATAGCATTTGTGAAAAATTAAAACTTTTGAATGAGGAGAGTATAGAAGAATGAAGATTGCGCTATTATCAGGAGCATACAAGAATGCGGGAGATTTTCTGATTGTCAGAAGGTGCAAAGAGTTATTGCATGATGTACTTCCAAATTGCGAAATAACGGAGTTTGCCCACAATAAAAATCTGGAAGATAAAATCGACATCATAAATAAAATGGACGTTTTGGTTCTGGGGGGGTCCGGCGTATGTCAAAAACCTCTATCCCGGCATTATTCCGTTGGTAAATGATCTTGATAAGATTAAAATTCCTATTTTCGCAATGGCTATGGGTTGGAAAGGGCGCAATGGATTCCCGGATACAGTCAATAAATATGACTTTTCAGATGCCACTATGAGTCTGTTACATCGCATAGAAAAAGATGGGTTTCCGTTAGGCTGCAGAGATTTGTATTCCGAAGCTGTATTGAAAAGAAGTGGAATTAATAATACCGTGATGACAGGATGTGCAGCCTGGTATGATTTGAAATATGTTGACAGCACACAGTTAAATAATTTCGGATCTGAGATACGGAAAATATATGTATCAGAACCTGCAAGAATCGAGAATTTCAATCAATTTATAGGGGTTATAAACTTCTTAAAGTCCCGATTTCCGAAAGCGGAAATTAAGGCGGTATTTCATCGGGGAGTAAGTACAGATGAGTACACTTCCGACAAGGCGGGTAAGGCATTAGCAGAATTATGCAGTAAATTAAATCAGATGAATATACCTTATGAAGATATATCTTTTGGAAGTGATAAACTGAGTACCTATGAAGAGTGTGATATTCATATTGGATATCGTGTCCATGCGCATATCTATAATCTTTCACAAAGACGGAGAAGTATTTTAATACAGGAGGATGGACGAGGATCTGGTGTAAATCAGGCTTTGGGCTTACGAGAAGTCTTCGCGTTTGAAGTGGAGCCGGAATACAAAAATCAGTTTATTCAGAAGAGCCTGCGAAAAATAAATCTTCTTGGTAAGCCGTCAGAGACAGTATGCGTAGATATTGATGATTATTTAACTGCGCTTGAAAAGGAAAACTATATTCAGTATAAATGGGCATTTGAGAGAATGCGATATTATTATGGAAATATGCGAAAACATTTGGCTCAATTGATCAGTTTAGATTAATTAGTTATGGGGGAAATCAAATTGAAAGGTATTATTTTAGCCGGGGGTTCCGGCACACGTTTATACCCGTTGACAAAGGTGACTTCTAAACAATTGTTACCTGTATACGACAAACCGATGATTTACTACCCGATGTCTGTTCTTATGAACGCTGGCATCCGGGACATCCTCATTATCTCCACACCGATGGACACTCCCCGTTTTGAGGATTTACTCGGAGACGGTCATCAGTTTGGAGTGAAGCTGTCTTATGCGGTGCAGCCGTCGCCGGACGGACTGGCGCAGGCTTTTCTAATCGGCGCGGACTTTATCGGGAACGATACGGTGGCTATGGTACTGGGAGATAATATCTTTGCGGGGCACGGTTTAAAGAAACGACTCAGGTCCGCTCTGGAGAATGCGGAGAATGGCAAGGGAGCAACCGTATTTGGGTACTATGTGGATGACCCAGAGCGCTTTGGCATTGTTGAGTTTGATGCGGATGGGAAAGCGATATCAATTGAAGAAAAGCCAGAAAACCCCAAGAGCAACTATTGCGTCACGGGGCTTTATTTTTATGATAATCGTGTTGTGGAGTACGCGAATAATCTGAAACCATCCGCTCGCGGAGAATTGGAGATTACGGATTTGAACCGTATTTATCTGGAGAATGGTGATCTGAATGTGGAGCTGCTTGGGCAGGGATTTACCTGGTTGGATACAGGGACGCATGAATCTCTGGTTGACGCAACTGATTTTGTAAAAACAGTGGAACAGCATCAGCACAGAAAAGTCGGCTGTCTGGAAGAGATTGCTTATTTGAACGGCTGGATTAGCAAAGAGGAGGTCTGGAAAGTCTATGAGGAGCTTAAGAAGAACCAGTATGGGCAGTATTTGAAGGATGTTCTGGATGGAAAGTATATAGATGTGTTGCACTGATGGATAAAGAAATCATGATAAAATCAGTTGGGCTCAACAGAAGGAAAGGAACAAAAAAATGACAATCATAGTAACCGGCGGTGCCGGATTTATCGGCTCTAATTTCATATTCCACATGCTTGATACATATCCCGATTATCGAATTATCTGTCTGGACAAGCTGACATACGCTGGAAATCTATCTACGCTGTCTTCTGTGATGAACAATCCGAATTTCCGATTTGTCAAGGATGATATTTGTGACAGGACCGTCGTATATAGTCTTTTTGAAGAAGAAAAACCAGATATTGTGGTAAATTTCGCGGCGGAAAGCCATGTTGACAGATCTATAGAAGATCCGGGCATCTTTTTACAGACTAACATCATCGGGACATCTGTGTTGATGGACGCCTGCAGGAAATACGGCATCACGCGCTACCACCAGGTATCCACCGATGAAGTATATGGGGATCTGCCATTAGACCGCCCGGATTTATTTTTTACAGAGGAGACGCCTATACACACGAGTAGTCCGTATAGCAGTTCTAAGGCAAGTGCTGACCTGCTGGTTCTTGCTTACCACAGAACCTATGGTTTGCCGGTAACAATTAGCCGTTGTTCCAATAACTACGGTCCGTATCATTTCCCGGAAAAGTTGATTCCGCTGATGATTGCAAATGCCCTGAATGACAAGTCTCTGCCGGTCTATGGTGAAGGTCTCAATGTCCGTGACTGGCTCTATGTAGAAGACCACTGCCGCGCCATTGATTTGATTATCCACAAAGGTAGAGTTGGCGAGGTGTACAACGTCGGCGGTCACAATGAGATGAAAAATATTGACATCGTGAAAATCATCTGCCGGGAACTTGGTAAGCCTGAAAGCCTTATCAAACACGTTACAGACCGTAAGGGTCACGATATGCGCTACGCCATTGACCCGACCAAGATTCACAACGAACTTGGTTGGCTGCCGGAGACGAAATTCGAGGATGGCATTAAAAAAACCATTCAATGGTACCTAGACAACCATGAGTGGTGGGAGAACATCATCAGCGGTGAGTATCAGAATTATTATGCGAAGATGTACGGTAATCGTGGACAGGCTTAGTCGGGGAGGATGAACATGCAAGTATTTGTTACCGGTGTCGGAGGGCAGCTCGGACACGATGTGATGAATGAATTGTATAAAAGAAATTATGATGGCATCGGATCGGATGTGGCACCAACTTATTCTGGTGTCAGTGACGGCTCTTCTGTGACCATGGCTCCTTATGTACAGCTTGATATTACTGATTCTTCCGCAGTGGAAAAGACCATCACAGAAGTCAATCCAGATGTCGTCATTCATTGTGCCGCATGGACGGCTGTGGACATGGCAGAGGATGATGACAAGGTGGAAAAAGTCCGTGCGGTCAACGCAGGTGGCACGAAGAACATTGCGGAAGTCTGCAAAAGGCTTGACTGCAAGATGGTGTACATCAGCACCGATTATGTGTTTGATGGACAGGGAACGGAAGCGTGGCAGCCAGACTGCAAGGACTACAAGCCGCTCAATGTCTACGGTCAGACGAAACTGGAAGGTGAACTGGCGGTTTCATCCATACTGGACAAATACTTCATCATACGTATTGCCTGGGTGTTCGGTCTTAACGGAAAAAACTTCATCAAGACGATGTTGAATGTCGGAAAGACACACGATACAGTGCGTGTGGTCAATGACCAGATTGGAACGCCAACTTATACATATGACTTGGCGAGATTGCTCGTAGATATGGTTGAGACTGAGAAGTACGGTTACTACCACGCTACTAACGAGGGCGGATATATTTCCTGGTATGATTTCACGAAAGAAATTTACAGGCAAGCTGGATATACGACGGAAGTGATTCCTGTGACTACTGAGGAGTATGGATTGAGCAAGGCGTCGCGGCCGTTTAACAGCCGGCTGGATAAGAGTAAGCTGGTGGAGGCGGGATTTGAGCCGCTGCCGACCTGGCAGGATGCGGTGAGTAGATACTTGAAGGAGATAGATTACTGATGGGACAGATTAATGTAGAAAAAGATGTGGCAGGAATCAAAGGGTTGTGTGTGATAGAGCCAGCCGTTCATGGTGACAGTCGCGGATATTTTATGGAAACATACAATCAGAACGACATGACAGAGGCCGGGATTAATATTGTGTTTGTTCAGGACAACCAGTCGATGTCAACGAAGGGTGTTCTCCGAGGACTTCATTTTCAGAAGAATTTTCCGCAGTGCAAGCTGGTGCGTGTGATAAAAGGTTCTGTGTTTGATGTAGCTGTGGATTTGCGCTCTGGCAGTGGTACTTACGGTAGGTGGTATGGCATTGAACTGACAGAAGAAAATAAGAAGCAGTTCTTGATTCCGAGAGGATTTGCACACGGTTTTCTCGTGCTGTCCGACACAGCAGAATTCTGCTACAAATGTGATGACTTTTATCATGCCAATGACGAAAGTGGTATGGCTTGGAATGATCCGGAGATTGGAATCGAGTGGCCGGGTGTGGTCGGAGAGTATAAAGGGACTGCATCTGCTGAAGGATATACATTAGATGGCTGTGGCTTGAATCTGAGCGATAAGGATCAGAAGTGGCTTGGAATAAAAAATAGGGCTCTTCCGTAATTTCTGGTGATTTTAGCTGAGAAATGGCTTAGATTCAACGTTTATTGGATGTTTCAATGGGAAACTGGCTATAAAAGGGCGTGCTGCCGCCAGCCTAACGATAGATAGGAAAAAATTATGTATTATGTTCAAAGATTACAATTAAACATCAGTATGCCTGGTGGCTATGGAAAGGACCGAGTTGGTCCTTTTAAAGTGGAAAAAATGAGGGGTTCTTACCTTCTTTCTGGGTAAAACTGGATCATAAAACTGAAAAACGCGGCATTATGGGAGTTTGCTACAGCCCTGTATGGATAAAATAAAGAGATCAGGATTAATGAGATAAAAGATAAACCTCGTGGCAGCATGAGAAATAGCTGTCACGAGGCTGGAATGCGCAGGTTTATTATTTCATTAACGCAGCGAGTTTGGCGGTAAGCTCATCAATACGAGTTTGTTGTTCGGCGAGAGCGGCATCCTTATCAGCGAGAGCAGCATCCTTATCAGCGAGAGTCTGCTTCTTTTCGACGATTTCCCTGGAAAGCTTTTCGATTTCCTCCCGCATTTCGTCAATCATCATCCGATCCATGTTGCGGTCTGCTGCAGCCAGTACTTCTGAATACATATGAATCAACTCCTCCGGTCTGGTCCGAAATTCGAAGATTTCACGGTAGATATCAGCAAAATCGGGGAATTTACGGATCAGTTCATCAATGCGCACAAGGCTCCGGGTAGTGAGTGCCGTGAGCCAGGCTTCCAACTCAGTTTCAATATCTCTATTCTGCATGACATTGTTGAATTTGTCAAGGCAAACATAGACCTGCCGGGTCAGGGAGGGGAGCTTCAGACCGCTGTCCCAGGTTGTATTCCCATGATGTAAGTAAATGTCCGGAAGAGAACTGAATTCTGAGGGGTTCTTTTCCAGCAGCACGATAGCGATAACAGGGTGGAGTTTCTGATAGGTAAATCTATTTCCATACTTGTTGTGCAGGCGGTTGTATTCCCGCATGATCAAATCTGCGCAGTAGCAGTCCATCCGCATGGCGGGGAAGTTATAGCCGTACTTCTGGATTTCCAGATTCACAAGGCTGCGGTCTTCCAGACGGACGAGGAGATCAACAATGACTTCCGATCCCATCTCCGCCATCTGGGTTCCCTCCCGGGGAAGTACCTCGATGATATGTACTTTCTGGTTGAGCAGTGCGCTGAGAAGATATTCGACACGGTCGAGGTGGCGGTTGGTGTCGAATACAAAGTGGAAAAAGGCGTCATAGCATAAATAAATACTTCCCTCTCCAGAGCAGAAATCCAGGAATTCTTTCTGATACTGTGTGGGAAAATTCAGATAGAGTCCATAGGCGACCGGATACTGTTTCAGATGATCCAGAATTTCCGCAGGCGGTGTCTGACTGCCAGTTAACAGAGCGATGTTGAATGTGTTTTTGACCATAGACATGTTCCTCCTTGTAAATAAGTGTAAGTTTTTCATTTGCATGCTGCTTATTATTGTCGGATCATGTCCACGAAATGGGATTCCGAAAATAAAGATGCGTGACGCAAAAGATATGTTGCGACAAGAAAAGTCGCGGTTGATGTATTAAGGATAGCACAGAAGTCCTCGGAAATCAAGAGTAATATTGAGCATATATTTAACTTGAGCAAAACCCCAATTTAGCATATAAAGCAACATTATGAAAAAAGGAGAATTTTACCCATGAACATGAAAATAGCAGTAGCAGGAACAGGCTATGTCGGCTTATCCTTAGCCGTCCTCTTAGCCCAGCACAACGAAGTCAAAGCCGTTGACATCGTAGAGTCCAAAGTGGAGAAAATTAATAGGAGAGAAAGTCCTATTCAGGATGAGTATATAGAGAAGTACTTGGCTGAGAAAGAACTGAATCTGGTCGCAACGCTTGATGCGGAATCGGCTTATAAGGATGCTGACTTTGTGATTATCGCAGCACCGACTAACTATGACAGCAAGAAGAATTTCTTCGACACTTCGGCGGTGGAGTCCGTGATTAAGCTGGTGATCCAGTACAATCCGGACGCCGTGATGGTAATTAAGAGTACGATTCCGGTTGGATACACTGCGAGTATCCGGGAAAAGTTCCACTGCGATAATATCATTTTCAGTCCTGAGTTTTTACGGGAGAGCAAGGCACTCTATGACAATCTGTATCCAAGCCGCATCATTGTCGGAACAGACGTGGAGAACGCACGGCTGGTAAAGGCGGCGAACAAGTTTGCCGAACTCCTACAGGAAGGCGCTATAAAGGAAGACATCGACACCCTAATCATGGGATTCACAGAGGCAGAAGCTGTGAAACTCTTTGCCAATACATATCTGGCGTTAAGAGTTTCCTATTTCAATGAACTGGACACCTATGCTGAGATGAAAGGTCTGAATACACAGCAGATCATTAACGGTGTGTGTCTCGATCCTCGTATTGGCAGCCACTATAACAATCCTTCGTTCGGATACGGCGGCTACTGTTTGCCGAAGGATACGAAACAGCTTCTTGCCAATTATGAAGATGTTCCGGAGAATCTGATTGAGGCGATTGTAGAGAGCAATAGAACAAGAAAGGATTTTATTGCCGACCGTGTGTTGGAGATTGCGGGAGCATATGAGGCGAACGAGGAGTGGAGTGAAGCCAAGGAGAAAGAAGTCGTTGTTGGGGTGTATCGACTGACCATGAAGTCCAACTCCGATAATTTCCGCCAGTCCTCCATCCAGGGTGTCATGAAGCGAATTAAGGCGAAGGGTGCAATTGTGATTATTTATGAGCCGACTCTGGAAGACGGTTCAACGTTCTTCGGCAGCCGTGTGGTGAATGATCTTACAGCGTTTAAAGAACAGTCACAGTCCATCATCGCTAACAGGTATGATTCCTGCCTTGATGATGTGAAGGATAAAGTGTACACACGCGATCTGTACGGGCGCGATTGATGAGGTGTGGGAATGCTAGAGAAGAATGTAGAAATTAAAAATAAAACCATCCTCGTCACAGGTGCCGCCGGATTTATCGGCGCAAACCTTGTTCTGGAACTGTTAAATTCCTGTTCTCCTGTGAACATCATTGGCATCGACAATCTAAACGATTATTATGACGTAAGTATCAAAAACTACCGACTTGATGAGATACAGAAGACAGCAGAGCAGCATCCGGAACCTATATGGAGCTTTGTGAAGGGGAGCATTTCGGATAAAGAGTGTGTGGATGCTATCTTCCGTGATTATAAACCGTCTATTGTGGTCAATTTGGCAGCACAGGCGGGGGTTCGCTACAGCATCACGAATCCGGATGTGTATATCGCGAGCAATCTGATCGGGTTTTATAACATATTGGAGGCGTGCAGGCACAGCTATGACAACGGGAACAGAGGCGTGGAGCATCTTGTTTATGCATCGAGTTCATCTGTGTACGGAAGTAACAAGAAGGTGCCGTATTCCACAGATGACAAGGTAGACAATCCGGTATCTCTCTATGCGGCAACAAAAAAATCCAATGAGCTTCTCGCTCATGCTTATTCCAAGCTGTATAATATTCCGTCCACTGGTCTGCGGTTTTTTACTGTTTACGGACCTGCAGGGCGGCCGGATATGGCATATTTCGGATTCACAGATAAGCTTCGTGCCGGTAAGACGATTCAGATTTTCAACTATGGTCACTGTAAGCGTGATTTTACCTATGTGGATGACATTGTGGAAGGTGTGAAACGTGTGATGCAGTGTGCACCTGAAAAAGTGAACGGAGAGGACGGTCTTCCGATTCCACCGTATCGGGTTTACAATATTGGAAATAACCAGCCGGAGAATCTGCTTGACTTTGTTGATATTCTTCAGCAGGAGCTGATCCGGGCCGGGGTGCTTCCGGATTCTTATGATTTCGATGCCCATAAGGAGTTGGTTGCTATGCAGCCGGGAGATGTGCCGGTAACTTATGCGGATACGAGCGCGTTGGAGAGAGATTTCGGCTTCAAACCGGGTACAAGTTTGCGGATTGGTCTGCGGAAATTTGCGGAATGGTATAAAATATTTTATAGAGTGTAACTATACTGTACCCATAAGTGTGGACACTATCAAAACTTGCAGCCCCGGTATTTAGA
>JAJQCB010000279.1 GCA_021203005.1 Clostridiales bacterium | reverse complement strand
CGACTGCTGGCAGGCGATTTTTTCGGACAATGTTTTCATAGGGCGACTGCCCGGATAGTGAGAGAACCAGCGGTTCTCGAACGGGCACTGCGGGGTTCATGATACAATAATCGCAGACAACAAACCGCACAATATGATTATGGAGAATTACCATGAATGACCGTCAGATTAAGTGTTTTCTGGAAGCAGCAAGGACGCTGAACTTTACAAAGGCCGCAGAGAATCTCTGTCTTCCCCAGCAGGCTTTAAGCCGTTATATTTCATCTCTGGAGGCTGAACTCGATACTCTGCTATTCATCCGGAAAAATACAAGGAATATTTTTTTATCGGAATCCGGGAAAGCGTTTTTTAACCTTTTTCAACGTTTTGAAGTTGAATTTGAAAACTTACGCAGCAAAATGAATGTATCCGATCCGCAACAGGTAGTGTTTGGGTATAATACCGGTTGGAATCTTTCGTTTATGATGCCGCAGGTATTCGCAAAATGCAGAGAACAGATGCCCAATTTGAATATAATAATTAAGTGTATGGGATTATCTGAACTGATTGATTCTCTTTACAGTCATAAAGTGGATGCGATTCTGACCATAGCAGATTATCCTGAGCATTATCCGGAACTGATCCGGGAGCCGGTTACGGAGATTCACCGCATTGTATTATACTCAGATTTGCTTGCTGCATCAGAGTTGATTCACAGCCCGGCTGATTTGTATGACCAGAAGTTTTTTATCCTGGATGATATTTATGTACGCCAGATGATGAAAAAGATGGAATCCTACTTTGAGTCTTACCACTTTGTGCCGCAGTTTCAGGCTGCGGACAACTTTGAAACAATCATTGCGAATGTGGAAAATGGTCTGGGGGTGACCATGATGGATGAGTGGGTGTATAATATCCTGGCTCACCCTTCTATTCATTATGTAAAAATGAATTCGTATCATACAATCAGCTTTGTCTGGCATCGGAATTCGGATAATGCGGGAATTCCGGTGTTGAGGGAAGCGGTGGCCGGGTATTTTCGCGAAAATTGACAGAAAAGGTATTCCAATTTGGCATAGCAGCATAAAAATAATTCGTTTTTCTTTTCATGGCTTTCCCTATATACTTAAATCAACTGATACAACTGCCAGATAAATGCCGCAATATAGGGAAATCACCTGATAAGCAGCTTTCTAACCGCTCAACACATCACGAGTATGCTTATCGACAACACTTACATAATCAAAAACAAAAGGGGGAATTCTGACATGACAGCAAGAGAAAATATGCAGGCAGCATACCGGCACGAGAAACCGGAATGGGTACCAAACGGATTTACAGACTATGACCTCTGGTTCTCCTACGGAGAGCGCTATTTTGGGGAGGGCAGCGGAGATGACTGGTTCGGCGTGAACTGGACTTTCACACCCGAGTTAAATTCCCAGACAGAGACACCGGGGCAGGAAGTCGTGGAGGATCTGGAAAACTGGAAAGAAGATATCCATTTCCCGGATCTGGACTCCTATGACTGGTCTGCGATCGCCGCAGAGGCAACCAAAGACTGGGACCGCGAAAACCGCATGTCGCTGTGCATGTTTTTAAACGGGCCTTTCGAGCGCATGATGAGCCTGATGGGATTTGAAAACGCCGTCTGTGCTTTTCTGGAGACTCCGGATGAAGTACACGAATTCTTTGACGCGCTGACCGATTACAAATGTCAATACTTAAAAATCTTAAAGGAATACTTCGGATTTGATATCATTGTATATCATGATGACTGGGGCAACAACCAGAATATGTTTTTTTCCATGGATATGTGGCGCGAGTTTATCAAACCATATATCAAAAGGGTCATTGACTGCACGCATGAACTGGGAATGATCTTTGAGATGCATTCCTGCGGTTATATTAAGCCCACGGTTCCGGACCTTGTGGAAATGGGGATTGACGCGCTGCAGCCGCTTCAATATTGCAACGAAGTGGAAGACATCAAAAAAGAGTTTGGTGATCGGATTCTGCTCAGCGGAGGATTTAATACACAGGAGGTTTTAGAACGCCCAGGCGCCACGGAGAAAGAGATACGGCAGGAAGTACGCCGGGCACTGGATTCCCTTGCTCAAAATGGCGGCTACTGTGCCAATGCGCCCATCATCAATACCAAAGTGCTGGAAATCGTAAGTGACGAAATCACGTCATATGGACGGGATTATTACAAATGACAATCAATTTCATTTTTTAAGCGGGAGCCTTATGTTCCCGCTTTTCTAATTTTAGCGAACATGTTATGATGAACCTGATCCTATGATTCACGCATCTCAGATTCATAATACCATGTGCAAAAAGAGCAGCGGAAACAGTGATTTACTGGGTCTCTGCCCTTATGTTTTACGTTTACCATACTATAAAAGCACAGACTTGCATGCGGAAGAAAGCAAAATTCATTCAATAATGTCTGCGCCGTCAACCCAAAGTGATAGAATGGAGATTACTTATGCACAATGTCGACATCCGGAACGTCAGCATCGGCCAGATGCAATACTTTGTAAAAGTGGCGGAATACCGAAACATTACAAAAGCGGCAAAATTTTTTAACCTGAGTCAGCCTACGCTGAGTAAAAAACTGCAAAGTCTGGAATCACAGCTTGATCTGCAGCTGTTTTTCAGAGACAAAAATAAAATCACTCTCACACCGGCAGGGCGCTATCTTTACGACGCCTGGAAAGACGGCCTGCAGCATATAGAGGATGAGATTCAGTATGCACATGTACTGCAGACCGGCCAGACCAAAAGTCTGGTCATCGGATGTCTGGATTCCTTTTCCCCGGATTATTTCCTGCTGCCGCTCATGAAATCCTTTCGGGTAAACCACCCGGATGTCCGTCTGCGCCTGGAATCGGATGCCGCGTGGGACATCCGACGGATGCTGATTCAGAAAGAAGCGGATGTTATCTTTTCCATTTACTATGACTTCGATCAGAAAGAGTTGGAACACATCTCCTGGAAAATGCTCGGGAAAACGACTCACTGTGCCTGCATGAAAAAAACAAATCCGCTGGCAAAAAAAGAAGTACTCTCCGTGGAGGATCTGAGACTATCTGATTTTATCTGCATTTCGCCACAATACCTGCCGGAGTATGTGAAAATGCTGCACGAGCTATGCAACCCATTTGGATTTTCCCTAAACATTACAAATTATGTCTCCTCCGCAAATTCTCTGACTTTAAATATCCAGACAGATCGGGATATCTTTGTCTGTGACAAATACTATGCGGATTTAAACAGCAAAGAACACTGTAAAATTCCCATCGCAGACACAGAGAGCGGTTTTGTAATGGCATGGAGGAATGACACCGGTAAACCATATCTGCAGAAATTTATAGAAAGTGTACTATTCCTCTACGAAAAATAACCATTCAAAAATGGCATGGCAGAACAAAAATTAACAATTTTTCAATTCTTTTTGTGATCTTTATAATGAACTTATCAATCACAAAACAAAGGAGATAAGATGCTATGGAGAAAACAAAAAGATCTGAATTGTTCGGCTTTGGGAAAGGCTGGGGCACGATTCTTTACTGTCTGCTCATGTTCTGGTTTTATGCCGGGATGGTGAATGACAGTTCCAATGTCGTTGCACCGGCAGTTGCCGAAAAGCTGGGCATTGCACAGGGAACTGTCTTAAACATGGGAACCGTCGCCGCGATGGTCGGCGTCGTCTTTTTCTTTATCATGGGTGCTGTAAACCGGAGAATCGGACCACGTATCACTTCCTTTATCTGCCTGATTCTGGCCGGTATCGGTTACTTCGGCATGGGACATGCAAATTCGCTCGTACAATACGCTGTTTCACTCTGTGTCTGTACCATCGGAGCGATGAGCGCGGGTTACATAGCCGGCGGAGCTTTTGTGGCACAGTGGTTTCCCAAAAAGAAGGGCATCGTCATGGGGTACACGACAATGGGCCACAATATGGCGACCGGTTTCTTTGTCCCCCTGATCACAATGCTGACTGCAAGGCTCGGCGTAACCAATGCCGTCGTGTTTCCGGCAGTGCTTGTCATTGTCCTGGGAATCGTCGGACTGGCATTCATGAGGAACACTCCACAGGAACGCGGTATCAATCCCGACAACGTATCGGATGAAGTGTATCGCACAGAATATTTTAATGAAGAAGTAGACGATGATGGCGGCTGGACAACCAAAAAGCTGTTTTCACGCAAAACATTCTGGCTCGTAGCAATCGCTTCCGGAGGATTCCAGTTCGTCTCCACCATCATTATCACACAGCTTGTGGTTCGTAATCAGCAGGTTGGATTTACGCAGACACAGGCCGTTGCCATCATGACTGTTCTGGCCTTTGCAGGAATTGTAGGATCCTGGATTATCGGAGCGCTGGATCAGAAAATCGGGACAAAAAAGACGATGATCTTCTTCGGTATCTGGTATGCGGTAGCACTGTTCCTGGAAGTCACGGAAATCCGCGCACTGGTCATCGTATTCCTTGTCATGTTCGCATTGGCGCTGGGCGGTTCCGCAAACTTTACCACGTCACTTCCGGCAGCCGTATTCGGACGACATGGATTTAAAAAGGTAAACAGCGTGCTGTTTCCAATTCAGACACTGGTGTCATCATTCGGTTTCTGTGTAAATGGAAATGTCTTAAACGCGACAGGGAGCCTCAGGATGTCGTACGTAATCGCAGCCATCGCATCACTGATTGTCGTAGTTATCGTACTGTTTATCAATGAACATGAATATAACCGCGATTATATGTCAGAGCAGGAAGCGGAAGCATTCACCAAAAAACTGATGGAAAACTGAAAAAACTGCTATATTATGCAAAAGAAGGAGTCGATAACCGGCTCCTTCTTTTGATGTCATAAAAAAACTGTTTCCTCACATCATTCTTTGTTTTACAGCCGCCGCAATGGACACTTCCACTTTGGAATAAGGAATCAGCGTTGCCTGCAGCGCATGATAAATATCCGATTTCCCCGGCCAGACCGTTCCAAGCAGCCGATTGTTCTGATCCAACTGATGGAACCAGGAGCCGTTTTTGTGATCCAACACTTTTTCATCCAGATACTGCAGGAACATCGCGTAATCATCCGCGTACTGCCCATTGCCTGTGATCCGATACAGGACGGCAGAAGTATTGATAGCCTCCGCCAGCGTCCAGTGCATGCGGTCATGTACCACTGGTTTTCCTTCCCAGTCCGTGGTGTACACGATTCCCGGCGCACCGTCTGCGTTCCAACCGTCGCTGACCGCGCGGCAGTACAGCCGCTGTGCCATATCGATATA
The DNA here is from genome assembly GCA_021203005.1 of Clostridiales bacterium. Taxonomy (GTDB): domain Bacteria; phylum Bacillota; class Clostridia; order Lachnospirales; family Lachnospiraceae; genus Eubacterium_I. The sequence goes on along the minus strand of JAJQCB010000279.1, from coordinate 8,920 downwards.
TTTCGCGGCCGCAGCCTCATCACAGGACGCGCACGCCCACTGAGTGATCAGCCGCGCCCACTCGATTCCGTGTCCCGGGGTGGCGCCGTAAGGCTTAAACTGATCGTCGGGCTTATCCCTGTTACAGTCCAGATCAGGCTCCCAGTCCTTTGTAAAATGCTCCGGAATCCGATCGCCGTTATCCGCAGCCCAGGTGATCACACGATCAATGATCCTGCCTGCTCTCGCCCGGTACTTCAGATCCCCCGTCGCATCCGCGACGGCCAGAAACGCCTCCACCGTGTGCATATTGGCGTTGATACCCCGGTAATCCTCAAGCTCCGTAAACTCCGTGTTCCAGGTGTCAAAGGTCAGTCCTCTCTCCTCATCCCAGAAATACCTGTCGAACGCTTCCAGAGCCTCGCCCAGCAGGCTCTTCGCCCCGTCTCTTCCCGCCAGAAGCGCGGAGGACGCCGCAAGAATCACAAAAGCATGGGCGTAACACTGTTTTCCGGGCACAATATCCCCCTCCGGGGTAACGCCCGCATACCAGCCGCCATTTTGCGCATCTCTCAGAATTCCCTTCAGTCCGCCAAGCGCCGCGTCCACCAGCGCTCCGCTACCGGCGTGTCCCAGCAGGCTTCCGATGCTGTACACATGGGTCATGCGGCATGTGATCCATGTCTCACGGTTTCTGTCTTTCCACGGCGTCCCGTCGTCGCCCAGATAATAGGACGCTCCCTCCGGGGAGGGGAACTGATGTCCGAAATTCAGTAAATCATCTCTGAGTTTTTCCATAAACACTTTATTTTCCGGTGTGTCCAGGATATATTTTTTCTCCATACTGCCTTACCTCTTTATCACAATGGTCTTGATCTCATAGGGCATGATGTCCGCGTATACAATATTCCCCTCGGTCCTGAGTTTCTTATCTTCCTTTTCCAGCATATTGCTCTCCCAGGCTTCGGCAAATTCTCCCGCCACATGCAGGGTCGCCTTTCCTCTGCGGTTGCTGCATTCGTAGAGCCGAACCACCGTATCCTGCGAGCGCTCCGCCTGTTTTACCGCCTCAATCACCACATTGTCTTCCTGAACGGACACATAAGAATACTGATCCGGCAGCGCTCCTCCCGCCTGTGTCTTCATCACGGCCGTCAGCGGATTGTTCAGCGCATATGCCTTATCCACCGTACGCGCCGCCCGGAAATCACCCGCATGGGGACAGATCGAGTACCAGAACGTGTGATGCTCTTTGTCCGCGGCAGGGTTTGGATACAGAGCGGATTTCAGCATTGTCAGGCCGATCACGCCGTGCCGGACACTGCACCCGTACTTACAGTCATTGAGGATACTCACACCCCAGCCATCTTCGCTGACATCCAGCCACTTGTGCGCACAGACCTCAAATTTCGCGAAATCCCACATCGTATTGCTGTGGGTGGGGCGCTTCACATTGCCGTACTGAATCTCAAATACCGCTTCATCTGTATGAATATCCACCGGGAAATAATCCCGGACGAGGATCTGCTCCTCTTTCCAGTCGATCTCATTGCGGATGTCAATGCGATCCAGATCCCGATAAAAATACAGATACTGTACGATCCTGGAATCCAGGTACGGTCGCTCTATCCGGATGCATCCTCTCACAGGCCCGTTCTCCACGATTTCCAGAGAGGAGACCGCATTGACCTCCCAGGACTTCTCCGTATAATAATTGTTGATGTCCCAGGCGTCATAATTGTGGGGTTTATCCTCGTAGGTTATGATCTGATTCGCCGTCTTTCCCTCGGGTATCAGCTCGCGCCCATGCCGCTTATCATAAATACTGGTAAATTGTCCGCTATCGTTCAGAACAACGTGGAAACAGGGGGTATCCGCCTCACGCTCAGAGAGGATCAGCTTCTGCTCCTCCGCCTGCTTTCCTTTCTCTCCATTCTTTTTTACCACGGAAAACGTCTGATATCCTTTCGGCGGGATCCGATCCACAACAGCCAGATAACCCTCCTCCGTTTCCTGCAGGGGGTACTCCGTTCCGCCGTCAGACAGCAGCATCCACGCTTCGTCCACAGCGCCCTTCGGAATCACCACCGGCGCCCGCGTCCCCGTGCTGTTCGGATTGAAGATCACCACATCTCCCGGTTTCCCGTCCGCCTGTTCCGCGATCATCCGGAGCGTCTCCCCGGTCATTTTCCCCGTCAGGGAGAGGAGTTTTTCATATTCCGCCTTTGAATCCTCATACACTTCCCGGATGGAGGACCCCGGAAGAATGTCGTGGAACTGATTTCTCAGAACGATCTCCCATAATTCATCCAGCTCTTTCTTCGGATATTCCCGGTTCAGCAGTTCCTTCGCCATCACGCTGTACAGCTCCAGATTCTCACAGGCAAATTCCGATCTGCGGTTATATTTCTTGTTTCTTGCCATGGATGTGTAGGTGCCACGGTGATATTCCAGATATAACTCGCCCACCCACCTGGGCAGAAAACGGTTTCCCTGTACATCTCTTTCCAGTTTCCGGAAAAATTCCAGGGAATGGGACTGCCTTGTTTTTGGGCATCCGGGAATCCCTTTTTCCATTCTCCTGCAGTTCTCCAGCATCTCTGAAGTGGGGCCGCCGCCTCCGTCTCCGTACCCATATGACATCAGGGTATCCGTATGCAGTTCCTTCTGACTGTAGCGCTGCCGGTTACCCTTTACCTGGGACGGATTCAACATCGCGTTGTAGGTGGTGAAATGCGCAGTCTCCGTGCCGCCCTCCACCGCCGCTTTCCCAAAATCCCGGGACGGGGAAAAATGAGTCAGCACCTCAGTTCCGTCGATGCCCTCCCACATAAAAGTATCATAGGGCATTTTGTTAAATTCATTCCAGCTGATCTTTGTGGTCATAAAATAGTTAATCCCACATTTTTTCATGATCTGGGGAAGAGCCGCGGAATAGCCAAACACATCCGGCAGCCACAGCACCTCGTTTTTATTATGGAATTCCTCCTCAAAAAAGCGGGTTCCGTACAGGAACTGCCGCACCAGAGCCTCCCCCGACGCGATATTGCAGTCCGCTTCCACCCACATGCCGCCTTCTGTCTCCCAACGTCCCTCGGCCACGCGCTGTTTGATCTGCTCATAAATCTCCGGAGCGTTCTTTTTTACATAAGCATATAACTGGGGCTGACTGGACATAAACTTGTATTCCGGATATCTCCGCATGAGCTCCAGCACTGTGGAAAAACTTCTCACCGCTTTGTCTTCCGTGGTCTTCAATGTCCAGAGCCATGCGCAGTCTATGTGAGTGTGCCCCACACAGCAGACGGTTTCCCCGGAACCGCCGCAGCGTTTTTCATAAAATTCTTTCGTGATATATTCCTGAGCCTCTTTCAGACTCTCATAAAATTCCTTCGAATATTTTTTTCTCAGATCGATCCGGTTCAGCGACTCATTAAGGCACTGGATGATCTCGATAAATTCAGCGCTTTCCGGCGGAAGAAGCCTGGCGACTTCGTAGGGCACGGAAATGTCATAATAATACTGCTCTACTTCCCGCTCCAACACCTTTATTTCCGAATCCATAAACAGGGAAAAATTATTGTCTCCGGTAAACGCGGACAACAGAATCCGATACGAATCCCCGGCATGGGCTTGCTCCGTCAGCAAAATCTCCCGGTGGTTCACATCCAGTCCCTGCACGATCTTCCCGTTCACATAAGCCAGAAACTGAGGATTCAGGGCGTCCCAGGCGCCTTCCCGCCCGGTCCGCAGTTCATAGACAAGAGATTTTCCCTCGCACTCCTCCGGCACAGTGACCACTGTCTCAAAATAATAATTTTCCCGATGGCCGCCCCAGAGCTGCCTGTCCGAGAGGACCTCCCAGTCGTCTGTATTGATCCTGTCAACGTCCGCAAAACGATCCTCGGTCTTTAACATCCGGTACTCTGTGACCGGATACGTGCCGCTGTAGATCATTTCCCGGATATCCTGGATTAGTTTTCCTACTCTCTCTTTTATCAGAACCATTGCACTTTCCTTATTTTATTAATTTATATCCGCAGTAATCCAGAACAAGCTCCACGAACACAGCATTTGCCCAGGAAAACCACGGGCGTGTAAATTTCGTGGGATCGTTCACATCGATTCCCTCATGCATCCAGCCCGTCCCGCCGTCGATAGAAATCATATCCTTTATAATCTGCCTTTTCGTTTCCCGGCTTTCGGACACCAGTCCCTGCATTCCCATGGAAATGTGCCACACATAATTCGATGCGGTATGGAAACTGCCGATCCCCTTCGCGTATTTCCCGCTGTAGTAATAGGGGTTCTGTTCACTCAGTATAATTTCTTTTGTATTTTTGTATAATTCATCTTCCGGTCCGCAATATCCGAAATAAGGCATGGACAAAAGACTCGGCAAATTCGCATCGTCCATGATCAGATACTGCCCGAATCCATCCACCTCATACGCGTAAAAGGGCTTAAAAAACCGCTTATCGTCCGGCCTCACCACGGCGTTCTTTTCAATCGCGGTCCTTAGCTCCCGCGAAAAAGCCAATGTCTCCGCCGCAAAAGCATCATCCCGATAGATTACCTCCGCAATCTCCGACAAATACCCCAGAATCACCGCCGCAAACATGTTGGATGGTATGAGATATCCATACACACAGGCATCGTCGCTCGGCCTAAATCCCGACCATATCAGTCCCGCCCGGGAATTCACCAGGGCGCCTTTCCCCTCCCTTGATAAGGTATCGGCGAACCCACAGTTGAATCTCTCAAGCGTATACTCCGATTTTCCCTCATGATCCTGCTCTGTGCGAAAGACAGAGACAATCTTCTTCGCTGCTGCAAGGAATCTATCGTCAAAGATCTGCTCGCCGCCGCAGTTTTTCCAGTACAGGTATGCCAGTTCCACCGGAAAGCAGAGGGAGTCGATTTCAAACTTGCGTTCCCAGAGCTCCGGCTTCATGTCCGTCTTGTCATGATCCCAGCAGTTCCCGTTGGCACATTCATTAAACGCGTTTGCGTAAGGATCGAGCAAAACACAATTCACCTGCCTGCGAATAACGCCCTCGATCATTTTCGCCATGGCAGGTTCTCTTTTCGCCACAAACAAATATGGCTTCACCTGACAAGCAGAATCACGAAGCCACATTGCCGGGATATCCCCGGTAATGACAAATGTTGTCCCATCTTCTTTTTGTTGTAACGTTGTGTTGAGGGTGCTTAAAAAGCACCGCTCAAACACATCGCCTATCTCCAACGTCTCATTGTTTAGTCTGTGTCGGATCTCCTCCACAAAACACTTCACTGACAATAAGTCGCTCAGCTGTTGCATATTAATAAATCTCCTGTTTTTAAAGTATTCCGGTCACCGTCGTTCCATGCCGTGACGGGAAACGCGTTTATCCCTTTGCCGCACCGCCCAGATTGAAGCCCTTTGACATCCATCTCTGCGAAATCACGTATAAGACCAACGCGGGAATCGCGTAAAGCACCGAGTAAGCCGCCAGCTGTCCATATACCACCGTGCCGTTCGATCCGAAGAACTGATATAACTGTACCGACGCCGGCATGGTTTCCGCGGAATTGAGCAGAATGTACGGTACGAAAAAGTTACCCCAGCTTCCGGAAAACGTATAGATAAACACCACACACAAACCCGGGAACATCAGCGGAAGAACAATCCTGAACAACCCTCGCAGAGTCGAACACCCATCAATATGCGCCGCTTCCTCCAGCTCCAGCGGAACGCTGTCCATAAAATTCTTCATCATCCACACCGCGTAGGGAAGGGACGTGGCAGACAGGAACAGAATCACGCCTCCGATCTTATTGTAGAGATTGATGATCTGGAAATATTTGTACACCGGAACCATTAAAGCAGTTACCGGCAGCGCCGTCAAGAACAAAATCGTAGTCATAAATATCTTTTTGTACCGCAGTTCATATCTCGAAAGCGGATACGCCGTCAGAATTGCCACAACAACAACGATAATTGACTGACCCAGGGAAATCAGCAGACCATTCAGGAAAGCCCTTTGGTTTGTCTGGGATGAGAGAACGTTGATATAATTCTCCATCGTCCATGTCGGCCATTTCACACTGGAACCTGCGTTTAAATCAAACGACGCCAGTACCACCCAAATCAACGGAATCGCAAATATCACCGCCAGAATAATGAGGACGACATAAGGCGCCATTGCATTTCTTCTTTTATGTTTCATATTACAACCTCCCGCCTATTCATCCATTCGCGTATATATCACACTGCAAATAATTCCGATTACCAACAGCAACATTGCAATTGCCGTGCCGTAACCAAGCTGCTGGCTGACAAACGCCTGCTTGTACATGTAAATTGTCAATGTTGTAGTGCTGGTGCTGGGGCCGCCGCCTGTCATCATATAGATCAAGCCGAATACACCCAGTGTGGACAACGTATTCAGCATCGTGTTCGTCGCGATCGTTCCTCTGATACAGGGAACGATGATACGGACCACCGTCTGGAAATAATTCGCACCGTCCACCTTGGCGGCTTCCTCGATATCCCCGGATACGCTGTCAAGCGCCGACTGGAAGTTCAGCATGGAAAACGCCGTCCCATGCCACACGTTCGCCAAAATAACCGTCACCATTGGCAATTTCTGCAGAAAGCGAATCATGGGTATGCCAAAGATCCCCAGGAAGGCGTTGATCGTTCCGTCATTTGAAAAGGTGGTCGTACAGCAGATTGCCACAACGACTTCCGGGACAATCCAGCCCGCCAGAAATATCGGTCCCACGATACGGCGGAAGATCGAATTTTTCCCTTTCATGCACAAAGCGATGATAAATCCCAATACCTGCTGCCCGATCAGGGAACCGATCAAAAACACGACCGTATTCCATATACTGATAAGCACCGTCTTGTCTTTCCACATATTAACGTAGTTTTTTAAACCTACGAACATGAAATTCTTCGCATTAACTCCGGACAATGCCAGGTTCGTAAAAGAATAATACACCGCCATCACAATGGGTACAAGGAAAAAGATCACGATGATCGCCACGCAGGGAATCAAAAAGACTGAGTGTTTCAATTCAAGCTTCAGGGCACGGGTACCCACTGATGATTTTCTTTTTTCTTTTTTTTCCACTTGCTATCCCCCTCTCGTCTTCATATATGGCTGCCCGGTTTTTACGCGGGCAGCCGTCATGAATAAACGTTTAATTATTTTTCCACATAATTAGATGTGCCATATGTGGTATCGAGGGCGTTGATAACACTTGTCTTGAAATCATCCATTGCATCCTGCGGATCGGTTCCGGAGGAAACCGCCTCAACCATCGTCTGAATGTAAGTAGTGACTGTAGAGTATTCATCCGTATGCGGTCTGTAGTATGCATACTGCATAAGATCTGTGAATTCCGCGATCAGCGGCTCTTCGCAGTACGCAGGATCCTCTGCAACGTCACTCCTGGTGGAAAGGTTGCCTGTGTATTCAACACTGATGAGGTAATTGTCATAGTTCATGCACCACTCGATGAAATCCCATGCCGCGTCTTTCTCATCGGAAAGTTCCGGAATCGCCAGCGTCCAGCCGCCAGACATTGTCACATATTCATCGCCGTCGCCGTACTGTGTCGGCATAGCCGCTACACCGATCTCCTCACCGTAATTGTCCCAGGGAGTCGCGCCGTTATCCTTGTAGTCGGAGAGCACCCACACACCATTCAGTATGATCGCGATATCACCGGTCGGGAAGTAGTTATCCACTACATTATTGCTCGCCTCGGAATCAAAGATGTAATCTGTGGAAGCATAGCCTTCATCATAGAGTGTCTGAATAAAGGTCAGACTGTCAAGAATGGCATCGGAAGAAACGATCCAGTTGTCATCCTCATACAGCTGCTCGCCTGTTCCATAGTAGATCATTTCGTATGTCTGCATGGAAGTAGCCTCGCCGGAAACCGTACCGCCGTTACACCAGAACGGAAGGGAATCCGTATTGGTCTTGATCAGCTCACACGCGTCCAGGATGTCCTGCCATGTGGACGGAGCCCAATCCTCACCCTCTGCGATCACGCCTGCCTCCTCAAGCACAGATCTGTTATAAAGCAGAGCACGGGTATCTCCGGAGTACGGGATGCCGTACACGCTGCCATCATAGGCCGCCGCGTCTTTGGTGTTTTCATAGAAATTATCCCAGTCATCCCATTCCGCGATATAATCATCCAGGTTGGTGAGATATCCCGCCGCTACGTCAGAGGGAAGATAGAACGTATCCTCGCACACAATATCCGGCGCTGTGCTTTCGTCCGCAAGGGCAAGTTCCACTTTCGCAAAATAATCACCCTCGGAAGCAGTGATGTACTGGATATCCAGTTCTACGCTGTCCTTGTTCGGATAGGTCTCATACGCCTCCATGAACCATTTGTAGAGCGAACCATCAGCTCCGTCTCCCTCATCGCGGAAGGTAATTGTGAGCGTGGTCTTGTCTCCCGAGTCTCCCGAGGACTCTGTCTCCGCAGCAGCGGATCCTTCTGTCGTGGAATCTCCGCTGGAACTACTTCCGCAGCCAGCCAGCAGGGTCGCAGCCATTGCTGATACCAACATCACAGAAATCACTTTTCTTTTCATGTTTTTCTCTCCTTTTCCTCTTTGATTTATTATTTCAGATGTCAAGAATAAATGCCGCCTCCGCCCCGTTGAAATCCATATTTCCGCGAAAGCTCAGGCAGCCGTATCCTGCCATCATAGAAACCACTGATTTATTACTTATTTTACATATCTTATATATCCTTTATATCATTATACATATCTTATGTATCTTATATATCTTAAATATGTCACAATTATATTGTTTGCCAGCATTTTTGTCAACAAAAAAAAGCTAATTACGGGATTTTTTAGTTATTATTCCCGTCTTCCGTCGTAGTACTAGGAAAGTTCCGACGTTTCTCAATTAGCTCG
>JAJQCB010000069.1 GCA_021203005.1 Clostridiales bacterium | reverse complement strand
AAGGCAGCGTCCTTTTCCACATACTCCCGGTACTCATCCAGCGTGGTGGCGCCGACACAGTGCAGCTCTCCCCGGGCCAGCATGGGTTTTAACATATTTCCGGCATCCATCGCACCGTCCGTCTTTCCGGCTCCCACGATGGTGTGCAACTCATCGATAAAGAGGATGATCTGGCCGTCGCTGGCCTTGACCTCATCCAGCACCGCTTTCAGACGCTCCTCAAACTCACCGCGGTACTTCGCACCGGCCAGAAGCGCGCCCATATCCAGGGCAAACAGCTTTTTATCTTTCAGCGCCTCCGGTACATCGCCGCGGACGATACGCTGTGCCAGCCCCTCCACCACGGCGGTCTTGCCGACGCCCGGCTCACCGATCAGCACCGGATTATTCTTCGTCTTCCGGGAAAGAATGCGGATCACATTCCGGATCTCACTGTCCCTCCCGATCACCGGATCCAGCTTCTGGTCGCGGGTACGCTCCACCATGTCGTAGCCGTACTTTTCCAGCGTATCATAGGTCGCCTCCGGATTATCCGAGGTCACACGCTGATTGCCGCGAACCGTCGAGAGCGCCTGTAAAAACCGCTCCCTGGTAATCCCATACTCTTTAAAAATCTCTTTCAGCGCCGGATTTGGGTAGCGCAGCATGCTCAAGAACAGATGTTCCACGGAGACATACTCGTCGCCCATCTGCTTTGCCTCATCTTCAGCGGAAATCAACACCTTGTTCAGCATCTGTCCTACATACGGCTGTCCGCCGGAGACTTTCACACGCTTCGCCAGATGGCGCTCCGCGTTGTCACAGAAATGCTCCTTATTGATTTCCATCTTCTCAATCAGTTTTAAAATCAGGCCATCCGGCTGGCGAAGCAGCGCCATCAGCAGATGCTCCTGCTCGATTTCCTGATTACCATATTCGAAGGCCAGTTTCTCACAGTCCTGCACTGCCTCGATTGACTTTTGTGTAAATTTCTGGATATTCATAACACCACTCCTTCCAATGTCATAGCTCGATTTTTACAGGAAACCAGTCATTTCGGAATCATATAGCTCCTCTTTGCCTCCTGCTGCCCCCGTTATAACACAAAAATTAGCACTCGTCAAGTACGAGTGCTAATAATTTTGTCAAACTACTCAATGCTGTTGCCGCTGACGCGATATCTTACTGGATCAGGTACACCTGACCCTCATAGGGAAGCAGCTTCCCATCCGTCAGTTTCTGCTCTCCATCGTAGTTGCTGATCAGGAGCTTCGCCGCGGATGCGTCCACTGTCTCAGGCACTGTAAAGGTAACCTCCTGATCCGTAAAGTTCAGAACCACAAAAAGCTTCGCCCCTTCATAGCTGCGCTCATAGATATAGAGGCTTTCGTTCTCCGGCTCATACTCTTTAAAGTCGCCGTAAATCGCCACCGGCGTACTCTTACGCATGCGGATCAGCCGCTGCATATAATGGAAGATGGAATCCGGATCCGCCAGAGCTTCTTTTGCATTGATCTCCTTATAATTGGGATTCACTTTCAGCCACGGCGTCCCTGTGGTAAACCCGGCATTTTCGGTGTCGTCCCACTGCATCGGCGTCCGGGCATTGTCCCGCGCGCGGTAACGGACATTATCCAGCGTCTCCTCCGGATCCGCGCCGCCCTTTACGACGCGCTCCTGCCACATATTGTGGATTTCCACATCGTCATAGTCGTCGATGGAATCGAAAGAAACATTGGTCATGCCGATTTCCTCACCCTGGTAAATATAGGGTGTGCCCTGGAGCGTCAGCAGCATGGTGTAGAGCATCTTCTGGCTTTCCTTGCGATATGCTCCGTCATTTCCCCAGCGGGAAACCGTCCGCGGCTGATCATGGTTGGTCCAGTACAGGCTGTTCCAGCCTTTGCCGTTTAAGCCGTTCTGCCATTTGCTGAACACTGCCTTCAGCTCCGGGAGCGGCACCGTGCGGTGTGCCCAGTGATCGTTCTCCCCGCCATCGATCAGGTTCTGATCAAACTGGAAGACCATGTTCAGCTCTTCCCTGTCGTTCCCTACATATTTCACTGCCTCCTCCAGAGGCACGCCGGACATCTCGCCCACAGTCATAATATCATATTTCGATGTCACTTTCTCGTACATCTCATGATGGAACTCATGAATTCTCGGCCCGTCCTGGTAAAACTCGGTTCCGATATTCTCATGCCCGGGACCTCCGTCCGGCAGCCCCTCCACTTTGGAATAGAGGTTTGCCACATCCATACGGAACCCGTCGATTCCCTTGTCCAGCCAGAACTTTACGATATCGTACACTTCCTCCCGGACCGTTTCATTCTCCCAGTTCAGATCCGGCTGTTTCCTTGAAAACAGGTGCAGGTAATACTGTCCGGTCATCTCATCGTACTCCCACGCCGGTCCGGAGAAGAACGACGTCCAGTTGTTCGGCTCCTTTCCGTCCCGCGGATCCCTCCAGATATAATAGTCACGGTAAGGGTTATCTTTTGATTTCCTGGATTCCAGAAACCACCTGTGCTCATCCGAGGAGTGGTTCACCACCAGATCCATGAGGAGCTTCATCCCTCTGGCATGAATCCCCTCCAGCAGCTCATTGAAATCCTCCATTGTCCCGAACTCGTCCATGATGTCGCGGTAATCCGAGATATCATAGCCATTGTCATCGTTAGGGGACTTATAGCAGGGGGACATCCAGATTACATCCACCCCAAGCTCTTTGATATAATCCAGCCTGGAAGTCACTCCCTTCAGATCACCGATCCCATCCCCGTTGGAATCCATATAACTTCTCGGATAAATCTGATATACGACTGCTTCTTTCCACCACTTTTTTTCCATAAGACATACTCCTTATTATTAAGTTATTTTTCATTAATCCGTCCACAAGATTCTCCCTCAACCGAACGGCTTCCACTTGAATGATATCACAATCCAGGCACTGCCGTAGAATTGACATCAGTAAAACTTACTAAAAGCTCCCAGCCCCTTTAGCACACGACCGGAGCGCTTTAATGTTTTTAACTGCTGTTTATAGTAAGAATCCTTTGTCACATGATACAGATAACGGACTTCCTCTAATGCTTCCTCAAACAGTTCCACTCTGTGCTGTATATCATCACATGTCCTTATGAAACTGATCAGCGTTAAAAACAGAGCGTCATGCGATTCTACATCGTTGTTCTGCTGCGCCAGCTCTCTTTGAATCGGCAACGCGCACCGGAAAAGCTGCTGCGCTTTTACAAGATTCGCGGATCCGCCCAGTTTTCGATATATCCTCCCGGCTCTGACGCATGCATCCGCATACTCTTTCCCTCGTTCCGGCTTGCTGCGGCTTACAATCCGCCACAATTCAACTCCTCTCTCGTAGGCTGCGGCAATCTCTTCCAAAGCCTTCTCATCCTCATCTCCCTTTACCTTCTGCACTGTCCGGCCCAGATCACAGTACGCCTCAGCTGCCCTTTCCTGCAGGAGCAGGCTGCGTTCCTCTGTAAGGATATGCTCCCAGGAAAGCGCCTCTCTCTGATAATATTGCATAGCCTCCGTCTCGCGCGCACCCGCCAGCCACCAATGATACAGAGTAGCCAGACTGCTGCAGGTGTATGCGATCTGTTTTTCATCCAACAGCCCACCGCTTTCCGCATACAGCTGCTCCCTGTATGCCAGACTATTCAGATAATATTGTTCTGCTTTCTCCTCCAGGTCAAGGCGGTCGTAATAGAGGCCCATGTAATATTCCAGTTCCGCCATGCCCCTTCTGTATTTTACGGCTTCATCCCGGGCTGTCAGGTCTGCATATGCCTTCTGACTTTCCTCAAAGAAACGCCATGATGTCTCCTGACAGGTTTTGTCCGGATCCTTTTTATCCTGCATATGCATATAATATCTACCGAGCGTTTTACAATCCTCCGCCAGATACCACAAATTTTCCGCGGTATCCTCGCGCTCACACAGTGCTCGGGTAATGACATAACTGTTTTTCATATAGGAAACAGCCTGTTTTAAATTCTCTTTGCCGTCCCTCCTCCAGGAAATCCAGCTCAACCTGTAATGTAACAGGGACAAATCCTTTTTTGCCTCCGGAAAAACATCCTCATTCGTCAGCTTTTCTGCAGAAATCAGACACGCCCGGTAAATCCGCTCCAGCATCGACTCTTCCTGCAAAGAATCGCCCCTGTGCTCCTTCATCTGATAAATCAATTTAAAAAACCCGTGTCCTATCACTCTATAATCCGAAGCGGCAAAGGAAACCAGCCACGCATCGCCCGCGACCCGGCAGGCTGCCATGAGTTGTCCGGCCGCAAAACGAAGTTCCGCCTCATCCTCCCGTATGCTCTCCGCATAGGAAGCCAGTTTTACCCCATCCCCGGCACAGCAGCAATGAAACAGCCACTCACTCCGGCGAAGGGTGTCCCATTCCGGCAGTTCCCACAGCCAGTCGCTGACCTGACGATGTTTTTCCTGCCGGTCGATCTTCTTTAAGACTCCTTCTCTGGTACTCTTGTGAACAAAATCAATCGTACCGTCCTCCCGTCTCAAAAACATCCCCCGCAGGTAATTGATAAAAAGTGCAAAATCCAGAGAATTCCAGGATACGCCGCAGCCCGCAGCCAACCCTTCCAGATCAGACTCCCGCAGACCTCTTCTCGAGACCGCCAGAAACCGAATCGCCTCAGCCGCCATCTGATTTTGAAGTTTCCCGGACGCAGCCTGAATCAGCCAGACATTTGCCGTACAAAGATTCTGCGGAGCCTCCCTGATCAGATCAATCTGGAGATCTGTGATCGCGTCCATTCCGTCGCCTCTGTCAGCCACCTCATCAAAATCGGATTTGTCCATCATCAGCAGACGCTGCAGCAAAAGACTCACATACAGCGGGTGGTCTGCGCCCTCCTTTTTGGCGATTGCTTCAATAACCCGATTTTCCAGTTCCCTGTGCGCCGCCTGAAGGTTCGCCTGTATCACCGAAATACGCTCTTCCTTTGTAAATAACGGCACCTGTTTTACACAGGAAAAGGTATCCGCCGGAAACTCCTCCGTGCAGGAAACCACCGCCGCTATTTTTGACGATAAATTCTCCGGCAGAAATTTTAACTGGTCCCGGAAAGAATCCGCCGGGAGCTGATCTACGGCGTCTACCAGGAAAACCAGCATTTTCTCTCCCTCGCGCTCATATTACAGAGACAGCCGGTTCATCTCTTCGCGCAGGCCTTCTCTGGACAGGGCCTCCCTCTCCTGTTGCTCTGCGCAGTTCGCAGTTTTCTGCCGACCCTCGTCATCCATCGTATTCTTCTGTTTGTTCAAAGGCATATCGTGCAAAATCTGCAGCTGTCCTTCCAGGAAACAGATCAGATTCCACATCACATCCTCAACCGTATCACTGCGTTCGGTATGAGTACAAAACAAAGGGCAAACCTCCGTGTGACTCAGGCGAAGCACCTCCGCCAGCGTCCCCACCAAAGTGCTTTTTCCGCTGCCCGAAGCTCCCCGCAAAATTGTCAGAGGCGCTCCTATCTCCAGTTCCTCCAGAACTTCCCTCAAAAATTTGTCTCTGGCAGCGCACTGCATCGCTTTCTGCGCCGCATAGTTCCAGTGCAGCCGCTGTTCCTTCTCATAGAGTGACAGTTCTGCAAAATCTTTCCAGTCTCCCTCCATAAGCTGCCGGATATCTTCTGTAACCATCCGGGCAAAATCATCCAGGTCTTTCGGGCAATTCCCCCTCTCATCCCACTCCAGAGTGTATTTTTTCACACGGCCCGGCGCAAGCTTCTGAATTCTGCGCTTTAAGTTGGCCAGTTTTTTTGCGTGGATCTCATCCTCGCTGCGATAAATATCTGACGGTTTCCCCTTGATCTCACGAAAATAAAACAAAGTCCGGTTCAGCCGTGCATCTCTCGAAAGCGCACCAAACTCAATCTCCAATGCTGTGACACTTTTATCCAGCTCATCCAGTTCCTCATCAAACCAACCGCTTACCGTCTCCTTCACCATGTCTTTCTCCGGGATCCAGCCATAACGCTCCCCGAGAATCACAACCATGTAAGGTTGGCAGCGTTCAATCTCATGCAAGCACACCGAGAGAACCTTCCGGGATCCCTCCTCACTCTCCATCTCCGCGGTATTCACGCCCCACCGCAAGTCACAAAAGGAAAGATTCTGCCCATAATCCGCAGCAATCTCATTCAGCGCCGGCAGGACTTTCTCATGAATGGCATCCCGCTCGTAATGCATGTCCTTAAACGTGCTGGACACAAAGACGGAATTTCTCTTACTTTCCAGCAGACGGCGATTCTTCTGATCTGTAAACTCTTTCCATCCTTCCACGGAATTCAATGAAAACACAGTGCTGCCGTTTTGAATTCTGTCACTCAAATCTCCGTAAATGTCAAGCGCCGCCCGAAGCAGGTCCACCACTTCATTCACCTGAAACTGAAATTTTTTCACCTGTGTGCCATCCGAGTAAGCCAGCAAAAGACAGAGGCCATCCTCATCCGCGGAATACTGCTCCAGGCCGGCAAAAGGGATGCGTCCGACATGCGAAGTATACACGCCGTCTTCCGCCAGAATAATACCGTTTTTCCCGCCGCCGGCAAAGGTATCAATCGCTATCATGCTTTCTGCCGGAACATCCGCATAGGCTTTTTGTGCCCGTTCAATCGTCTGAGGATGTAATACCTCACACAGGCGCAGGTCCATATACTGTTTTTCCAGCCGCTCCGCGGCTTCCGACAGCCGACGATGAAGACTCCTGCCATACTGCCTGCGAACCAGATCGATATCCTCTTTCCTTAAAACTCCCATTTTTGTTTTCCCTTTCCTGTGATATGCGCAAGAAGCCCTCTGCATCCTTCCATAACATCACGAAATGTCGCATCAAAATCGCCGGTGTACCAGGGATCCGCCACATCGCGGCTCTTTCCTGCAAACTCCAGCATCTTATAAATCTTGTTCTGCGGGTCTCCGCCCGCGATGCGCCCCATATTGCGAATGTTCGCCCGGTCCATACCAATCAGATAGTCATATTCCAGATAATCCCGCCGCGTCATCTGCACCGCCCGGTGCGGGATCAGGGGGATACCCTCCTCGGCCAGCTTCCGTTCCGTGCCGTAGTGGGGCGGATTGCCGATCTCCTCGCGGCTGGTCGCGGCAGAGTCGATGAAAAATTTATCTTCCAGACCGGCCTGCACTGTTAAATAGGAAAAAACGCTCTGAGCCATGGTGCTTCGGCAAATATTTCCATGGCAGACAAACAGTACTTTAATCATCTTTTTATAAGTCCTCATTTCTTCTCATTTGCCCGAAAATCACGTAATTCTTTATAAATCCACGCATTTTTCCGGGCAAATGGTGTAGCCTTTTTCATCCTCATGAAGTTTTATCATCCAGATCTGCGCGTCCGACATCTTAATATCGCGGATCATCCGATAACCGAAGTCTTCCTTTAAATTATGTTAAGGTGTACTTCAAGAGTTCTTCTGCACTTTCATCCTCTGGATTATTTGTCCCCAATTCGCCCTGAAATGCCTTGGCGAGAATAGATTTTTTCATAGTCTCAATAACATCCAACGCAATCTCAACTTTTTCTTTCGCCTCTGTTTCTTTAGCGAAGAAATTATCAAGAATGCGAACAATTTCCGTTTCCTCGTCTTTATCGCTGGTCACACTAACTTTGAGCGCAGATAGTTCTTTTTGATTAATTTTTGGAAGGACAGAGCGAGATCCTGCACTTGACGCCTGCACTAAAAATTCATCAGAAAGCATCTGATACCAAAGAAATTTTGTATTGCCAACAGTTTCAATAGGATACATATCAGCACTGCATAAACCTTCAAAATCAACTAATACCACCTTTGAAAGATATGGCCGAATTTTAGAATATAATATTTGCCCCGGAAAAAATGATGTTTTCCGCTGGTCACACCGTCTTCCTCTATAGTGTGATATTCAAGCAGCTTGCCGGTTTTCTTCTCAATATTGTCAGGAGCAATGTGAGGCATCTTGCTATACTCTGCTGGTCCTACAAGATTACTTCGGATAAATGCTGCTTCATCAAATCTGACATATTTCCAGCGGGAAACTTTTCCGTGTTCTTTCCGCCAGCTCTCTGTGAGTTTCCCGGAAAACGCATTTCTTAAAATAGAAGAACGACGAACTTCAAAACTATCCAGCGCCTCCTGCACCTTTTCCTTAGCCTCATCCAGTTTTGCAAACAGGCTTTCGATGCGGTCAACAATGCGTTGTTGTTCGGCAAGGGGTGCAAGTGAAATGAGACAATTCTCCATTTTACTTTTGTTAATAATTGAAATTGTCGTTGCAGAAGATTTTTCCCATAACTGATTTATAAAAGTTTCTGTATTGCAAAAATAGTATATGTAAAGAGGATTGATTCTTGGAATCAACGAATTAATTTGTTGGTTTGTTGCTCCATCAACATCAAGAAATCCGCATTTTCCAATGCTTCCAATGCAACATACTGCGGTTGATTTTGCCGGAATAATTCTTGAAACTGCTTTCCCAGCATCAGTCAAATATTCCGACCCTGTGAACACATGACGGCCAGCATCTAAATCCGCAGGTTTAAAAAACGGAAAATCACCGTTGTAGTATGCAGGATTTTTTTACTGGGGGTTCCACCAGTTACAACATCTGATACATCTGAAATATGCGTCCAACACCAATTCTCCGGCACCGGATACGGCTGTTCCTCCACTGGCACAAACGTAGATTCCTTTTCAGCCTTTTTTTTCGCCATCACTCCGCCTCCGTTTCCAAAGACTTCATCTCTTTCACGACACTCTGCAGTAAATCCATCGCTTCCTCCAGATTGGCAATACATTCCTCCGCGCTTTTAATCGGGTCAGGAAGTTCGTTATAGTCTACCAGAGAATCATCACGGATAAGCCCCAGGTCCAGGCTGTTTCCCTTCGCTTCGATTTCCTCTCTGGTGAACCTGCTCCATCTCTCATCCGTCACAGCACCGCGATCTTCCGCAATATAAGCAGCCTCAAAACCGACGAAATGCGATTTTGCGAGGGGGTTTGTCTTTCCGAATGACGGCATATTGGTTCTCAGATCATAAAACCAAACTTCGCGGGTATTCCCCTTGTCTGTTTTGCCCCGGGTAAAGAACAGGACATTCGTTTTAACACCCTGTGCATAAAAAATGCCGGTAGGCAGACGCAGAATCGTATGCAGATTGCACTTGTCCATAAGATCACAACGGATTCTCTCACCATCGCCGTCCTGAAACAGGACGTTATCCGGCAACACCACAGCAGCACGTGCCTTTCCGTCAGCTTTCAGGCTGCGATAGATATGTTGGAGAAAGTTTAACTGCTTGTTGCTGGTTGGGAAAGTGAAGTCATCACGGGTAGCGCGTTCACCGCCTTTCTTCGTGCCGAAGGGAGAATTTGTCAATACCAGATCGTAACCCTTCATAGATTTGCCCACATTGGAGAGAGTGTCGCCCAGGATAATTTCTCCATCAATGTCATGGAGCATAGCATTCATCAAAGCCAAACGGTGGGTATCATGCACCAGCTCACAGCCGGTAAAAGCTTCTTCCCGCTCAAATTTTGCGGTATCAGCATCAAGTTCAAAGAAACCATCCGTATTATCTCTAACATACTGACTTGCCGCAATCATAAACCCGAAAGTTCCACAGGCCGGATCGTTACAGCGCTCCCCAGGCTGCGGCTTCATCATGTGCACCATGACATCAATCAAGACACGAGGGGTAAAATACTGACCTGCACCGGATTTTTTCTCATTCGCATTCTTCTCCAGGAGTCCCTCATAAAGATTCCCCAGCCCTTCTTCACGGGCAGAGAACCAGTCAAGGCCGTCGATGGTAATAATAATTTTTTCCAGGTTCTTAGGCTCGTCGATATTGGTTGCAGAACCCTGATAGATTTCGCGAACACGCCCGGTGCAGTTTTCGCCCAAATAGGTAAGCAGTTCCTTATAAAATTTCTTTAATTCCACGCCGCTTTTTGCAGTGAGCTTGTCCCAGCGATAGTCTTCCGGAATCTGAATTTCCGCACCAGTTTCTTTTGCCATTTTCAGGAACAGGATATATGTCAATTCCGTAACATACTGATGGTATGTAATGCCGTCATCTCTAAGTACGTTACAGAGATTCCAGAGCTTCGATACGATTTCCTGTGTTGTCATGCTACCTGTCCTCCATCATCGTAAAGGTATTCGTTTAATTCAAGTACAATATTTACCAGCTGATTTCCGAAAACCTTGTTTATCTTCATAAATCCTCCCTGTGTTTTAAACCGGCTATCCTCGTCAAACACCTGCACATTTAGCACAGATTCATTCATAAGATAATCTTCCATACGGCGTATCCAGTTCAATTCCTGCTTGGAAAAATTGTGAGCTTTACGAAGCTTGTCCACAGCCCTCCTTATCCTTGCTTCATGGCTGATAAGAACTGATCCAATTGCATAGCGTCTAATCAGGCTGATGATGTCTGCTGCCATTTTCTCATTTGTCAGTTGCGAAATGGCCGTATTCAGCTGCTGTGTTGTATATCCTTCCCTGTCAAGCGTTAACATCAGTGACTTTAAGGCATCACGAGTCAGGTCACGCGGCCTCGTACATATGATGTTCAACGCGGCAATCTCGTTAAGATTGTTCTTAACATATGCCGAAAATTCATCCAGATAATCTTCCGGCCTTACCTCGGAATTGCCATAGCCACGCGTATGTGAAATCAGTTCATCTTCCTTATCAGAAATAACAACAGGATTCCCACCGCCGGAAGAAGAGTTCTGCAACATTTCAAACATATCATAGTAAGCAAGTAAACGATTTCTGGCATCACTGGGACTGCGAGTTTCAATGTCTACAATAAACTGGTCAGGGTTCATTCCGCCGGACATATCAACAAAATGATCGGTTGTCTTTTTATCCATGCGCCGTTTCTTACGCTGCAGCTTGGCAATAATCTGGTTGATCTGATTTTTAACCTGCTCATCGTTCTCCATTTCGCCCAGTCCATCAAGCAGTTGCGTAAAGGTAGTGGTGGGGCTTGTAACGACGGGCTTCATCGTATTCACTGCCTCCAGAGAATCATAAACGCCTACTGGATCATAAATTTCAAAATGCGTCTTATGGATTTCCGGACAAAGCCTTGTGGCGCGTCCCATCATTTGTTCAAACAAAATACGGGATTTCACACGCCGCATAAAAACAAGCGTTGTAATCGAAGGCACATCAATCCCTGTGGTCAGCAAATCCACCGTAACCACGACAGAAGGATAGTCCTCGTTTTTAAAACGTTTGATCACTTCCCTGATCTTTTTCTTATTACCGCCTGCAACGCTGCCGGTTATCTTCATAATGGCGCTGTTATCAACACCATACTCAGAGTAAATATCTTTCAGTATCGAGACTATCAAATCAGCGTGATCATCGTTGACTGCGTAAATAAGGGTTTTTCCTGTTTCTTTTGGACTTTCAGGGTCTATGTTGCGGGCAATCTCCTCAAGAACAGCTCGGTTGAATGGCTCGGTTATCACCTGACGATTGAAATTTTCCACATCAAAATCAAGTTCATCATCCAAAAGCTCACTGTTTGTGATTTCTCCTGTAACCGGGTCGTAAATGGTGACGGTATCCCCGGAGTGATAATGAATGCCTTCCTTGCTGAGCCTTGTTTCCAATGTGTGTGGAGCATCGTGATCCACCAGATAGCCTTCGATGACGGCCTCGCGGTAGGTGTATTTGAACACCGGCTGTCCGAATATTTTCGTAGTCTGTAATGCCGGGGTTGTGGTAAGAGCGACTTTCACTGCATTAAAGTATTCGATTACACTACGGTACTTGCTTTGATAATCGCGCTGGTCATGGTAGAGGATTTCCTCATCGCTCATCTCCCTGTCGAGAATATATCCCCTGTGTGCCTCATCAACGATGACCAGATCATAGTCTGATACCGCAGGCATGATTTCGCCGTCATTATAGAGGATACGCTTCACCATGCTCTGAACGGTAGATACATGAATCCGCGTTTCCTTATCAATGGATTTGTCTTCCAGACCTTTGATGGTGTATATGTCATCCAGCGTCAGGAGGTCTTCCATCTTCACTTCTTTAAACACATCCAGAGCCTGATCGCCAAGCGCATTTCTATCTACAAGAAAAAGGATCCTGCGAAAGCGACCGGTTTTCAAAAAACGGTAAATCATGCCGAGGATGGTTCTAGTCTTGCCGGTACCGGTTGCCATTGCCAGAAGGACGGTACTCTGGCCGTCTACAATAGCTTTTTCAGCTGCTTTTATGGCATTTAGCTGATAAGGGCGCAGATTTAAACCGTCCTTGTCTGTTAAAATTTCATATGGCATAGCCGAGAGGTTTTTGTTTTTACTTTCTGTATCAGTCGCCAGCAATTCTTCGATACCGTCCGGACTCATCCATCCGCGCAGCGCATAGGGCGAATTATCCGGTTTTCTTAAATCAAGAAACCATATCCCCGATTTCAAACGGTATTGCTCCAGATATGGCCTTCCATTCGTGGCAAAGGTAAATGGTACTTTGTATTCACCCCATGTACCGATCTGATAAGTGGCATCCTCATCTCGGATGCATCTGGAATAATCTTTACACTGATAGTCGATAACAGATGGAATATCCGTATGGTATCTTTTCGCTTCAACCGTCGCCACAAGTCGGAGGCCAATGAAAAGTGCATAGTCAACATACCCTTTTGTTGCAACGGTAGAATCTGTCGGATATTCAGCGATCGCTAAATTACGTCCTTTTGTGGGGCGCGTTCCCTTAGAGTAACGTATGTTTTCTGTATCTGCCTCCCAGCCGACCATACGGAGTTGCTCATCAATAAGGAAACGCGTCTCGGCTTCTGTTTTGGGTCTTTGCGTTGCCGCCTTCCCAGCCTGCTTTCTGCGATCCGAATACGAAACAGCAGGAGCTGCTGCTGCTGTTGTCTGAGCTTCTTCTGTAAGTTTTTCTTCCTTAGTTTTTTCCTGTTCTTTATCCGATGGCTGTGCTTCAGGCAATTCTTCCGGCATAACAAATTCATGATGCTGGTAATCCCAATCACCATATGTCTGCATGAACCATTCACACAAACTGTGAGCCATCTGAAGAAAAGATTTACCCTCTGCTACAGAAGAATAGTTCTCATGTACGGCCTTGTTGCGAATCTTTCGCAGACCGTGCAAAATTGTAGCCAGATCACTTGTAAGCAACCCCTCTCTTTGAAGGGTATTAATCCTTGTTACGGCGGTATTATCATAGGGCAGAGGTATCCTGTCATAAGTGAACATCAGATTTACAATTGTTTCTCCAATCATACCAAGTTTCATCAGACATGAATTGGAATCACTGTAACAGTATTTTTCTGCAAGCTCTCCGAAATTTCCCAACACAGGAAAACGTTCATTAAGAAATTCAAAATTCGATTGCATTGTTTTTCACCTTCCACTGCTTTATCCTATTTCTCTTCACGTACCGCCTGACAGATATCGCCTATATCGCAATCCAGGTAATCGCAAATGCGTAGCAGCACCGACAGCGCCACTTCTTCGCCTTTATTAATTTTACTCATTGTTCCCGCGGCTATTTTTGTTTCTTCTCTCAGCTTTGCTTTGGATATATCCCGTTCAATCAACATAATCCAAAGTTTTTTATAACTTATCTTCATGATGCGTACACCTCGCGCTATAGATATTTACAGACACCATTTTATATAATTATAACAGGGCTATGGTCAGCAATTCAACCATCAATCGTATTTATTTGGAAATTTATTCGATTTCTTGGATATTCTATTTGTTGCCATGAAATTGAAGTGACTGTGCGTTGTAGATTATATATCGTCCTTACACTTTTTCATACAAATCGAGAGCAAGTATCGCCTCTTTTAACATTAACTCATTTTCATGGTTATGTTACCGAGGCAACTTGTTGGGAATTGCGGTTCCCCGCTTCGCTCCGGTCCGCGCTACACCGTAGGCGTCCCTTGCGGAAACGGATGTCCACCGGACATCCAGCGCCCCCAAACCCTCGTAGCAAACATTCTCTCATTGGTTCCTGCCACTGGCAGTCACAGTTTTGATAAAGCCAGAGTTTATCAAAGAAATCTCTTGCAAAATCAAAAATGAAAAGCAGCCGAAATCTTCACCATAATCTTTTCAAGGAAGCATCATCATAAAACATGTGCCACAAATCCAAAAAAATTCTGAATTTGTGGCACATACCATACAATACGCTTTTAAGATACAACGTAGCAGTATACCATCCTGTGTCCCTTCCAGCCAAAAGCATAATAATTACTCAAACGCTCTGGATTTTTCCTGACAGAACAATCCAAAAATAAATA
>JAJQCB010000014.1 GCA_021203005.1 Clostridiales bacterium | reverse complement strand
CCATGCTGCTGGGCACTTGAGTACCATGTTTTTAGAGAAACGACGGAAGTCAGGTACTATAGCACAGAAGCAGGTCTTCGTCAATATGTTTTTGAAATTATTCAGACCTACAGCATTTTCGAGCCTGGCTCTGAATAATTCACTCAAACGCTTCCCTTATACTATCATAATGAAGAAATATCCCCTGCGCGGCGTATTCCCGGATCTGTGCGGCGTCCGCAAGCTGAAATCCATCCGTCTCCGCCTCCTGACAGTGCACGTCAGACTCCTCAAAGTCCATGACAAACCGGTAGACATCCACAAAATAGTTGTCACCCTCACCTGGATTCTCCCGATGATAGGTAAACAGGTAACCGTCCTCACATCCCGAGACATCCAGTCCGGTCTCCTCAAACACCTCCCGGTTGACCGCCTCCCGGGGCTCCTCGCCGGCCTTGACGCCGCCGCCGGGCACTTCCCACCAGCCGGCTGCCCAGGACTTTGTCTCCACGCGCTTTGTAATCAAAAACTTCCCATCCGGCCGGACTATCACACCGAGCACCGTCAGATGATACTCGTCATCCGCCAGGCACCAGTCATTGCGCTTCATAGTGCGGCCTGTCCGCTGTTTGTTTTTATCATAAATATCCCAGTATTCCATCTTTCTATTCCATTCCTCTCATCCACAGTCATTTTATTTAAATCAAACAGTCAAATTTGATGACGGGTATCATTCTAGCATGTAACTGACCGGATGACAAGAATTTTGTATCCGGAAGTTCCCGGCAAAACAATTGCTTTACCATGCCCTTACCCGGATTCAAATATAACCCGGGCTATTTGATAACACGTGAAATTTCATTGCCAACAGTCTCTGATTATGATATAAAATAGGAAGAAACAGAATTATTACACAGAGGTATTTGTACTATGAACAATCAGAAGAAAAAAATATTTATCGACGGCAGCGAGGGCACAACCGGCCTGCGCATTTTTGAGCGATTCGAGAACAGGGACGACATCGAACTGCTGAAGATTCCATCCGAATCCCGGAAAGACCCCGCGGTAATTAAACAGTTTATTCATGACTCCGATATCACGTTTCTTTGCCTGCCAGACGCGGCAGCCAGGGAAGCCGTAGCGCTTGCAGAGGGTGAGGATGTGGTCTTGATCGACACCTCCACCGCCCACCGGACGGAGGCAGGGTGGGCCTATGGCTACCCGGAGCTCTCCGCAGAGCACAGAAAAGCAATCCGCACCGGCAGACGCATCGCTGTCCCCGGATGCCACGCCACCGGTTTTATCACACTGGTCTATCCGCTGATCGCAAACGGCATTCTCCCTGCGGATTATCCGGTCTCCTGCTTTTCCCTGACCGGATACAGCGGAGGCGGGAAAAAGATGATTGCGGAGTACGAGGGAGAAAACCGCATCAATGAACTGGTTTCCCCGCGTCAGTATGGCCTCTCCCAGACACACAAGCATTTAAAGGAAATGAAAGCTGTCACAGGCCTGGCAAGAGAGCCTCTCTTCTCCCCGATTGTGGCGGATTATTACAGCGGAATGCTTGTATCTGTCCCGCTTTATACCGAATTGTTAAACGGCGCGCAGACCCCGGAAACCATCTACGCCATGTTTGAAAAGCATTATGCCGGTGAACAGTTCATCCGGGTAATGCCGCTGGGAGCGGAGGCGGAAAGCCGGAATTTCCTCGGCAGCAATAACTACTCCGGCTGGGACGGCCTGGAGATCTTTGTCTGCGGCAATGACGAGCGGATTTTATTGTCCTCCCGGTTTGACAATCTGGGCAAGGGCGCTTCCGGCGCGGCCATCCAATGTCTGAATATTGTGCTGGGGTGTGATGAAGCAAAAGGGCTGCAGCTGTAAGCCTGAAAAACAATGATTAACCATAAAATTGTATTGCAGTTATTTTGAAAATGTGCCAAATCACTTCCCCATATAACTACAAAGTATTTTGTGAAATTCCTGCAAGGCAATTTCCTCTTGACTTTACTCTGGTAAATTGCTACTATGTTTGCATGTTATCGAGCTGAAACAGAACCTGCCCAATGAAATAAAAATCCGCAGGAACTGACCACATATTCTGCACAGCTTCGGCTAACATGAAAAAGAGAAAAGAAAAGAGGAAAACAACGATGAAGAAATTACTTGCACTTGCACTGACAGCCGGCCTGGCTTTCTCTATGACAGCCTGCGGCAGCACAGGCGGCGAAGAAGACACAGCGGACACCACTTCTGCTTCGGAGGAAACCGCTACCGATGAGACATCCGCAGAAGCAGAAGCCTCTTCCGATGAAGAAAGCGATCTGGCTTACATACAGGAAAAAGGTGTCCTGGTCGTAGGTATCACCGATTTTGAGCCGATGGATTACAAGGATGAGAACGGCGAGTGGATCGGTTTTGACGCAGATATGGCAACCGCTTTCGCGGAAAGCCTGGGCGTGGAAGTGGAATTCCAGGAGATTGACTGGGACAACAAGATTCTGGAGCTTGACGGCAAAGGCATCGACTGTGTATGGAACGGCATGACCCTGACCGATGAGGTTACCAGCGCAATGGACTGCACGAACGCTTACAGCAGCAATTCCCAGGTTGTCGTACTTTCCGCGGACATTGCTGATCAGTACACAGACGCGGAGAGCCTGGCTGACCTGACTTTCGCAGTGGAATCCGGAAGCGCCGGTGAAGCTGCAGCCCAGGACAACGGACTCACCTACAACGCTGTGACAGCGCAGGCAGATGCCCTGATGGAAGTTTCCGCAGGCACATCTGACGCGGCGATTATTGACCTTCTGATGGCGGAAGCAATGGTCGGCGAGGGCACCAGCTATGAGAGCCTCACCACCGGCGTTGTTCTGGTTGACGAGGAGTACGGTGTCGGATTCCGCCAGGGTTCCGATCTGGTAGAGCTGCTGAATGCGTTCTTCGCAGAGAGCTATGCTGACGGCACGATGACTGAGATTGCTACCACTTACGGCATCGAAAACAGCATCATTGCCCAGTAATCACAATCGAGTAGGAGGCGGCTTTTGCCTCATACTCGCCGCGCGGGGTGTGGACAGCGCAGCTGTCATATTCCTTACACACCCCTGCGCATATAATACGGAGAGCGGGCTTTGGCCCGCTTTCTGTTTTTATATCACATGAAAGCAGGTAAGATACCAATGAGCTTATTTTTAGAGCAGTTCCCTATCGTCATTCACTCCCTGAATGTCGGTTTCCTGCAGACACTGAAACTATTTCTCGTGACACTGGCCGGAGCCATCCCTCTGGGTCTGGTCATTTCTTTCGGCTCCATGTCGCGAATCCGCATTTTAAGCGGGTTTTCCAAAACCGTGGTCTGGATTGTCCGCGGCACCCCTCTGATGATCCAGCTTCTGATCATCTACTACTTCCCCGGCCTGGTACTGGACAACGCCATCTGGGGTGGCGGCGAGACCGGCCGTTTTATGGCTGCGTCGGTGGCTTTCATCATCAACTACGCCTGTTATTTTTCGGAAATCTACCGCGGCGGCATCCAGGGAGTACCTGTCGGCCAGGAGGAAGCGGGGCTTGTCCTGGGTATGACCCGCCGGCAGATTTTCTTTAAAGTCACTCTGCTGCAGATGATCAAGCGCATCGTGCCGCCCATGTCCAACGAGATTCTGACCCTTGTGAAAGACACTTCCCTGGCCCGCATCATCGCGCTTCAGGAGATCATCTGGGCAGGCCAGTCCTTTATGAAAGGTTCGCAGGGTATTTCCGGAGCTATCTGGCCGCTGTTTTTTACCGCTGTTTACTATCTCGTCTTCAACGGAATCCTGACCGTAGTGCTGGGACGTCTGGAAAAGAAACTGGAATTTTTCCGGTAGGAGGGGAGGATATTATGCCGATTTTAGAAGTAGAACATTTAAGCAAATCATTCGGACAAACGGAAGTCTTAAAAGACATCAGCTTTTCTCTGGAGGAGAGCCAGGTGCTTTCCGTCATCGGTTCCTCCGGCAGCGGAAAGACCACACTCCTGCGGTGTCTGAATTTTCTGGAAAAACCGAACAAGGGCATTATCCGCGTCAAAGACAAGACGCTGTTTGACGGCGAAGATGCCACCACAAAAAAGGACTCCGAAATCCGAAAAAACCGCCTGCATTTCGGTCTGGTTTTCCAGAATTTCAACCTTTTCCCGCAGTATACCGCGCTCGGGAACGTGATGCTGGCACGGGAACTGCAGGCGAAAGAACAGCCGGATTATAAAAGCAGGAAAAAGGAAATTCACGCCGAAATTGAGGCGCAGGCTGAAAGCCTGTTGAAGCAGATGGGACTGGCGGACCGCATGAGCAACTATCCTCACCAGCTTTCCGGCGGCCAGTGCCAGCGCGTGGCCATCGCGAGAGCCCTGGCGCTACATCCCGATATTCTCTGCTTTGACGAGCCCACTTCCGCCCTCGACCCGGAGCTCACCGGCGAGGTTTTAAAAGTCATCCGGGAGCTTGTGGAAAAAGAGACGACTATGATAATTGTGACCCATGAGATGGCGTTTGCCCGGGATGTCGCAAACCAGATTATTTTTATGGACGACGGTATTATCCTGGAGCAGGGCGACCCGCGGGATGTCTTCGACCACCCGACGCAGGAACGTACGAGGCAGTTCCTTTCCCGGTATCACCAGGCATAAAACAAAAGAAAGTATTAACTGTGCGGATTACAACCGCACCGCCAGAAAAAACTCACCGGCCGGCACATACAACCGCACCAAACACGCCAGCAGAAAGAAACAATCCGGCAGAAAAAGGAGAACACTTCATGAAAGAATCCATCTACGGCAGTTATACCCCTCAGGGCGACATCGCGTTTCAGTTTGATGAGGGCTCCGTCACCGTCTCTGCGGACGGCAGCCTGGTCAGCCAGGAGGGCTTTTGTCCCAGAAGTCTCTGTCAGCAATATTGTGACATTGTAAAAAAACATGCGGCTGACAAAAGTGTCACCAGCTCCGACCTCCGCATGCTGCGCATCCTCGGCGATGCAGCGGATGTGCTGAATGAGAGGGCAAAAACCTACCCTTCCGATCACATTCCCACTTCCTACCGGGAAATCGGAATCACAGCGGAGGGCATACATATGCTGGAACAGGACACGGTTTTCTTTGCCCCCGGCAACCTGACCGGATATGTGTCAGAAGTTCTGGATGAAAACAACATCCCCTGCGAAGGATATTCCGCGCCGGACCTCACCGCTCTCCGCCGGGAAATCCAGCCGGAGGTTCCATGTCTGGAACAGGTTTCCGATGAGGAAATCCGGGAAGATTTTGCCAGATACCCGGGCGTCATCCTAAGCGACGGCATGTCCATTCCCTTCCTTGTCACCCGCTGCGACCTGGAGGACCTGTTCCGGCTCTCGCTGAAATTTTACGGGGATACCGCTGACGAAAATTTTCTGAACTGGGAATACGACAGAGGCAGATACAATTTCCAGTTGATTCAATATAACTGGGAGGATTATGGTTTTTCCGGGGAGCCGGGCGAGGGACTGAATATTATCAACCCTTACGGAGACCAGGCGGACGGACTGTCCTACTACCGTCTCGGCAGCGCAGAGTCCGAAAAGGGGAGTGCTTCACGGTTACTGCTGGTCAGCACTTTTAACCATGTGATAGACAACGGGTTTTTCCGCGATCCGGAAACCAATAAGATCTATGAAATCAACACCAAGGTCTCGCAGCTCATTCTGGAAAAGCAGGACGGGGACAGCCAGAGTCAGGGATTCTCTGAAGTGCTCAATGAACCCGTACTCAACCGTTACCACGGTCAGCCGACCGGCAGCGATCTGACCGGTCTGCTCACCGCATCCGCGGCTTACCAGGCAGCCAGCCCCGTAAGAAAAGCGGAGCTCGAATTCATCGGCAACCCCTCCTTTGACGATGCCTGCGCCTACTATCCGGAGGATGAGGTCGGACCGGAAGCCTTTATTATCTGGATTGGAGATGAGTATCAGATTACGTTTACCGCTGACGGGACTGTTCTGGGCGAGGCTCCGTCAGTTGCTGCGGAGCGTGATGCAAACGGTTCCGGAAACGCAGAGGCTATCAATGCCGCTTCCGATATGGGAACCGGAAACTCCAATGATGCCGCTTCCGGGCCGCAATACTGTGAGCGCCCGATTCTCACGCCTGAGGATACGGCATATTTAAAAAATCTGCTGCCGGAACGCTTTGAAATATTTAACCACCTGGCGCAGACCGCAACAGGGAAACCTTTACCATAAAAATATTCATTATTACCCGGAATTTCCTGCGCATCTACAATCGGATGCATCAGATACAAATAGCGAATTAACTCAGCCAATTTCAGGCTGAGTTTCTTCTTTTACACAATTTGTTCTTTTGTACAGTTTTCTGCTTTACTGCCCCAGTTCCCAGAATGCCACCGCGCTGGCTGCCGCCACATTCAGCGAATCCACGCCGTGAGACATGGGAATCCGAACCGTATAATCACAGTCCGCGATGGTTTCAGCCGCCAGCCCTTCGCCCTCTGTCCCCAGTATAACAGCCAGTTTTTCCTCCTTTCGGAGGCGTTCATCACGGATCGATAAGGAGTCGTCCCGAAGCGCCATGGCGACCGTGCGAAATCCCATTCCCCGCAGCAGCTCCATGCCATCCTGCGGCCACGCGATTCTCTTATTCAGCATCGTCCAGGGCACCTGAAACACGGTTCCCATCCCTACCCGGATAGCACGGCGATATAGAGGATCACTGCATCCGGCAGTCAGCAGCACCGCGTCCATATTAAGAGCCGCCGCCGACCGGAAAATCGCGCCGATATTAGTCGGATTGATGATATTTTCCAATACCGCAATCCGACGCGCGCCGGCACAGACTGCCTCCACTGTCGGAAGCACCGTACGCCGCATGGCGCAGAGCATACCGCTGGTCAGTTTAAAACCGAGAAAGGGAGATAATTCCTGCAGAGTTGCTGTGTAAACCGGAATTCCCGGGCAGCGCTCCATGACTGCCTTCGCCGCTTTCCCTTTCAGATGTCCAGTCTCAATCAGGAGAGAAAGCGGCTCATACCCCGCATCGAGAGCCCGGTGAATCACTTTCGGGCTTTCCGCCATAAAAATACCCGGCTGCGGCTCATAATAACGCAAAAGCTGCACCTCTGAAAGCCGGCTGAAAACATCCAGCTCCGGCAAGCCAAAATCAGTAATTTTTCGAATCTCTGACATATTTTCTCTCCTCGTATCTATATCTGATGACAAAATCTGTCCACTCCCATTTATCCCGCAGCAATTAACAGGAAGTCTGAAAACAGCAAAGTTTTATTTGTATCTATGGTCAAAGCACTGTATAATAAAAGGGAAAAATTTCTATTCCGATTTATCCGGATTAAGGAAAGGGTTTAACAGATGAAACAGGATTTTACCTATCTATCCAAAGACAATGCGACCCGGATTCACGCCATCTCCTGGTCACCGGAGGGCGATGTCAAAGCCGTTCTGCAGCTCTGCCACGGCATGATCGAATATATTGACCGCTACAGCGATTTCGCGGAATACCTGACCCGGTACGGCTATTATGTGGTGGGAAATGACCACCTGGGGCACGGCGCATCGGTTAAGACCGATGACATGCACGGCTATTTCCACCACCCGGACGGCAACGCCTGCGTCATCGGCGATATGCAGACTCTGCGGGAGATCACAGAAAAGAAGTATCCGGATGTCCCGTATTTCATTCTCGGCCACAGCATGGGGTCTTTTCTGACCCGCCAGTATATCCAGACCTATGGCGGCGGTCTGTCCGGCGCACTTATCCTCGGCACCGGCTCCCAGCCCGGCATCGCGCTGGTGTTTGGGAAAACGGTTTCCCGCATTCTTGCCGTATTTCACGGCTGGCATTACCGGAGCACGCTCATCGACCTCATGGTCTTCGGCTCTTACAACAAGCAGTTCAAACCGCTGCGCACCCCGAACGACTGGCTGACCAAAGACACCGCCATCGTTGACACCTGCCTGAAGCATCCCTGGAGCACGTTCCGTTTCACGGTTAACGGATATTATAACCTGTTTCTGACCATTCAGAACGCCCAGAATCCCAGCCGCATCCGGCAGGTTCCCAAAGACCTTCCTCTTCTGCTCCTGGCAGGAGACTGTGACCCGGTAGGCAATAACGGCAAGGGAGTCAAACAGGCATATCAGAGTTTTCTGGATGCAGGCATCCAGGATATCCATATGAAACTCTACGAAAATGACCGGCACGAGATTCTGAACGAGACAGACCGGGAAAATGTCTATGCAGATATCCTGGAGTGGCTTGACGCACACTTATAACGGGTTGTGGGATGATTGCGAAGCTGTTTTGCACGCATCAAATATTTATTTTCCATAATAGTTTTCAGCCTCCCAGATGCAGCGTATTAATCAGTAAAATCCAACTCAACCCGTAATACACCACCACCGCAACCAGGTCGTTGATCGTCGTGATCAGCGGACCGGAAGCCGCCGCGGGATCCACATGAATCTGCTTAAAAAACAAAGGTATCACAGTCCCGACCGTGCTGGAGACCAGCATGGCGACAATCAGGGAAACACCGATACAGCCGGACACTGCCACGGCAAATCCCAAAGATTGTCCTTTAAAAACAACAATGAACATTGTCACAACAAAGAAAGACGCAATTCCCAGCACCATACCATTGCAGAGTCCTACGCGGGATTCCTTGGCGACAAGCCCGATTTTCTGCTTTGCACTCAGATTCTCATCCATCAGCACACGGATCGTGACAGCCAGAGACTGCGTCCCGACATTGCCGGACATATCCAGAATCAGCGACTGAAACGCCATAATCAGGGTCAACTGGGAGACAACCGCCTCAAAAGCGCTGACCACAGCGGACACCACCAGTCCCAGAAGCAGCAGTGTGACCAGCCAGGGAAGACGTTTTTTCATACTCTCAGGAAGAGTCTCCGTCAGATCCTCCTCCTCAGTCAGACCGGCAAACCGCGCGTAGTCCTCACCCATCTCTTCGTCGACCACTTCAATCAGGTTCTGAGAGGTGATGACGCCCAGAATGCGGTTATCATTATCCAGCACCGGGATGGAGTCCTCGGAATAATCCTTCAGCTCTTCGATACAGTCATCGATATTCTCATGTGCGTACACATAGGGGAAAGATGTCGCAATCAGATCCTCCAGGTTCGTATCCTGGCGGGCAATGATCAGTTCACGCAGATCGATCGTGCCATAAAAAGTATCCGTCTCATCCACAACAAACAATGTGGTTACATTCGTATTCTCCGCAGCCTGGTCAATCAGGGCGCGCATGGCTTTTTTTACCGTCAGGTCGCGCCGGATCAGAATATAATCCGTGGACATCTTGCTGCCGATCTCGTCGTCGTCAAAGGAGGCGATCAGTTCCACATCACGCTTTGACTCCTCGTCCATCAGGCTCATGATCAGATCGCGCCGGCCTTCGGGAAAAGCATCCAGAAGGTTCGCGGCATCATCGGAATCCATGGCGGATATAACCGAAGCATTCTTCACGATGTCCATCTCACTTAAGTAAGTGATGGCGTTCTCCTCATCCATGTGCTCCAGTACATCAGAGAGCGTATCCAGATGAAGAAGATTGAACAGTTTTTTCCTCTCCTGCGCGGTGAGCTCCGGGATTGCCTCGGCGATATCGTTTTCGTGATAATCTTCTAACTGATCACGCAAAATTTTAGGGGACCGGTTGCTTCGGATGATAGCAACGATTTCCTTCTCATAATCCGGCCGGTTTGTCATATCTTTGTCCGGAATCATTTCATATTGATTTTCCATGTCGATCACCCCGCTTTTTCATCCTGAACAAAATAACTGTCTTCCTATCTTATAATTCCCAGCACTTTTTCAGTATATAATTTTCTCCAACCCGTTTCAAGAAAATATATCGGTTCACACGCCGCCTTCCCAGCTTTTTACAGATTCTTTACCACAGTTTTATGTATTCTCTACATTAATTGAAGCCTGACCTTCACCAGTCCCCGCTCCATTTCCTACAGCAACTGTATTCCGGCCTCCGCCAGTTCCCGTTCCATCTCCTCCGGCCAGAGGGAACACTGCACCTCGCCGATATGTGCTTTCCGCAGGAAAAACATACAGATGCGGGACTGTCCGATGCCGCCGCCCATGGTATAGGGCAGCTTCTTCTCCAGAATTGCTTTCTGGAACGGAAGTTCTGCACGCTCAGGACATCCCGCCTTTTCCAGCTGCGTAAGCAAAGCGTCCTCGTCGACGCGGATACCCATGGAGGAAAGCTCCAGTGCGATATCCAGCACCGGATAATACACCACGATATCTGCATTGAGTTTCCAGTCATCGTAATCGGGCGCGCGGCCGTCATGCTTTTCCCCGGATGCCAGCAGGTCGCCGATCTGCAGGATGCATACTGCTCCTTTTTCCTTCGAAATACAGTATTCGCGCTCCTTCGGGGAGCGGTCCGGGTAAAGGTCTTCCAGCTCCTGCGTCGTGATAAAATAAATCTCTTTCGGCAGAATCTCGTGAATATAGTCATACTGGATTGTCATATATTTCTCTGTCTTTCGCAATACCTGATAAACCGTGCGGACGGTGGCTTTGAGCGTATCCATCGTACGCTCCTCCTTCGCAATCACTTTCTCCCAGTCCCACTGATCAACAAAAACAGAGTGGATATTGTCCGTAATCTCGTCTCTCCGGATCGCGTTCATGTCCGTATAAATCCCGGTGCCCGGTTCAAAACCATACCGTTCCAGCGCATACCGCTTCCACTTTGCCAGGGAGTGAACGACCTCCGCCGTCCGTCCCTCCTGCCCGGCAATATCAAAGGTGACCGGGCGCTCTACGCCGTTTAAGTTGTCATTCAGTCCCGACGCCGGATCCACAAACAGCGGCGCGGAAACCCTCGAAAGGTTCAGCCGCTGCGCCAGAAGATTCTGAAAAAAAATCCTTTACCGTCTTGATAGCAATCTGCGTGTCGTGCAGATTTAAATCGGATGTATACTGTTTCGGAATAATAATCTGACCCATCATTCTCTCCTTTTCTAACCATTGCCGGAATTAATACTGCAATTTCAGCTTCTCATTCTGTAAAAACTCTTCCCCATCCACACCCCGGTGAAACACATACGGATCCGTGTTCCGATAACTTCCATCCGCGATGCGGGAGTAATTAATCCCCTCACTGTCCAGATAAGACAGATACCACGCAAGCCTCTCCTGAAAATCCCGGTACTCCCGGCGGCCGCGCCGGGTCCAGGACACTTCCGCAAACGCCGCAATCCGCGGATACAGGCCAAACTCCAGTGCTTCCGGCGTGTCTATATACTCCGTCCAGTTCTCACACTCCAGACCGATCACACGCTGATCCTCCCCGCCGAATCCAATCCTCTCCTCATCGAAAGAATACACTTTTTCCAGCGGAAGCTTTCCATACTTATAATCAAAATAAAAATACTCCGTCAGCGACAAAATCACATCACGCATGCGGGACTGCCGCTGCACCTCCCCGGCGTTGTCCGCAATCCAGTACTGGCAGGTGATGTCCTGCGAAAAACTATCATTGATGCAATCATTCCAGACAATCGCCTTCTTCCCGTATTTTTTCAGCAGTTCCCCGACGCGCGTCATATAAAAGCCCTGCAGCTCTTTCCGGGACCGCAGTCCCTGCTCCTCCTGCAAAGCCCGGCACCGCGGACACTGTGCCCATATCTTATGCCCCTCCAGAGCCTCGTCGCCGCCAATGTGAAAATACTCCGCCTCAAACAGCGGACATATCTCGGAAAAAAGCCGGTCGGCAAACTCCATAGCCGCATCGCCTCCCGCACAGAGGATAGCGTCGAAAATGCCGGCCTCGCTGGTGACGGAAAACCTGCGGGGTGTTCCATCCAGATCACAGGCATACTCCGGATAAGCCGCCAGAATCGCGGAGGTATGGCCGGGCAGATCAATCTCCGGTATCACACGGATGTGAAGCACTTTCGCGTAAGCAACAATCTCCCGAATCTCCTCCTGAGTATAATAATGAAAGTACTCCCCGCCCCGGTGCTCCAGGCCGCATCCGCGCAGTCCCGCACAGGCGCGGCGGGAGCCGACGCTGTTTAACCGGGGAAACAGCTTACTCTCAATGCGGAATCCCTGGTCGTCAGACAGATGCCAGTGAAACGTGTTCAGCTTCAAAAAAGCCATCTGATCCAGAAGCTTTTTTACCGTCTCCGTACCGAAAAAATGGCGGCTTTCATCCAGCGACACACCCCGGTAGGAATAGCGCGGCCTGTCACTGATCCGCAGACAGCGAACGATCTTCTGATCGCCCTTTTTCTCCGCCTGCATCAGAATCATTTTCAATGTTACCATACCGTAAAAAGCGCCCGTGTCTTCGGAAGCACGGATTTCAATGCCGCTGTCCGAGACGGTAAGGACATATGCCTCCGGTTCCAGGGTCCGATCCGTAACCCTCTGAATCGGGCCGGCATCCGATGCATCCCCCGCCGGGCACAACTCCTCCGCTGCCAAAGGGACGACGATGCTGCCCTCTTTTTCCTCATACCATTCCGGTTTTGGGATAATTCTGTATTCCGGCATAAAAATTCCCCCGCACTTTGCTCTTCTCTGTTCTTTATATCAATACTGATTCCGGTAAATTTTTGCCACCGCTGAGAACACCTGAGTATTCTCCTATTAGATTATAAGAAAAATATGAATCACTGTAAAGCTGATTTTCTGACGAATGCGCCCCGGGAAGCAGACCGGCAAATACTCTTAACGTCAGATTCCCCAAATTCCCTTTCTATTTTTGAGTGTTTGATTGCATTATCCTCGATATTAATTACTTTTCTTATTCCTGCCAGGGTAGCTTCTCCTTCCTGCTATTGATATGAGTCCAGTGCTTCCGCATACATCCTCTGAAACCGCTCCCTGAGGCTCTGCGGTTTCAGAATCTGCGCTTCCTTCCCGAACTTCAAAAAATACACTTCCGCCTGGAACTGTGTGCAGTGAAACACGTACGTGTACCCGTCAGAAAGGACAGAATCCTTTGCCGGGCGCAGATACAGCTGCTGCCGGTATTTGCGTATGCCGACATCCGTCAGCCGGACATGTATCTCCTCCTCATTATCGACCAGGAATTGCACCGAACGGGCTGCGATGGCTTTCTCCAGTTCTCTCACTTCCTCTTTATTGAGTCTCCCGCTTTCCCGCAGCACCCGCACATCCTTTAACCTGGATACGCGCAGTGATGCAAGATGCTTATCCGCCCCTGTGCGCTCCCTCTTGGTATAGCAGGCGAGATAATATCTCGTCGACAAAGTATCTTCCATTAATTTATAAGGGTAAACATAAAACAATACCCCATCCGCCCGGTGCACCTTCAGCATCTGGGAATACGCAATAGCCATCTCGATTTTATCATAGAAATCTTTAAAATAAATCTTCTCACGCTCAATATAAGGCAGGCCGGCATATTCTTCCAGCAGGCATTTTAAATACAAACCAAGGTCCCCATAGAAACGGTCCTCGCCGCATTCTTCACCGGAAAGATATTCCGCATTTGCATTGTTGATACGGTACAATGCGGTATGGGCCTTGTTCCTGCTCTGTTCTTTCACCGCTTCCATTAGGCAGTTCCGCTCCCGGTCAAGGTAAATCCTGACTGCGGCATCCCGTGCCTCACCGGTCAGTCCGCCATCAGAATACAGGCGAATCATTTCCTTTTCCAGATTCCGCAGATAACGGTCACAGGACGCCTTTGCCTGATCGTGGAAATTCTCAATGACCCTGTTTATAAATGTGGCCTTCCCATCCGTGCCGAACACAGACATATCTTCCTGCATGACCAGCCAGGCTTTATGGCTCAGGTTAATCCGCTGTTTCTGCTCCTAATTTGCAATATAAAACCCCATTCGATCCCTCCGCAATGCATATATTGTCCCTGTGATAGTAACACACTTTTCCGATAATTTCCATATAAATACATAATATGGGTACATTTTACTTAATTTTTTGTACTCTTGTGGATCTATATAAACTGATTTATCATAATACATGCAGCAGAAAGATGTACCTTAACAACTGAACATAGAACAGGCCATCACAGTACAGGGTCTGCAATGATTTGTTACAATGGATTCACTCATGAAAGAAAGGAGAGTGCACAGGATGAAGATCACAAGTGCCTACGCAAACAAACTGTTAAAGCAGCTGAATGAAGATAAAAGGTACTGGACAGGAGTTCAGTCGGCTGAAACGCGCCACTGGTATAGAAACCAATTTCCTGATCCAACCGGCAGGTGACTCCTATATGTACGAATATTCTGCATGGAGGACGCCCACGCCAGCTCGCTTCGTGCCTCCATATTCTGTGCATCGTTCAGAAGAACCCGGATGTTGCGGATGACCA
>JAJQCB010000029.1 GCA_021203005.1 Clostridiales bacterium | reverse complement strand
CATAAATACAGTAATATTGTTTCTGATCATAAAAGAAAAGGAGGATAATAACATGAAAAAGAAACGGTTACTGGCAATCGGTCTTGTTGCGGTTATGGCAGCTTCTCTGGCAGCATGCGGCAGCAGTGACAGCAGCTCAACAACAACAGATGATACGAGCAGTTCTGCTGAAGCGGAAACCAGCAGTTCTTCCTCATCTTCATCCAGCAGCGGCGATGTCATTACATACTGGAATATCGCTACTGAGGGCGTTGATCAGGAGGTTATGCAGTACGCTGTTGATCAGTACAATGAGAACGACGCAGATACTTACGGTTACACGGTTGAGGTTACATCGATCCAGAATGACAACTACAAGGAAAAGCTTGTCATTGCCATGAGTTCCGGTGAATGCCCGGATATGTATTCCAGTTGGGCCGGCGGTCCTCTGCAGGAGTATGTAGAATCTGGCTATGGTGTTGCTGTTACTGATCTTGTTGAAGAGTACGGCATTGATGAGATTCTTCTTGAGTCTGCTTTATCTCAGGGCATGATTGACGGCGAAGTTTACGGTGTTACATACAAAGGAATCTCTATATGCGGCGTCTTCTATAATAAGACTCTTTTTGAAGAACTCGGACTGGAAGAGCCCACGACTCTTGCTGAGTTAGAAGAAGTTTGCGATACTCTTCTTGAGAATGGTGTTACTCCGTTTGCACTTGGCAACAGCACCAAGTGGCAGGGCTCCATGTTCTATCAGAGCCTGGCTACCCGTTATGCAGGACTGGATGAGTTCCGTGATGCTTATGACGGATCCGGCACTTTTGAGTCTGATGGTTTCATCTATGCCGGTAATAAGATTCTTGAGTGGGCTGAGAAAGGCTACTTCCAGGAAGGCTGCAATGGCGTAAGTACTGATGACGGACAGGATCGTCAGGCTATCTATCAGGGCACCTGTGCAATGCTTTGCTCCGGATCCTGGTATACCGCTACTTTCCAGAATGATGATGCTGACTGGTATTCTGAAAATATCGGATGGTTTGCATTCCCTCAGATTGAGGAGTCTGATGATGCGGAAGGCAATTATTATCTTGCAAACGGTACCGTTGGTGATCAGTTTATCACATTCACCTGCGAAGGCGACAAGCTGGAAGCAGCATTTAAGTGCTACACATACCTTCTGAGCGATGAGGCGATTCAGATTGGCGTTGACGGCGGCAACATTCCTCCTGTTGAGGGTGTAGAAGATCTGGTAACAGATCCTGTATCTCAGGAAATTATTGCTTATGTAAACGAGTGTACAGACGTACAGCTTTGGTATGACCAGTATCTGCCGACAGAAGTTGCGAATGCACATCTCGACAATTCTCAGCTGCTCTTCTCGAATGAGACTACTTCTGAAGAGGTTGCAGCCGCAGAGCAGGAGGCAATGCAGGATTATCTGGCAGAGTAATGATATATGACAGGTACGCATCATAAAGTGCTTCGGGTTAGCAATTAAGCACGGCCGCGTGGCAGAATAAGTCACGCGGCCGTTTCCCATTTAGAGAGGAGAGTGTTGTATGAATAAAGAGTCACTTGCGAATCGGAATAAACGCAACACAGCAATCTGTGCAACTGTGTTTCTGATTCCGGTGTTCGCAGTTTTGGTGATTTTTATCTTTTATCCGATTGTAAAAGATTTCTATATCAGTGCATTTAACTGGAACGGAATTTCATCGGATATGACTTTTGTCGGATTTAGCAACTGGAAGAAGCTGATTACAGATACTACATTCTGGGTATCTTTCGGGCACAATCTGATCATTATGGTGTTTTCGATTATTCTTCAGATTCCAATCGGCCTGCTCCTTGCGACGTTTTTGGAGTTTATCAGTAAGAAAAAGAAAATCAGTAGAGTTTTTAAGACCTTATGGTTTTTGCCTTATCTGATGTCATCTGTGGCAATCGGTTTCCTGTTTACCTATGCACTGGCAACAAGCGGCGGTATCATAAGTACAATTTCGGGATGGTTTGGCGGCGGTAATGTCAATTTGCTTGGAAATCCGAAGACCGCGCTCGGTACCATTATTTTAATTATTGCCTGGCAGTTTATTCCGTTTTATATGGTATATGCAATGGCAGGATACGGCGGCATCTCGGAGGATGTCTATGAGGCCTCTATTATCGACGGTGCTACCAAGGGGCAGTATTTCAGATATGTAGCAATTCCCCTGCTTCGACCGACATTGGTTGCTGCTACAACTCTTTCATTAGTTGGATCGCTGAAATATTTCGATTTAATCTATGTTATGACTAACGGCGGACCGGGCACGTCGACAGAACTTATGGCAACATACATGTATCGTTTGTCATTTTCCGAGTTTAACATGGGTTATGGTTCTGCAGTGGCTGGCGGTATGTTTATCCTGATCACTGTGATCGCTGTAATTTCCAACACATTATTGAACCGGGGAGGTGACGACTGATGACACAGAACACAAATACGGAACAGGAATATAAACCGAAAAAAACGAATCCCGTTGTGTGGATTATTATGTGTGTTGCGGCAGTTATCTGGCTCTTTATTGCCATTGTCCCGTTTTTCTTCATGGTCTTAAACTCCTTTAAGGGACAGTTTGAGATGCTGATGAACGGCATATTCTCCATGCCGGAAGAGTTTTACTTTGACAATTACCTGGAAGTTCTCACGGGCGGATTTTTTCACTATCTGCTGAACTCCGTGATTGTCCTGGTGATATCGCTTGTCATCCTGTTGTTTATCTCAGCGATGGCATCGTATCCCCTGGCCAGATTCAAGTTTAAGATGAATGCGCCGATTTATGCGCTGATTATCGCCTGTATGTCTATTCCGATGCATATTACTCTGATTCCTATCTTTAAGATGATGAACACCATTGGTTTATACGACAGTATCTGGGCCTTGATCGGACCTTATGTGGCATTTGCTGTACCGATTTCCGTTTTCATTCTGACTGCATTTATGAAAGGGATTCCGGTAGAGATCGAGGAGTCGGCTGCCATCGATGGCTGCAGCAAGTATAAAATTTTCTTTTCCATGATTCTTCCGTTGTCTACTCCGGGTCTGTCTACACTGGCTATTTACAACGGCGTAACAATGTGGAATGAATTCTCATTTGCTTATACTTTGACTCAGTCAGAGTCCGCGAGAACATTTCCGCTTGCTGTCTGGGAATTCCAGGGTCAGTATTCCAAGTCAACGCCGATGATTTTGGCTGTACTGACACTGACAGTGCTCCCGATGATCATCCTCTATGTTGTGATGCAGGATAAACTGATCAAGGGCATGACTGCCGGAGCCGTCAAGGGTTAAAACAGGATTTTGATTTTTCTCTTAACGGAAACATGTATTGCACAGGACTCT
Organism: Clostridiales bacterium; assembly: GCA_021203005.1. Lineage (GTDB taxonomy): Bacteria > Bacillota > Clostridia > Lachnospirales > Lachnospiraceae > Eubacterium_I. The sequence goes on along the minus strand of JAJQCB010000029.1, from coordinate 11,031 downwards.
GTTTCCAAAAACAGAGTCCTGTTTTTTAGAGTATGGCTTTTTTATGGAATATCATTTATAATAATGTCAAATACTCACACATTTTTTGCGTGGTCAAAGAGGTGATATATCTGTGTTAACCCGCAAATGGAAGAATAGCTTCAGCAAAAAGAAATTAAACGAACAGCTGCGTTTCTTTTTTACACTGGTTATTTCTGTCCTTATGATTGCAACATTAGTTGTGTTTACATTTTCCACAATTCGCTCTTCTTACCGAAGATCGAAAGCAGAAGCGGAAGCGCAGGTAAATGTATTGGCGTCCAGTTATGCGAGCTGGCTGAATAATATAGATAATCTGATTCTTTCTCTGATTATGGAAAATGAAACACAGGAGTTCTGCCTTACGACAGAGAGCAGCGGTGATATCTATCAGAATTTATACAGTGAGCTGTCGGAGTATTTAAATCGTTATCAATATGTCAACAGTGATGTGAATTCTATAGCAGTTATAAATACAGGTACGGGGAATTATGTTTATTCCGGAATCGGAGGTACTGGTGTAAACTCTATTAATTTTGATAACTATTATAAGGAAAGCATAAATTCCGCAAAAAACGCAAAAATACAGGGATCGTTGAAGTTTGACTATGGATATGAATATACAAACGGCGAATCTTTTACCCTGAGTTTTTACAGACCGGTTTATTCCACGACAGAAGTGGGAGCTTTGCTCGGTCTTGCCTGTGTAAACCTGAGTGACTCTATTCTGACGGATAGTATATCAGAAAATATGGAAATCTGTCTGACAGACAGCAAGGGTGCCGTAATTCTTTCCACAGACAGTACCCGAATGGAAAAGCAGGAGAGCATTCTGGATTTTCAAAGTCAAAAAGCAGGAAGTGTTTTCCAGGGCGGATATTGTTATGTGTACCAGCAGATTTCCGGATGGAATTTTTATGTTGTAAGCATAGTCCCGTTAGAGTATTTCTATCAATCCAGTATTAATACTGCTATATTTATCATTTTGCTTACAATCGCGCTTCTTTTTGCCGGCCTGAGTGCAATGCGGTGGATAATGGACAAAAGCTATGAACCATTGCAGCAGGTGCTGACTGCAATGGACAACGCGACACAGAATCAACTGGATACCCGCATCAATACAAATGACATGGGGGCGGATTTTGAAAAACTGGGTTCAGGATTTAATCATATGATGGATGAGGTGCAGGATTTGATGAACCGACTGTTGAAAGAGCAGCATCAGGCGGATCAGATTCGTTTTAACGCACTTCAGTCGCAGATCCAGCCGCATTTTCTGTATAATACGCTTGACACTATTCATTGGCAGGCTAAAATGGACGGCAAACAGGAAATGTCTGATCTGGTGATGGTTTTAGCAAAATATTATCGTATCTGTCTTAGCAAAGGGAAGGATATTATTCCACTTTCTACGGAGATGGAGCAGATTTCCTATTATCTGCAGATACAGAATACCCGGTACGGAGATATTATTTCATACCGGACAGATGTTCCGGAAGAATTTTACCTGGTGAGGATTCCGAAATTGACGTTGCAGCCGCTGGTCGAAAATTCGATTTATCACGGTATTCGTGTAAAAGAAGGTTTTAAGGGTACTGTTTGTATCAAAGCCCGAAGGGCGGAGGACGGAATATTGATTCAGGTTGCTGACTGCGGAATAGGAATGAATGAGGATCAGATTCGGGAACTGAATCAGTCCATACAGAACTTTGGTGAGGAAGTCGGGTATGGTGTGAGAAATGTCAATCGAAGAATCCAGTTGTTGTTTGGAGAATCCTATGGACTTTTTTACCACGCGAATCCAGAAGGCGGTATTATTGTAGACATTCTCCTTCCGGAGGAATATGATGAGGGAACAGGAGATATTGAAAATGTATAAAGTGTTAATTGTGGATGATGAACGGATTATCCGGGAAGGCATGAAGCGGACCATCTCGTGGAGTGAACTGGGTGTTGATTGTGTTCTTACAGCTGCAACCGGATCGGAGGCTCTGTCTTCTATCGAACAGTATATGCCGGAAATTATGATCACCGATATCAGCATGCCTGAAATGTCCGGGCTTGCATTGATTGAGAAAGCGCTGGAAATTGTGCCTGAGATGCGTATACTGGTTTTAACTGGATATGATCGTTTTGACTATGCACAAGAGGCGCTGCGGCTGCATGTGCATGATTTTCTCGTAAAACCCATTGATGAAAATGTTTTGTCGGATTCCATCCGGGGGCAGATCGAAGCAACCCGGGAAATGGAAAATCAGAGAAAGCTGAATGATATACAGATGCGTACTGCCGGTCTTAATGCTCAGATTGAGCTGGAAAAAGTGTTAAATGATTTAGTTCATGGGCATAATAAAGAGAAATCTGTTCACTTTTTTTCGGATAATCCTCAACTCCTTCCCGGAATGCAATTTGTGGTAGTCATTCTGGCGCAGGAGACAGAAATCAATACAGACAGGCAGTATGGTGAGATAAAATTCCGACAGATGGAAAGCCTTTGTATGGAATTATTTGATGCTAAAAGTATGGGAATTACTGTAAGAGACAGGAAGGGTGAACGTTTATTTATCGTACTTTCGCTTGAAAACTGTGATCAGGAAGCGGAAATGCTTGTGGCTGATCTCCTGGATATCCTGAAAGACGAATATGGTGCCATTCCCAAAGCAGCTATTGGCAATAGAGTGATTGGTATTGAACAAATTGATACTTCCTATCAGGATGCATTGTATCTGCTGAGAACGGAGCAGAAGAATATTCACGCGGTTTTACAGCCGCAGAATGTGATTCGGCGTCGTCATATGTTTCTCGAAGTGTTTGAAGAAATGAAACGGGAGATGTGTGCGAATGTCAATGATTTTTCCTTTGTAATGCATGTGTTTGATTCATTCTGTACAGCTACGGATTCATATAATCTCTCCGCTTCATCGGTCCGAAATTATTGTTTTGAACTTTTGGCTGCCGTCACTTATACATATCGAATGTCAGGGGGAAATGAAACCGGCAAACGGCTGGATGATTTGATTCAGGCGTTAAATGGTGCAGATCAATCTACATGTATGGAACTTGGCAAACAGTATCTGTTAAAAATGCTTGGCGGAGAAGAAAATGAAATTCATGAAATTGTAGCTAAGGCGAAACGTTACATCAATGCACATCTCGCAGAAGAACTTTCTGTCGGGAGTATCGCGGATTCTTTCTTTGTTTCCCCGAATTATTTTTCCAGGTTATTTAAACGGACAACAGGAATGGGTTGTAATGAATATATTGTCTCAAAGCGCATTGAAAAGGCGTGTCTTCTGTTGGAGACGACAAATTTCAATACTGGGAAAATAGCTATGATGGTGGGTTATAATGATACGAATTATTTTTCCATGACATTTAAAAAACATTGCAGAGTTTCTCCGACGCGCTATCGCAGTGACCGGCGTCGGAAAGAAGGAGAACAGACGACATAATAAAAGAAAATGATTCATGGTAAATAAGAATAGGTACCTCTAAAGATCTGAAGAAAGGAAGGAATTATTTATGACCAGAGAAGAGGCTAGAAAGAAAGCTGCTGAACTAGTAAGCAGGATGACAATCGAAGAAAAAGCGTCTCAGCTGCGCTTTGATGCACCGGCGATTCCGCGCTTGGATATTCCGGCTTATAACTGGTGGAACGAGGCTCTTCACGGAGTTGCCCGCGCCGGCACAGCAACTGTTTTTCCCCAGGCCATTGCCATGGCCGCCATGTTTGACGAGGAAAAAATGCGGGAGATTGGAGAAGTGATTTCAACAGAAGGCAGGGCTAAGTATAATGCTTACTCTGCCCAGGAAGACCGTGATATCTATAAGGGATTAACCTTTTGGTCACCGAACGTCAATATTTTTCGTGACCCGCGGTGGGGAAGAGGCCATGAAACTTACGGTGAGGATCCGTACCTGACTTCCCGGCTCGGCATTGGTTTTGTGAAAGGAATGCAGGGCGAGGGAGATGTCATGAAAACAGCCGCGTGTGCAAAACATTTCGCAGTACACAGCGGACCGGAAGCACTTCGTCATGAATTTGACGCGGTTGCCTCAAAAAAAGATATGTATGAAACGTATCTGCCTGCTTTTGAAGCTTTAGTGAAGGAGGCAAAAGTGGAGTCTGTTATGGGTGCCTATAACCGTACAAATGGCGAACCCTGCTGCGGAAGCCAGACACTTTTGGTTGACATTCTCCGCGGCGAATGGGGATTTGAAGGGCATGTGGTTTCTGATTGCTGGGCGATTAAGGACTTCCATGAAAATCATAAAGTGACGGTTGGTCCGCAGCACTCTGCGGCAATGGCTCTTGAGGCCGGCTGTGACTGCAATTGCGGGTGTACATATCAGAGTATCATGGATGGCGTGAGAAATGGGCTGATTGATGAATCCTATATAACAGCATCCTGTGAACGTCTTTTCACGACTCGCTATCTGCTGGGACTCTTTGACGGAAGTGAATATGATAACATTCCTTATGAAGTGGTAGAATGCAGGGAACATGTGGAACTGGCACTGGATGCAGCAAGAAAGAGTGCGGTTCTCCTGAAAAATAACGGAATCCTCCCGCTAAATAAAGATAAGCTTCATACAATTGGCGTAGTAGGTCCGAATGCCAATAGCCGGGTTCCTTTATACGGAAATTATTACGGAACCTCTTCTCGTTATATCACAGTACTGGAAGGAATTCAGGATGAGGTGGGAGAGAGCGTACGTGTTCTCTATTCAGAGGGCTGTCATTTGTATAAAGACCGTGTCGAAGGACTTGCTTACGCGGATGACCGGATTTCGGAAGCAGTGACAGTAGCAGATCACAGCGATCTGACAATTGTTGTTCTCGGACTGGATGAGAATCTGGAAGGGGAAGAAATGGATCAGAGCAATGGTGTAGGAAGCGGAGACAAGGAAACTTTACTTCTTCCGGAACCCCAGAGAAAGTTGCTGGACGCGTTGATTGACACAGGCAGGTCGCTTGTAGTAATATTAATGGTTGGAAGCGCAATAGATCTTTCTGTGGCGGATGAACACGCAGATGCTATCCTCCAGGCCTGGTATCCGGGCGCAAGAGGAGGAAAAGCGGTTGCTGATATTCTTTTCGGAAAATGCTCTCCGAGCGGGAAATTGCCTGTGACATTTTATTATGATACAGATCATATGCCGGCTTTCATAGACTATTCCATGAAGGGGCGGACATACCGCTATATGGAAGAGGAAGCGCTGTATCCTTTCGGATATGGGCTTACTTACTCAAAAACAGAAGTGGTGGCGGCGACTCTAAAGTCTGCGCCTGCGGCGGATTCTGATATAGAGCTTACTGTTTCAGTTAAAAATATAGGTGAAGTTTCCACAGAAGATGTGATTCAGGTATATATTAAGGATATGGATAACCCTTTAGCTGTGAGAAATTATAGTCTTTGTGTTTTTAGGCGTATCGCACTGGACGCGGGTGAGACAAAAACGGTTGACTTGACAATCGCAAATGCTGCGATGACGGTTGTGGATGAGGAGGGAAAGCGTGAGTTTACAGGCGGACATTTCAAACTGTATGCCGGCATCTCGCAACCGGATACAAGAAGCATAACTCTTGCCGGCACCAGACCGGTTGAAGTTGAATTCGTTATATAAGTATCGAAGGACAACGAAATCAGTAAAAGTTCTGAGCCGGACTTAAATAGTTTTGTTTTTTATTCAGTTCGGCTCTGAATATTATAAATTATAAAGGATTACAGGTGGTATGGTATGTTGAAAAAACGCATGATAGCAATTCTTCTTGCGGGAGTGACGACAGGTTTTCTACTGGCGGGTTGTGGGATAACAAATACGGGGACGACTGATAAAGAAAATACGGCGGATGAGGAGGAAAGTACGGTTACAGAATACGGAATTGTAAATCCGGAGGATGTAGCTAAAAAGCTTGAGACTGCAGAAGAACCGTCATTTTCCAAAGAGGATATCCGCGGCCTTTCTGTAGTATCAGGGGGAGAGGTTCTGTACCAGATTAATTATACAGAGAGGGAAGACCGGCAGAGTTTTCGTTTCTGGGATATGGTAACACCTTACGCGTCCACGGCAGTTATTGATTCGGAATCCATGTATGAACTTTTTGATACGCTGGCTTCTCTTGATTTGACCTCCGGATCAGAGGATATGGTTGACAATACGCAGGATCCGGATTCCTTTGATACGTATATTACCCTGAATTATTATGAAAGTGAGGATGATGACGACCAGGAAGTGGATCCGGACCATACATTTACGCTGCTGATCGGTGAAAAAGAAGACAGTAACTATTATTGTGTACTGAAAGGTCAGGAAGATAAAGCTATGTATTTAAGCAGCTCGCTCATTGACGCAGTTCTTGAACAGGAGGCGTACGATCTGTTGATTAAAGTGCCTTATCTGGTCAATTACGAGACTGTGGCAGAGGTGGATGTAACTTATAAAAATAAGACTTATACCATGACTATGGATGGTGATACTTATACGATCAGCGGAAAAGAAGTGGAAGAAGATGAGTATACCAGTCTCTATTCCGATCTGATGCAGCCCACGCTGGATGGTGAAATCACAGACGATATTGAGCTTGAGGATGACCGGGAGCCGCTGATCACGATCAAGTATATCCGAAATCTGGATAATGCGGTTGATTACATCGTAAAGATCTATTCTTATGATGAGGAACATTACACCATCAGTGTTAATGGGGAGGAGAATTTTTTCCTCTCGGGAGATGACATAGATACATTGATTAAGGCCATAAAAAAAGGATTCTGATTGCAGATTGGGAAAACATAATGAACAAAATGTACTGCATGGATTTATATTGTTTCTGATATAGTAAAGATAAAAGGATGGAGGCGTTGTTTTGAATTTTAAACCGTTTAATTATGACAGTAAATTTTCTACGGTGATGAGCCGCATCCTGGATCTGATTGTCCTGAATTTCATTTTTCTGATTACATGCATCCCGATTTTCACGATCGGAGCGGCGATCAGCTCTCTCTACGCATCAACGTTAAAGATTGTGCGCAAGGAGGACGGGTATCTGATCCGCGGATACTTTAAGGCATTCCGATCTAACTTTAAACAGGCGACTGCTTTCTGGTTGATCGCTCTTTTGCTTTATTTTTTCCTTTATGTCACGTTTTATGCGGCCAGTTTGAACGGAGAGAGTCTGACACAGGTTTATTCCGTGATTTCTCTGGTGCTGGCCATCCTGTACAGCCTGTATTTTCTGACTGTGTTTCCGCTGATCGCGACATTTGAGAACACGTTCAGGCAAACGGCCTACAATGCCTTTGCCATTATGGTTGCACATTTTCCTGCAATCTTCAGCGGATATTTGTGTGTGGCGGTGCCGTTTATCATATGTTTTTTTATTAATACCATTATTATGGAGTATTCCTCTCTGTTCTGGATGCTTATCGGGTTTTCCCTGTTGTTCCTCTGGCATTCTGTGTACCTTAATAAGGTATTCACACGCTATAGAGGGGAAGAAGACGGGCAGTAGAGAGGCCTGAGACAGCAGAAACTATAATTTTGCTTTTATAAAATTTGTTCGGGAGTGTATGTTTATGATTCATAATCCGATTATACCCGGTTTCAATCCGGATCCGTGTATCTGCCGGAAGGGCGATAATTTTTATCTGGCGGTGTCCACGTTTGAGTGGATGCCGGGAATCCCGGTTTATCATTCCCGGGACTTAAAACACTGGGAGCTTTATACCCATGTACTGACCGACGACGAGGCGGTTGATTTGAAGAAGCTGCCGAGCGCGAAGGGAATCTGGGCGCCCTGTCTGACCTACTGTGAGGCGGATGACCTCTTTTATGTGGTCTATGGCGTGATGAATTCCATGAATGCACGCTATTTTGACGTGGACAATTTTCTGGTGACGGCGAAGGATATCCGGGGACCCTGGAGTGAGCCGGTTTACCTTCATTCCGCCGGTTTTGACGCCTCGCTATTTCACGATGACGATGGCCGTAAATACGTGGTTTCACTGGACTGGGAGACGAGAGAAAATTATGAGAAACCCGGCGCAATCTGCCTGGCGGAGTATGACCCTGTCAAAAAAGAAATCATTGGCTATCCGCAGCGGATGTGGTGGGGCGGTACCGACCGCGGCTGTATCGAGGCGCCGCATCTGACGAAGCATGGTAAATATTATTATATCATGTGCGCGGAAGGCGGCACAGGCTACAACCATTGTGTCACCATGGGGCGGTCTACGCGGGTGGGCGGTCCTTATGTGAAGGATCCGAAAAACCCGATCGTCACCAGCATTCCCGGTTATTCCTATGAGCGCGATGACCCGGATCATCTGAAACCGAAGTATTTTAACCCGGATTCCGTACTGCAGAAATCCGGTCACGGCAGCTATGTTGATCTGCCGAACGGCGAGACTTATCTGGTGCACCTGTGCGCCCGCCCGTTTGTGCCGGAGCTGCGCTGTACGCTGGGACGGGAGACGGCAATCCAGAAAATGAAGTGGACGGACGACGGCTGGCTCCGTATGGCGGATGGCAGCAATCTTGCAAAAGCGGAAGTGGAGGAACCCGGTCTGCCGGATGCTCCCGTACCTGCGCCAATTTCTTTTGATGATTTTGATGCATCGGTACTGCAGCCGTTTTACTATGCGCCGCGCATTATGCCGCAGCGGTTTGTAGATCTGACATCCCGGCCCGGATGGGTGCGTCTGAGAGGGCAGGAGTCGCGCGCATCGCTGAACAAAGTGAGTCTGCTGGCAAGGAAGCTGACCAGTGTGTATGCCAGAGTAACCACAAAGATGGAGTTTTCCCCGGATGTCCATCAGCACAGTGCCGGACTGATCTTATATTATGACAATATGGATTACAGCTATCTGCGGAAATATCGCAGCGATTCGCTGGATCAGGAGGCGCTGGCCGTGATTCACATGGAAAACGGAACCCGCACCGTATGGCTTGACGAGCGCGTTCCGGTGGAAGAGGGGCGTCCTGTTTATCTGCGCGTATATGTAGAAGGACGGAAATCCTGGTTTGAGTGGAGCTATGACGGGGAAAATTATCAGAAGATCGGCGGTGTCTTCGATACGACAAAACTTTCCGATGAATACTGCAAATATGGCGAGTTCACGGGGACCATGGTCGGCATCACCTGTGCAGACCTGATGTTTCATAAGAAGACGGCGGATTTTGATTTTTTTGAGTATGTGGCGGATGAGACAAGAGGCGTAGAATAAGCATTTTTTAAAAATCTCACAGGTTTCTCTTTTTAAAAGGGAAGCCTGTGAGATTTTCTTTATTTCATATTAATGTCTGCTGAAATCAACAGTGAGAACTTTTTCTAAAAAGATATTTGCAGTGTTTACAGATTCAGGTCGAACCAGCCCTCATCCGTGCATCTGCCCAGATCCCAGGAATCCCAGCCGATCCAGTTCGGGTCATTGGAGGTGTCCAGAAGCAGCTTGTAGCTCCAGTAGAAGAAGCCCGACCCTTTGCTCCAGGCGGCAATCTGCGCCTTGCAGAGCTGGTTGTAGATTTCTTTCTTCTCATCGGCGGAAAGCGTTTCCTCCGTCGCGGAATAGTCCATTCCGTTTAGGACGGACTGTCCGCCCGCAGTGTCATGCCCGACAGCGAGAGAGTTGAACAGGCACCATTCGCCGCAGACCACCGGGAGATACTCCTGCACTTCCGAGATATCCTTTGCGTAGGTATTCTGAATATAGCTGAGGTAACCATCTATCGTCTGTTCACATCCCATGGCCTCCGCCATCATCAGATACTGGTGCGTGTCCAGGATGATGTGGTCGAACTTTGGTTGCGTCAGGAAATCTTTCCATTCTTTCAGCTGGAAAGCATCGTGGAAGACCACAAATTTGTCATCGGCAATGTTCGGGCGGATGCGGTCGTAGGCGTCGCTGTAAAACTGATGGAGAAATTCTATTGTGTTCGGCGCGCTGCCTTTCGCAAGCTCAGGCTCTGCCGGAACATATCTGCCGGGTACATCCATGATAGACCACATAGGCTCTGTGACCGGCTCGTTGATCGGGGTGATGCCGAAGAGCCCTTTTCTGTGACCGTAGCGCTTCGCCAGCTTTTCCAGCAGATTCAGCACAAAATCCACTTCCTCCGGCATCTGGCTCCACTTGCAGACACCGCAGATTCCTCCGTTGTCAAAACCGTTCTGGCTCATCGGTGCTGTGTGCAGGTCAATCAGAATCTGCAGACCGTATTTCTCCGCCCAGGAAAATGCCTTGTCCAGTTCCTCAATGCAGCCGATAAACGGCGGCCGGTCGCCAAAGATGAAATACGGAATCGGAATCCGGACGGTATTCAGACCGATTCGCTTTATCGTCGCAAAATCCCGTTCCGTGATATACTCACTGCGGTGAATCTTCATCCGCGCCTCGTACACCTCCGGTGAGAGTTGGAGCGGGAGATGGTACTCATCCTCCGCCGTCGTCCCGTCAAAGAGGGCGGGGCTCATCCACTTCTCCAGGACAAGCCAGTTGCCAAGGTTAACTCCCTTTATATACATAATGAAATCACTTCTCTTTCTATAAATTTGTCAGTTATAAATTGTTTTGTATATTTTATTTTTAACTAACGCACAGGATGGATGAGAACGAGCAGACTTCATTTTGGGCAACTTTGTAGGAGCGGTTTTAGCGGAAGCAAAATCCACCGGTTACGGAGACTTAGGCGCGAAGGCTTTCCTGAGCGTCTTAGTCGCAGTTAGCGGTTAGTTTGCTGACGCGTTGCTCCGGTTGCCTGAAATGAAGTCTGTACGTTCTCATCCGTCCGTCATTATATTATTTGCTTACCACACCTGCTTTGCCGCTGCCTCCGCGCTGGCAAACGGTCCGGGAATCGTGGATAATCCGCGGTGCTCCCCCAGGTAATCCGAATCAAATGTGATTGCGCTGCCGTCCGGATTTTCAAATCTCTGTTCCGGCTGGAATGCGTATCCCAGCGTATCGCTGGTGATAATGCCGTCTTTGAAATCACTGAGGAAATCGTAGACAT
>JAJQCB010000009.1 GCA_021203005.1 Clostridiales bacterium | reverse complement strand
CATCGGTGTCTGGTATATGGAAAAATCAGGTCGCCGTGAATAATTCAGGTTTATATGTAAATCGGAATATTTTCTTTCATACTCCACAAAACCCCGCATAATATCTTCACTGCATTTTCCCATATCTTCCAGGCCGATGCGGATATTTTTGCTTCGTTTATTATGATAGTCTCTTGCGCGGTCAACAGAAATCCGATACCGCTCCTGTATGTCTTTCCAGTCCTCAAATAATATCTTCCCCTCTTCTGTAAGGGAAACTCCTCTGTTCTCCCGCTGCAATACCCGGAAGCCGAGCTCTTTTTCAAGCGCCTTAATCTGACTGCTCGCCGCCTGCTGCGTAATAAACAAATATTCTGCGGCTTTTGAAATATTTCCCGCTTTCGCCGCTTCCACAAAGCATGCGATCTGGTTAATCGTCATCTTATTCTTCCCCTCATCCGCGATTTCTCTGGTTTCATTATATGATACAAGGGACAATCCGAAGTTTCATACCCATTTGTCGTCTTAATCATTATATGAAACAAGAAAAGGTAAGACAAGAATAACCGCAAAAATATATGAGAATGGGTCTGATAAATCATCAGTCTGGTCTCATAAAAGGACTTCTATGGACATTTCGCAGATTGCGCCTTATAATGTTCTGATAGAAACAAACCCTTAACAGCCTTTGTAACCGGAGAATCTCTATGAACACAAGAAGTATTGAATATTTTCTGAAAATTGCCGAACTGCGCAGCTTTCGCGAAGCATCCCGCCAGCTGCATATCTCACACCAGGCCCTGTCCCAGCAGATAAAACTCCTGGAAAGTGAATTGGGCGTCGCCCTGTTGGAAAGAACCTCTGTCGGCCTCACTCTGACCGAAGCCGGGAAAAAAATGTATGATTTGTTTACCCCTGCAATGAATCATCTTCATGACGCCACTGCCGAAATGACAAATTTCATCCGGAAGAAAAAAAGTATCCTGAAGATTGCCTACGCAAATGTCCTTTCCTACATAAGAATTGTGGAGCCCGTCCTGCTCTATCTCTCACAACTCTCCCCGGAAATCCAACTGGATGTCCATGCTTGCAATATCCCCGAGGTACACGATATGTTAATGCGTGATGATATCGATCTGGCTATCTCTGTTATGGCCAAAAAAGACGAATGGGAAAGTACAACATATTCCATTATCAACAACAGCCGACAGTATATTATCGTTTCCGACAGGCACCCCTGGTATCAGAAAGAAACCGTTACCACAGACGATATCCTTCAAAACAAACTGCTGGTATATACAAATCGCACCCCGGACGGAGAAGAGGCATTTGCTCCATCTGTAAAAGCAGCCGGTCGAATCCCCGTGGAAAACATTGACACCTACCTGGCCATACTCTGCCAGGAAAATGCTTTTGGAATCGTAGGCGAAGAATACAGCCACCGCGAGGGAAATTTTCGACTTCTGGAGCTTCCGCCGGAATACCAGATGTATATTCCCACGATCTGCGCCTATAAACCTCTCCACCCCAATGTAAAAGTATTGCAAAAGCTGCAGCAATTCCGGTTATAGGATATAAAATCAAAACGCATTTGCTGCAAAAAAGGGAACTGTTCGAATACAATAACTACGAACAATTCCCTTCCCCTCCAGGAATACTTCCACTTCACAATCCGTATTTTCAGATGCAGTCTCATCTCATGGGAATAATTCCCCGGTACTGCGTCATATTATCACTGTACGGAATATCCGGCGTGAAAATACTGCTGATATGAAAGTGCGGCTTCAGAAACGGGAATTTATCCTGCTGCGCCCAGGATGGCTTTGGCAGCCCTGACATTTTTTCCACACACACACGGTACCACTCCTCCGGTCCGTCAAACCACATTTCCACTGCCCTGGAATATCCGCAGCCGTTCACATCCTTCCGGATTTTTGATGTAAGAATCCGCGTCACTTCTTCCGCCTTGCAGAATTCCGGCAAGACCTCTTCAAAAAGCCAGCGGTCGCCTTCTTCCTCCGTCACTCCATCCGGATACCGAATCACGAAATGCCATCTGTAATTCGGCCCGTCCATCACCGTTCTCTCTTTCCCTTTCAGATCCTGTTCCCAGCTTAAGGGCAAAAAAGCAAACACAAACGGCCGGGTTCCCTCTTCTCCGCCGGTACTGCGTCCTTCATCTCCGGACAGATTCTTCGTGCTGTCAATCGCGTCGTCATCCGGAATCGTTCCCTGCCATTTCAGGCACTCTACCGGCATGTATTCACAATACGCTTTTGTTCCCATTTCCTCCGTAAACGGATTGATATTCCAATAATGCTCGCACAGATGAAATTTTACCGTGCCAAACCGCTCCCCTTCCGGCGGAACCGGCATGGCCTGATAAAAGCTATACTTCGATACATACGGTGCGAACTGTGCAATACTGTCCGCCACATGCAGCATATGCCAATATAGTAACTTGTGCCTGTACTCTTCCTTTACCACATCTGTAAAAATCCAGCTTCTCATCGGATCAAATTGAAGTGCCATTTTCTACTGTCCCCTTTCTTCCAAATAAAATTACGTAATCACTACTTACCCGATCAAATGATTAAAGTGACAAAAGGGTATGATACTTCAGATTGTCCCTTATATCATCAAATCTCTTCTAAGGAACATTATAAAATTGGCGTCTGCGGATGAAAAGCACAAAAAAAATGCCTGGCGGCAACTACGGATTGCCAGGCATTTCAGATTCATTCCGAATCAGTTTTACAAACTGCTGCAATTCTTTTTTTGCATTCTCTCTCTTCCAGACCACCGCTACTCCGCTGTGTGTGTCAACCAGAGGCCGAAACTCTAAATGCGGCATGGAAGGATTTTTGTATTCCCGATAATTTCTATCACAGATAAAAATGTCATTTTTTCCAATGAGATTATACGGCTGAGACAAAGCATTGGCAGCGTAGCGGATAAAGCGGGGCGAAAAACCATACTTTCCGCACAGCTCCTCCAGCATCCCGCAGTAACTGGGGGTATAGAGCGGGGAAATACCGACAAACAGACTGTCCCGCAAATCTGAAACGGTAAGCTCCTCTTTTTCCGCCAAAGGGTTATCCTTCAGCATACAGACACTGTGGCAGCACTCATTCATTATGACATAATCGAAAGGATGGCTGTCCAGCTGCTCCATATCATAGAGCACGGTGATGGCCAGATCAAGATTGTCCTCCAGCAGGCTCTTACGGATTTCCTGCGGCTCACAGGCAGAAACGGAAATATTGGTCTGCGGGTACTGCTCCAGAAACCGGCGAAGCACAGGCGATGCGATTTTCTCCCCGTCCTGGGAATCCAGAATGCCGATGGCCAGGTAGCGGTTGTGACCCCCTTGCAGGATACGGCACTCGTCCATTGATTTTTCCATATCCTGAAGAATCACACTCCAGCGCCGGTAGAGATGCTGTCCGGCCTCCGTCAGAATCACGTGCTTTTTACTGCGGACAAAAAGCTGGACATCCAATGTCTGTTCCAGCGCGGAAATCGTCTTGCTCAGCGTCGGCTGCGTCGTATACAAAAGCTGCGCCGCCTTGGTAAAGCTGCCGCAGGACGCAACCTCCAGAAAATACCGCATCTGTAAAAGGGTGATGTGCAGATATTGTTGTTCAGCCATAGTATATCCTCCTGCCGTCATCTCCCGCCGCGGCGGTTCCACTTCCGGTTATTTTTGATCACCTTATAGCGCCGGTCACGGCTCTGCTTGCGCCGACGAATCCGCCGGATGCGAAAACAAATTGCACGGATCAGGAAAAACACTGCCACAGCCGCCGCCGCTATCACGACAATTTTTACAATCAGATAGTCTCCCGGCAGCTTATCCATCAGCCCAGATAAAAATGTCCGGATCTTCTCGAAAAAAGTCTCCGCCGTCCCGGTTCCGTCCCCCGCCGAAGCATCGGACTCCTCCTCTGCCTCCGAAGAACTAAACTCTGCCTCCGAACCCGCCGAATCAGTCGCCTCCCCGAACTCATACAGCACACCGCTGGCTCCCGTGGCGACCACATCCGCCGTTCCCACCTGCTTTCCGCCATAGGAATAAATCAGAGTACCCAGAACACTGTCCGAGACATTATCGTAGGAAACCTCCACCTCCGTGTCAGAAAAATCCGCTCCGACAGGCAATATGATCTCCGCCTCAGAGTCAAGCACTGCAAACGCCTCGGATTCGCCAAACAACGTACTGCTGCCGCTTTCGGAATCCTCATACCGCGTCTCTGATTCCGAAACATTGTACATGGAATAGTTCTCAAAACAGTAATCAAACAGAGAAATCGTATCGTCGTACTGTGCCGTCGTCTTCATCACAACACAGATCAGAAGCATTCCATCCTTCTCCGCGTAAGTCACCAGGGTATTTCCCGCCGCAACCGTATAGCCTGTCTTTCCGCCGAGGCAATATTCGTACAGATACTTCGTTCCTTTATAACTGCTGATCATTCGATGATGATTGTTGAGCGGGGTCTCCTCGTCATGCTTGTTCGTCGGAGGAATCGTATACGAAGTGGTTCCGATAATCTGGCGGAATGTGCTGTTCTGTATCGCCGCCTGCGCGATCAGCGCCATATCCCGGCAGGTAGTGACATGATCCTCATCCGGCAGACCGTTGGCATTGGTAAAATTCGTGTTAGTACAACCAAGCTCGGTCACCTTCTCATTCATCATGTCGATAAATGTCTGATAATCCCCGCCGCCCACATGCTCCGCCACGGCATAAGCACACTCATTGGCGGACTCCAGCATCACCGCATAGAGACACTGCTCCATCGTCATCTCTTCGCCGATGTCTCTTGCGATGTGGGAGGAATCCCCCTCATTTTTATATACCGCATCCTCGGAAAACGTCACTACCTCATCCAGCGATGAATTCTCCAACGCAAGCAGCGTCGTCAATATCTTCGTAATGCTGGCCGGATAGCGCTGTGTATCTGCATCCTTCTCATAGAGTACCGTTCCCGTGGTCGCCTCAATCACAATCGCGCTCTCAGCCTCCACCTCCGGCCCGGACGGCCAGGAAACCTCATCCGCGAATGCCGCTGCCGGCACCAGAGTAATTACAAGGATAGCCGCTGCCAGGACGGCTGTCATTCTTTTCCAAATCGTCTTCATCTGTCTACTTAAGTCAGCGCCTTATTTATATCGCCTCAACGCGCCATGTCCTTTCCTGCAATGTGTTATGGCAACCCATGTAGCACAGCACTGTTCCGGCGAACTCTGTGAACACATGAAACCATCACGTTCTAAGTATGCCATAGATAAGGCGGTTTCGTCAAATATACTTTATTCCTTTTTCAAATATAAATAATAATATTTCATGTTGACACTACTTCGGTCAACCGGTATAATGCTGGCAGGAGGTGATCAAAGTGTATTTGAACGAATTACTACTGGAACGGGAAATTTCACACTACCGATTGGCAAAAGCAAGTGGAGTACCACAGGCAACGATATCTGATATTTGCTCCGGAAAAGCAAATATAGAAAAATGTTCTGCAGGAACTCTTTATAAGATTGCAAAAGTATTAAACGTTTCCATTGAAAGCTTAATAGAAGAAAAAATGGAGCCGAAATACTCCCCGCGAAAGCGTACTTCCTTTGAAGTTTACAAAAGCAGCGTCTGTCATCTGGTTAAGGACAAGGGCGATATTGAATTTATTATTGAGACTCTGGAACATAACGAGATCAGGCAATTATACAATCTGAAATGGTACGCAGAAGCACTCTATCTGTTGGGCATGGTAGACTACCTTTCCAATGAAAACAATGTGCCGCTTTGTACGGATTACAGTGACTTACGCGCCCAAAAGCTCGAGGAAAAGATATACCCGGAAGGCGTAGTTTTATCCGACGCCGCTCTTCATACAGATAAGCACAAAAAAGAAGCTCTGAAACGGGCAATCCCTGAATTCCTGCGCTTTAATATAGTAGAATGCGAGGTACGTGATGTCTGCTAAAACCTTCTTTGAAAAAAATACTCTGGATGATTTCTTCCGCGCACTAGGTAAAGAATACCGTCGATTAACAGGCAAAAAAACTCCTGCAGAAATCATTTTGATAGGCGGAGCGTCTGTATTAATAAATTATGGGTTCCGCGATACCACATATGACGTGGATGCATTGATACAGGCTGCCTCCTCCATGAAAGAGGCAATCTACACCGTCAGCGACCGATTTGGATTGCCGGAAGAATGGTTAAATTCTGATTTTAAAAAGACAAAATCCTATTCTCCCAAACTGGTTCAGTATTCTACTTTCTACCGGATGTTCTCCAATGTGCTGACAGTGAGAACCATCCGGGGTGAATACTTAATCGCCATGAAATTAATGTCCGGCAGAAAATATAAAAATGATATTTCAGACATCATCGGTGTTTTATGGGAACACTATAATACTGGCGTTCCCCTTACTTTTTCCGACATCGATACCGCTGTTCAAAATCTGTACGGTGGATGGGATGACATGCCGGAGGATTCTTTACCGCTCATAAAAGAATTTTTAAATAGCGATGATTTTTCTGAGTTGTACAAAAAGTACCGCAGTGATGAAATCAGTACAAAAGAAGCACTGGTTACTTTTGATCAGGAATATCCCGGTGCACTTAAAGGCAGCAACCTGAACGATATCATATCTACCTTAAAAAAGAAAAAAGCTTTGCTCGAAAACACTTGAAACAACCATCCGGAGGTACCCATGCGCTTACGAAACATCCCCGGCTCCAGAGAAGCCATCGCAGCCCACAATTTATGCTTTACAGAAGAATCCCCGCAGGCCGGGAACTGGCAGGATATATTTGGAAATGACCATCCCATCCATATAGAAATCGGCATGGGAAAAGGGCGGTTCTTAACCGCCCTCGCAGAACTGCATCCTGAAATTAACTATGTCGGCATCGAGCGATACAGCAGTGTCCTCGTCCGTGCCCTGGAAAAAATCGACGCGCGGACCGTACCGCTGCCCAACATCCGCTTTATCCGCATGGATGCCACGGACATCTGCTCCATGTTTGCCAAAAAGGAAGTCTCCCGTATTTACCTGAACTTTTCCGACCCCTGGCCGAAGGACCGCCACGCCAAACGGCGGCTGACTTCCATCGAGTTTCTGAAACGATATGATCAGATCCTGGTTCCGGATGGCCGAATCGATTTCAAGACCGACAATCAGGATCTCTTTGCTTTCTCTCTGGAGCAGGCGGAGACGGCGGGCTGGAACCTGGAAGCCGTCACCCGGGATCTCCACCATGACATGACGATGAATGAAGGAAACATCATGACAGAATATGAGGAGCGGTTCTCCTCACAGGGAAATCCGATCTGCAAAATGGTACTCTCCCGGTAACTATTCTTATTATGAAGCCAAAACAAAACCTGAATGTTTCACACAACATAGCCTGTATGAATCATTCAGGTTTTTCTTTTACTTCAATATCATCTCCACGGAGATCTCATTCCCCTCCGTCTCAACCTTCGCATAACTCCCGCAAATCAGCGGCATCGCCGGCGGGATATGCCCGATGTCCAGATCCATCAGAACCGGCACATCATACTTTCCGAGGATGCCCATCACGGCGTCATACTGGTTCATACCGAGGAATTCCTCCCCGTGGCAGAGCGGCCGACCGATCAGAAATCCCTTCACATACCGAAACCACCCGGCCTGCTCCAGCTGCCAGAGCGCGCGGCGGATTCCCATGGGATTTAAGTCGCATGCTTCCAGAAACCAGAGTATCCCATCCTCTTTATATTTCTCCGTAAACTCATTCACCCGGTCAAACTTTGTTCCCAGAAACAGGGTTAGCACATCCAGACAGCCGCCGACGAGACGCCCTTCCATCCGGACATCCTCATCCGGCACTTTCACCATGACACGGGGTTCTGTCACATTGTACGGTGCAAGAGGATTCTCCTCATCTTTCTCGCTCTCCGCCTCATAGGCGTCATAGCCATGAATCGTCAGCTTCTCCCCGGTCAGCACGGCAAATGCATCTTCGATCGCCGGATGCCAGGGCTCCATGCCGAAGGACGCAGCACAAGGTCCATAGATGGCAGCCGTATCGCAGAGCGTCGTCAGCAGAAAGGTCATGTGCGTATTGTCCGAATATCCCATATACCACTTCGGTTTCGCCTCCGCGATCTTTTCAAAGTCCAGATAATTCAGATCCTCACACATCAGTTCCCCGCCGCCGCAGGAGATCAGCACATCGTTGCTTCTCTTGCTGTAATATTTCTGCAGTTCCGCCGCACACTTCTCCGGCGTATTGCTGATGCCGATGCCGCTGCCCTCATAGCAGTTCGGCCCCAGCTCCACCTCATATCCCATACTCCGGAAAGTTTCCAGCGCACTGTCAAATGCTGTCCGGTAGGGGTCTATATTGCATCCGTAGGACGGCGCCACAAAGCCAATGGTGCCGCCCTGCTTTAAAAATTTCGGGTATCGCATACACTTACTCCAATTCAAACGCGCCGGTATACAACTGGTAATACGTTCCTTTCTCTTCAATCAGCTTGTCATGGTTGCCGCGCTCAATAATGCGACCCTGATCCAGCACCATGATCACATCCGAGTTCATGATCGTGGACAGACGGTGGGCGATAACAAACACGGTACGTCCATCCATCAGCGCATCCATACCTCTCTGCACGATGGCCTCGGTACGGGTATCAATAGAAGAAGTCGCCTCATCCAGAATCATAACCGGCGGATCCGCAACCGCCGCCCGGGCGATGGAAATCAGCTGCCGCTGACCCTGGGACAGGCCGCTGCCGTCCCCTTCCAGAACAGTGTCATAACCATGTGGCAGCATCCGGATAAAGCCATCCGCATTCGCCAGTTTCGCGGCCGCGATGCAGTCCTCATCCGTCGCATCCAGCTTGCCGTAACGGATATTCTCCATGACCGTGCCGGTAAAGAGGTTGACGTCCTGCAGCACCACGCCGAGGGATCTCCGCAGCGATGGCTTCTCAATGTCAGCAATATCGATACCGTCGTAAGTGATGGAACCTCTCTGAATATCATAAAACCGGTTGATCAGGTTCGTGATCGTCGTCTTGCCTGCGCCGGTAGCGCCCACCAGTGCAACTTTCTCGCCGGGCTGCGCATACAGCGTGATGTCATGCAGCACCGTCTTCTCCGGGTTGTATCCGAAGTCCACATGGTCAAACTCCACATGTCCCTTCATCTCAACCAGCTTAAAGCTGCCGTCCGACTGCGGCACTTTCCATGCCCAGTGCTTTGTGCGCTCCAGGCACTCCACCATATTGCCGTCCTCATCAAGGCGGACACGAACCATGGTCACGGTACCTCCGTCCTGCTCCACTTCCTCATCCAGCAGTTCAAAGATACGCTCCGCGCCGGCCAGAGCCATGACGATAAAGTTGATCTGGTTCGAGATCTGCGAAATAGGGTTCACAAAGCTCCGGGAGAGCTGCAGGAAGGAAACGATCGCACCAAGAGTCAGAACGCCGACCCCGGTCAGGCTGATATTTCTCACGCCCGCGATTCCCAGGAAACCGCCCACAATGGCGATCACCACGTAAAGGATAAATCCGATATTGTTCATGATCGGCATCAGGATGTTGGCGTACGTATTTGCTTTTGTCGCGCTGTCGCAGAGCTCATCGTTTACTTTATCAAAATCCTCTTTCGCCTGCTCCTCATGGTTGAAAACCTTGATCACTTTCTGACCGTTGATCATCTCTTCAATAAAGCCGTTTTCCCTGCCAAGCGCAATCTGCTGTTTCATAAAGTACCGGGCGCTTCCGCCGGCAATTTTCCGGATCACCAGCATGATAATAACTACAAACGCGATGACCACCAGCGTCAGCCACAGGCTGACCGTCAGCATGGAGATAAATACCACAACCACAGTGATACAGGAATTCATCACCTGAGGGATACTCTGCGTCATCATCTGGCGGAGTGCGTCGGTATCGTTCGTGTAGCGGCTCATCAGATCGCCGTGTGTATGTGTGTCAAAATAGCGGATCGGCAATCCCTGCATATGCTCGAACATCTCGTCCCTGATTTTTTTCAGAATGCCCTGCGCGATCGTCACCATAATACGGTTGTAAAGCAAAGCCGCCACAACACCGCAGGCGAAGATTGCCGCCATCCTGAGCAGATAACGAAGCAATCCCGCAAAATCCGGATTGTCTGACGCCACAAGCGGCATGATGTAATCGTCAATCAGAGACTGGATAAACAGGCTGGCCAGAGCCGTTGTGATCGCCGCCATGACAATACAGCAGATCACGATGATGAAACGTACTTTATATTGACCAATGTAGCTCAGCAGACGCGCTGCCGTTCCTCTGGTATCCTTTGCACCTTTTTTCTTATTCATCCAGACCACCACCTTTCTGCTGAGATTCAAAGGTCTCCTGGTAAATATCGCTTGTCTTTAACAATTCCTCATGATTGCCGACCGCAACTACTTTACCATCGTCCAGAACAATGATCTTATCAGCGTCATCAATCGACGCGACACGCTGTGTGATAATAAACTTTGTCGTATCCGGAATATCCTCCGCAAAAGACTGGCGGATCAGCTTATCTGTCTTCGTATCCACGGCGCTGGTTGAGTCATCGAGGATCAGGATCTTCGGCTTCTTTAACAGAGCCCTGGCGATACACAGACGCTGTCTCTGTCCGCCGGACACGTTCGTGCCGCCCTGCTCAATGTACGTGTCATACTTATCCGGCATGCGCTGAATGAACTCATCCGCCTGTGCGTGCCGGCAGGCCTCCATAATCTCCTCATCCGTCGCGTCCTCGTTGCCCCACCGCATATTTTCCTTGATGGTTCCCGAGAACAGGACATTCTTCTGAAGCACCATGCCCACGCCGTCACGCAGCACCTCCAGGTCATAATCGCGGACATCCACGCCGCCGACCGTCACGCGCCCCGACGTCACATCATATAAACGGGGAACCAGCTGCACCAGACTGGATTTCGCCGAACCGGTCGCGCCGAGCACGCCGACCCGCTCACCGGATTTAATCTCGATATTGATGTGCGAGAGCACATCCCGGTCTGCCTCTTTAGAGTAACGAAAACAGACATCCTCGAATGTGATAGACCCGTCTTTGATCTCCATCACAGGATTCTCCTTATTCTGGATATCGCTCTCCTCATCAAGGATTTCCACAATACGGTTTCCGGATGCGACAGACATCACGACCATAACCATAATCATGGAAATCATCATCAGGCTCATCAGAATCTGCATCGCGTAAGTAAACATACTGGTCAGCTCGCCGGTCGTCATACCGCCGACGACACCTGCCGTGTTCCCGCTGGCAACGATTGCTTTCGCACCCAACCAGGAAATCAGGATAATACAGGTATAGATTGCCGTCATCATCGCCGGCATATTGATTGCCAGCGTTTTTTCCGCATGGCTGAAATCATTATAGATCGCCTCGGAAATCTTTTTAAACTTTTTCTCCTCATGATCCTCACGGATGTAGGATTTCACGACGCGGATACCGTGCAGGTTCTCCTGAACCACCTCATTTAAACGGTCGTAAGTCTTAAACACCCGCTTGAAATACGGATGCACATAGACGCTGATAAAGCCCAGAACCACCGCCATAATCGGAATTACGATTACAAAAATCAGTCCCATCTTCCGGTTGATGGAAAACACCACAACCAGCGCGGCGATCAGCATAATCGGACAGCGGACAGCCGTCCGGATTACCATCATAAATGCGTTCTGTATATTCGTCACATCCGTTGTCAGACGCGTTACAATACTGGCCGTTGAAAAGCGGTCGATATTTGAGAACGAATACTCCTGCACCTTCGCATACATATCCTTTCTCAGATTCTTTGCCAGTCCCGCTGAGGAGACAGCCGCCTCCCGGCCTGCCAGTGCGCCGAAAGCCAGAGAGATAAACGCGCATACCAGCAAAAGCACGCCCAGCTTTATGACCACTGACATATTCCCGGCCTCAATACCGTCGTCGATCAGACTCGCCATCACATAGGGAATCAGGATTTCCATCACAACTTCCACAATGACAAAGACCGGCGCCAGAATCGTGGCCCTCTTGTACTCCCGCAGGGAGCGCATCAGTTTCCTAATCATTCCATTTGCCCTCCTTTTTTATGATATTATCCTGCATTCTGTGAATACAGGTAAAAAACTGTTCCATCTCTTCCTCGGTGAAACCCTCACACAGAGTATCCTCAACCTTATGGAATTCTGCATCCATCTGGTCAAGAATCGTCCAGGCCTGCTCTGTCAGCACCAGTTTCTTCAGCCGGGCATCGTCCGGCACGCTTTGGCGTTCGATCAAGCCCTTTCTCACCATCAGGCTCACTACCTTGGAAGCCGTAGAACGTGTGATTCCGAAATGCTTCTCCAGGTCCTTCTGAAAGACATCCTGATCTCCGCGCTTCGCGATAAAGCCGATGATCCAGATATTATTGCCTGTCACATTCTCCACCTGCAGCCGCACCGGCGAATTATCAATCACCCGGCTGATCAGATTGGATAACATGTGAACCTCATGTCCAACCATTCGTTCCATCCCGCACCTCCTTTTTTGTTTGATTTCAAACAGTTTGATTTCAAACAGTCCGAAAGCAAACATATGTTACTACTTTTATATTCTCTTGTCAATCCTCTTTTTATATAAATAATTCTCCATGCACCGCGCTGTCTGAAGAACCTTTTCCCAGGTCGAAAACAGTTACAAAAAAGATATGCAAAAAACGCATCCTGTGTTCTCTGCATATCTTTCTTCTTTTCCTGTCTGAATCTGCATCCGGCCGTCCGGTACGCCCAACCCGAATCGGCCGTATTTGAAAAACAACTTATCTTAAAACAGAATCTTCTTTCTGTTTTTCAGCATCATACCGCCGGATATAATCACAAAACATCCGATAATAATGGCGCATACGCCGCCGATCACGCTAAACGCTCCGGAGTAAGTCATTTTCTGATAAACCTTTTCCATGATGTTCCTCCATCTCACAAAATATTTTACTCGCCCGGTAAATCTGTCCATCCATAGGCTGCTGCCAGGCTCCGATGACTCATACTATGGTTTCAGTATACCATTAATTTAAAACCATGCCTAGTGGAGACTCCCATAAAATGTTTAAACTTTTTATAAACACCATATCTTTACAGAGTGTTTTAATATCCAGGACGAATTATCCTATGATATTAAAAATCATCCGCAGCCTCCTCTGCTCCCGCCAGCATCCGGTTCTGCAGCGCACAGACCCGATCTACCGGATAGCGGCAGGAAAACCCATCCGCCGCACTGTAGCAGGTGGCCGCCGACTCAAACAGGCAGTAGGTAAACTCCCCATCGCTGACAAGCTCCTCCGTCATGGGCGGCAATTCATAGGTCGTTTCATAATACAGCTTTAATTTTTTATCGCTGATTTCCTCCCTGTACAGATAGAGACAGGAGTCGCTGAATCTCCCAAAGGAAGCGCTCATCACAACATAAGGCGTCTCATCCACTGAAAAAAAGGAAATTCCCTGTACATAATCGGGAATATCCAGGGTAAACTGCCTGGTCAGCTCCGTCCCTTCCTCACCGGAATCCACCAGAAACACCGCCAGTTTCCCCTGCTGGGAAAAGAAAGAATGGCTCGTCCCCACCCAGAGCCGGTCATCGTTCCAGGATACAAAGGAGGCCGTCATCCCGCAGGATACTTCCTCATCATAACCGTCCAGCTCACAGACAGACTGTCCGGACTCCACCGCCTCCTCAATCCGGGCCGGCGAAATTCTGCCCAGACACTTGCTGGTACTCTTTGCCACCCAGAGGTTGCTGCCGTCATAGGCGATACCGCCCACATGGTTACAATCCGGCAGGACAATCAGCGTCAGAAACTCGCGGTTCGACGCATCCTCATTCGAAAGCACATAGATCACGGAATTCTCCTGCTCGGTTTTATCATATGCAGTGATCAGCATATACTCCTCCGCGATACAGATTCCCTGCGGTACCATCTGGCGCGATTCGGACTCGGAAAAACAGGTGTTTTCCAGTCCCGGAATGGCCGTACTGTAATCTGCCCGGTACATACTCCGGAAAGAAGAATACTGGAAGAGCGTACGGGAAAAAGCCAGGTCATACCGATAGGCGGTCGATGTCTCCGCCAGGACATTCTCCTCCTCTGTGAAAATATCCCACGAAAAAGAACCGGCACGATACACCCGGAACCCTGCAACTCCCAGAAGCAGACATGCCGCTGCCGCTATAATTGTTACTGCCAGTATCTTTTTTTCATACTGTAAGCTTTCCCCTTCGTCTTTCCGGTTTCTTCTGTATCACTCTGCGCATTTCCACACCAGACGCACCATTCTCCCTGTTTTCGTCTGGCTGAAGATTTTTGATCTGTGCTGCCTGGAAAACAGATCCGGTTATTTCTAAAACACTATTCTGATATTCTCACCTGAACAGGATCCCCATGCTCCACTTCCAGGTCCCCAAGCCCCCACTCGTCCAGCTGTTCTATCCAGTTGCTCTCCTGTATCAAAGCCAGCTTCTCCGCTTTTGTCAGACGTTTGATCAGAACCTCCCTGCGCATCGCCT
>JAJQCB010000225.1 GCA_021203005.1 Clostridiales bacterium | reverse complement strand
TTAGCTCAGTTGGTAGAGCAGTAGACTCTTAATCTATTTGTCCAGGGTTCGAGCCCCTGATGGCGTACTTGAACCGGCAGATAAATATCTGCCGGTTTTATTTTTTCATTTATGTCTATGTTTTCTTATGAAAAAGGGGTATACTCTTTTATACACATAACCCCGCTGCAGCAAAACAGTTTAACAACCTGCGGCGGTTCCAAAAGGAGGCATCTTTATTATGGAAGAAACAAAATACAAATACGGCGTCCGCTACTTCTCCCGTACAGGACATACAAAACAGATTGCGGAGGCCATGGCAGAAGAACTCGGCTGCGAAGCGGTTCCCACCTCAGAGCGGATCCGCGGCTACACAGACACCTTATTCTTAGGCGGAGCTATCTATGCAAGCAAGCTCGACCCCAGCATTCTCGGGTTCATCACGCGTCTGGATCGAAAGCATGTCGGAAAAATCATTCTCTTCGGAGATGCCGCCATCGGCGACCCCTGCAAGAAAATGCGCAAAGCACTGATGGATAAGGATATGCTGGCGGAGACAGAGACGTTCCTCTGTAAGGGCAATTTTAAATTTATCGCCGCAGGGCATCCCAACGCAGACGATCTGGAAAAAGCAAAAGCATTTGCAAGAAAATGGATATCGGAATAATTTTTTACAAATCAGCTGTTATATTTCTTACGTACCGCGTATATAACGAGAGAGCAACGGCATTTCCCAGCCATTGCTCTCTCGAATAGGGATTTATTCTGAATTTCTCTAACCTTATTTCAGCCGGATCGCCGCCACGGCACAGTCTTCCGCAGCCTTTTTTGCCCGTTCTTCCAGTTCTTCCGGAATCTCATCATACAAAATGTCCATGCAATGATCGTCATAGTTTCTCTGAAACAAATCCGGATAGAGATCCTCGCAGATTCCGCAACGGATACAATAATCAGCCAGTTCTATTTTCATTATCAGCACTCTCCCTTCACATAAGCTGCCGCGCTGTCTCCCGCCAGCAAACCGGTTGTCATGGAACAGTACACATTACCTCCCGCATTGACCGGAGGATTCCCTAAAAGGCTTCCTGTCGCCATGTCGCCGCCCGCATAAAGTCCCTCGATCGGCAGATTGTTTTTATCCACCACATTCGCGTTCTCATCGATCGCCAGACCACCCATGGTATCGTACCCGCCGGCCAGAATGCGGAAGCAATAAATATGTCCGCTCTCCTCACGCACCGGCTTAATATATTTCGGGTTAGTCTTAAAGTCCTCGTCGATTCCGGTTTCCGCTGCCTTATTATACTTCTCCAACGTCTTTCTCAGACCGGCCTCATTGATGCCCATGTATTCACATATTTCATGGATTGTGTCAAAGTGACACATATGCTGATTGCCTTTCGCAACCGCCTCGTCTATCTGACCACGAATATTCTGAATAGACACACCCTTGAAGATAAAATAAACGTATCCATTCTCAACCTTCTCGCCCAACGCCTTTGCCGTATCCTCATCAAAAATCATGTAGCCGGCCATATTCGGGCAATTTAACGCCAGAGAACTGGATATTGCCGTATGGTTGTTAGACATTTCTTCATTAATAAAACGCTTTCCGAGCTCATTCACACGAAGATACGGCTGCTCGGTGATAATCTTAATCTGGTTTGCGCTCAGCCACGGTGTATTCGGGCCAACGCGCACGCCCGGATTTGGCACCTCCGGATCCGCGCTTATCGCAAAACCGGTTTTTTTCCCGCCGATCGCCCAGACCGCTTTCTGGCCGTCGCCATCCTGACAGCTATCTGGAAAGGTGATCATGACCTGACCGCCATCTTTATAAGCATCCTCAAATTTAGTATTCAGGATTCCCTCTTCTTTCATCATCTCAATATTGCCGCTGATGCCGCCGGAAGCTACAATCAGTGCCTTGCACCTGATGTTAATCTGATTTCCTTCTTTATCATACGCAACGGCGCCTGTCACTTTGCCGCTTTCTGAATCCCGGATAATTTTTTTGATTGGCGTAGAAAAATAGAATTCTACGCCTTTTTTCTCCAGCATAAAGCGAAGCCGCAGCAGCATAAGAGCAAATGCGTGGCCCTGTCCGCGACCTTTTAAAAAATAAATATCCCCCACGTCCAGCCCGTTTGCGTGTCCTACCGTATAGCCGCGCTGTGTCCCGTACTCCGCCGGCGGACGGTTCACTACCATTGGAGCCTCAATCCTGAGCTGATTTAAAATCAGATCCGGGAGTTCCGATGAATATTTGATTGCCTTGCTCACCAGCCCCATGTTGGCCGTATAATTGGAAAACCTTCCCAACACCTCATATGCGCTCTTCTGCGCTTCCGGAGTGTCAGGCGTGGAACAGAAGCTCATGGGACAATTGGAAACTGCCCCTCCCTGTGCCGGATATTTCTCAAATACCGCGATCTTTAACCCTCCCGCGTTGGCAAGCTTATACGCTGCGCCCATTCCGGCAACGCCGCTGCCCATGACCGCAACGTCTACCTCCATCGTCCTGTTCATTCCAGTTCCTCCTCGTTTTATCAGATATTTTTTCAGTTTGTTCTTTGTTATTATACTTTATCAAGGAAGACTCCAAAATTCTTCAACAAAAACGCCCGAAAAAATTAAAAATCGCACTTTCAAAAGTGCACTCTGCACAATCAATATTTCTGTCACTAATCGCGAAAATGTAGCGAAGCATTCATAATGCTGACGGAACTGACCAATTGCCAGACACTCTTATTTTTCCGCACTCAGATACCTGTCAATCAGATCTGATAACACCATTTTTTTCTTAACCTCTGTATCCGCCACCCGGATCCCCCAGTGCTCCTCTGCAAACCGCACTGCGTTCCGCACAGTATTCCGATGAAGAAACAACTGTTCCGCTGCATGTGTGGCATTGCAGTCGCATTCCAGATAAGTCAGAATAATCCGGCAATAATCTGTTCTGTGTTCTTTATCATAGTCTTTCATCTTCAGATAAAACTCCGGCCGAAGGCAGGATACCGGCATTTCCCGCTCAAAAACAGAAAACAAATGATGATAATAAATGTCGCCATAAAGCATATATCTGGTCTGCGGCTTCTTAAACTGCAGCGCCGCTTTTGCCTGCAGATAAGCAAATCGCAGATCCTGAATCCGGAAAAATACGTTACTGATTCCCACGGAAAACGGATAATCGGCAAGCAATTCATCCATGCTCCTCATTTCCCATGACTTTATGATATCATCCGCTTCCCATTCCGGATTCAAGGTTTTTAGAAGGCAAGCCTGTCTTTCGTACAGAAACGGTTTTACATTCCACAGTTCCCGATCCAACAGCCGCACCAAAAACTGCAGCGGTATGTTTTCCACGTTTTCAAACGCAACCACCTCCAGCACAAAGCGTCCGGTCATCTTCAGGCCTTCCATATTCTGAACCTGTTCACTCAGACGCTCCTCTGAGAAAGTCCCCGGATTCATAAGATTCAGCAAAAATGTCTCGTACATCATCTGCCCATATCGGGATTGCTCATAATCCCGCTTCAGGCAAAAGGTAATACTCTCCGCAAAAAACGGAAGCAGATCCAGATACCCTTTCTCCTGATAACTTTGATCATAACAGACATGGAAGATACAGGCGTTTCCTAATAAAGTCTGACCATCTGAAAAACTCAGGAACACATTCTTCTTCGTCTCATCACCGGCAGCCGGGCCGACCAGCGGGCCCCCGTCCTTCAATCTTTCATTTATATTATTTTTCTGAACCAGGGACATAACATTTGCGTCCGTATAGCCCTTCTCAAGCGTATGCTGGAAAAAACCATATTCCCCTTTCACGTTTCTTGTCGCGGCAATCACATCAAAAGCAGGATCATAAATCATAACCGGATATTTCAATATTTCTGTGCTTAAATCCACCAGCTCCTGAACCGATTTCCCCTCCAGTGCGGAGACATGCATCATCTTATCCCAATTTACCAGGCGGCTGAAAACATCGACCATCCGGTTGACCAGATAGGGGACCGGATAATCTCCCTCCACCAACACCAGCGTACACGGCAGCGAACCAAACCCGCTCTCCCAAAAATTCAGATCTTGTTTGTCCAGATCCTGAACCGCAAATATGGTCATCTCTGCCGTCAGCACCTCCCGGTTATCCCAGAGTTCCTTCCATCCGGCAATGTACAGATAAGCCGCTTCCCCCTGCTCTTTTTTCACCTTCTCCCCGCACAGGTCAGTCGGAATATGATCCTCCCTCTCCATGCCGGCAAAGAACTGCTTCACGCCGACAAAAAACCTGTCATTCTTTGTTTTACGGATAATTTTCGGATTCAGATCGCTGATAAAATACAGGCATGTATCCAGTGTCAGTTCCATGATTGCATCTCCTTATTTCTTTTCTGCCGGAACTATTTTCAGCCCAATACCTCATCCCTGGAGTTTCCTGCCGAAAATCCCATTTTCCTCACTATTCACCAACAAATTTCATATTTTTATTTTCAAAAATCCGTCAACATTCAAGCATAGCAATCGGCTCTTCAAATCCGCACCGCTTTTTTTGCGCGCTGTTCCATACGGATCACTGCCTTTCATCGTCCCCGGCTAACCTGATCAGACAATCTTTCCCCAAAAAAGCAGCCCCATAGCACAAAACCGTCCGATAGCCTTCTATCCGGAGATTTTTTGCATACTGCATCCTCTCAATCTGATCCAGCGCTTCCCGGCATTCACTCTCCAGAGTGGAGTTTTTCTTTTTTCCCGGCCACTTCACTTCGATCACAATGGCGCGCCTGTGACGGCGCTCCCGGATCACAATATCAGCCCTGCCTTTCCCCTGCTCCGAATTCGACCTCACGTCATAGCCTGCACCGGAGAACATCCCGGCAAGGAACGCATGGTAAAAGTCTTCTCTGTAATCATAATAACTGATCGTGTCAAAAAGGATATCCGAGACATCTTCTGTCAGCCTGGTGTCCTCCCCATTCCACCATTCATCGAAGAGTCCTCTCCGGTCTCTGGCTTTAATCGAGGACTCAAACCAGGCCTGCACCGTGTCTTTGAAGACAGATTTTACCTCCTCATTCGGAATGCGGAGAGAGGTTTTCCCTTCCTGGGGAGTCATACCCTCCGGCAGCTCTTCCGGCAGAACCTGGGTCAGATATCCGGTCAGATACAGGATACTCCACAGATTGTCTTCCGACGAGTGAGCGATATCATATGTCAGGTCCTCGCGAATCCGCTCCTGGATTACGCCTCCCGAAAGCAAAGTCTCAAATTTATCGTTTACAAACATATCCGGAAGTTCTATAAATCTGCGGATAATATTATTATGACTCGTATCCAGCCAATGGTTGCCGGGTACAGCTTTTGATTTCAAACACAGTGCCCGCACATGAAGTAAAACATCCCACGGACAATAAATTTCCACCTCTCCGAAACGATAGCCGTCATACCACCGCTTCATTTCCGGCAAAGCTTCTGATAAATCAGCGTCTTTTAAGATCTGCTTCACTTCTGCTTCCGTAAACCCAAAACAATCCTGATAACTCGTGTCCGAAATAGAATTGGACACAAAATTATTCGCACCGGTAAAAATACTTTCTTTCGCCACTCTGAGACAGCCCGTCACCACAGCAAATTTGAGGTTCGGATTGGATTTCCAGGACATCCCAATCAATGTACGAATCACATTCAGCATTTCATCATAGTAATCGTTATCACTCGCTTTCGCGAGAGGAACGTCGTATTCATCTACAATCAAAATCACTTCTTTTCCATAATGATCATGCATCATGCGGAGCAGAAGACTGATCGCGTTTTTTACATCGGCAAGCTCTCCTTTGCGGGCATGCAGCCTTGAAAAAGCCGCCTTGTCTTCCGAATCAACCCTGTCACTTGTTTTTAAATATCTATGTTCCTTACAGAGATTTGCAAGAACCTGATGCAGCATTTCATACGCATCAGGAAAATCACGCCCGTTCACATCTTTTAACGTCACGAACAAAACCGGCCACTGGTTCATCCACTGCTCACAAAGTTCCTTATTCTCTGAAATCTCCAGCCCATCAAAAAGCTCCCGGCTTTCTTTGCGGATGTCAAAGAAACTTGCAAGCATGCTCATCGCCAATGTTTTTCCGAAGCGACGGGGGCGCGTGATCAAATTCACCTGGAAAGGAACATCCATCATCTCACTGATCAGGCGCGTCTTATCAATATAGTAACAGTGCTCTCTGCGTACTTTTTCAAAAAGGTCAATGCCATAGGGTAAAGGAATCATCGCCATTTTTCAACTCTCCTTCCGTATACCATATCCTCACAATCTCTCCTTATAATTCTACCATGAATATCATAAATTACAAGATACCGCGTATTTATTATTCCAAAAATAATGATTCTTAGCTTTGATCATCTGTTGAAGCCAAACTTTAGCAAGCGTCTTTCTACAGACAACATATCATGTACAGCGGAATATAGCAGACACTCCTTTCAGCCGCTAATGTAATAGTACTATCACAAATCACATTTTTCTAGCCTTTTGTGTCTACTTTTATTGTAGCATCAAATTTTTGGGACAGAAAGAGTACACCAGAAAAAAGACGGGAACCTGGTTTCCCTTACCAGATTTCCCGCCCCTGTTTCCGAAACTGACCACCATCATCAGCCGCAATCGATTTTCAATCTTTCCTATCTTTAACCCAAACTGAAACTCCTATGAAATCTGTCCTCATCTCAGTCGATCAGTTCTTTCCCCTTTGTATAATTGAACACCGGTCCCTCAACGCAGACATAATGCTCATTGATCTTGCAATGCCCGCACTTGCCCACTGCACAGGCCATCTTACGCTCAAAGGACACCCAGATCCGCTCCTCCTTCGCACCGAAATCCAGACAGGCCTGGGCCGCCGACCGGAACATCGCCGGCGGACCGACAATCATGATATTGTAGTCGTCGCCCCATTCCGCAAACGGGATCTTCGGCAGAAACTCACCGGAAAGTCCCCGCCGGAAGCCGGGCGCATACACATTGACATCGATTTTTTCCGCTTCACTGAACTTTTTTAAATCATCTTTGAACAGCACCGCAGCCTGATCCTTGAATCCGTGGATTGTGTGAACGGAAAGAATCTCATCCGGGTAATCATAAAAATACTGTATCGTGCTTCGTACCGGTGCCAGACCGGTTCCGCCGGAGATGACGATGAGGTGTTTTCCCTTAAAGTCGTCGATGGGAAAAGCATTTCCGTAAGGGCCGCGCATGAACAGTACATCGTCCTCATAGAGACCGAACAGCCCGTCCGTCAGCTTTCCGACTTTCCGGATCGTAAACTCCACGTAGCCGTCGCCTTGAGCGCTGACCGAGATCGGCGCCTCGCCAAAACGCGGGATCGAGAGCATGAAAAACTGGCCGTGCTTTACCGGCGTCCCATGCCACTCCACGCGAAATGTATGCTCCGTCCCCGTCTCCAGCACGATCTGTATAATCCTGTGAGGCGAGGGCAATGTAATGTTATCCATGTAAAAGCCCCCTTCCATCTTTATCATTCTTCCAGCACGCCGCCCTGTACAAGCCCGCGCCTATCCATCCCAGAGAATAACCGCATCTGATACATCTATTTGCAATCATCCAATTTCTTCTGTAATACGCTTTCCAGTCATCCCCACGGAAAGCCCCGCGGCTAATCTAATCCAGCAACTCCTTTGCTTTCGTGTAGTTAAACACGGGTCCATTCAGACACACGTAAGTCTCATTCACCTTACAATGCCCGCATTTCCCTACCGCGCAGGCCATCTTCCGCTCAAAGGACACCCAGATATGATCCTCCGCGGCGCCGTTATCCATACAGCCTTTCGCCGCGAACTTGAACATAGCCGGCGGACCGACGATGATCACATTGTAGTCATCCCCAAAGGAAGCAAACGGAATTTCCGAAATATACTGTGTGACAAATCCCTTGTGAAATCCGGGCGCTTCCGTATTATCCAGACACCAGTAAGTGTGAAATTTTTCCGCCTCACCGAATTTCTTCAGATCGTCCTTGAACAGCACCGCAGACGGATCCTTGAATCCCGCAATAGCGTAGACCGACTGGATTTCCTCCGGATGGTCGTAAAAATACTGCAGCGTGCTGCGCACCGGCGCCATACCGGTTCCTCCGGCGATAACCGCCAGGTGCTTTCCCTTAAAGTCTTCCACCGGGAAGGAGTTTCCGTAAGGTCCTCTCATAAAGAGCATATCTCCGGCACTCAGGCCGAATAATCCCCCAGTCAGCCGGCCCACTTTCCGTATCGTAAATTCCACATAGCCGTCTCCACGGGCGCTGACCGAGATCGGCGCCTCGCCAACTTTTGGAATGGACAGCATAAAAAACTGTCCGTGCTGCACCTCTTGGCCGTGCCACTCTACGCGGAATGTCTGCTCCGCCACAGTCTCCTGCGTCAGTTTCAAAATTCTATGCGGTGATGGTAAAGTAATATTTTCCATGTTATTTCTCCTCCGATATTTTCAGACAGCAGCCGAATCTGCTTTTCCGCCGCAACGCATTATCTGCATCACCAGCCGCTGTGCTTCATGGTTCACTCCGCAGATTCACCGTCACCCTGTACCCGTTCCTGCTTCAGCCGCTCCACTTCTTTTGCCAGACCGCCGATCGTCTCTGAGAATTTGATCTCCTGCGGGCACCGCGTATCGCAACGGCCGCAGCCGACACACATATTCTCCTCGCCAAAACGAAGTTTGTAATCATATACCTTATGTAAAGTTTTGAACCGTGTATTGGCACCCGCATTGTCACGAACACCGTGACCGCCCGCCATAACTGTATAAGTGGACAGCATGCAGGAGGACCAGGTCCGCCGCCGCTCTCCTTCCAGGCTGGTCTCATTGTAAATGATATCGTTGGTATCAAAGCAGGTGCAGGTGGGACAGACGGTGTTGCATCCGCCGCAGAGAATACACCGCTCGTTAAACTGATCCCAGTATTCCAGATTGATGATATCCTTCAGATAGCTCCGGTCCGGGATGTCCGGCACCTGTACCGTGCGCAGATTCTCTGTCACAAATTCCGGCGTAAAGTCCGCCTCTTTTGCATCCGCAAATAGCGGCTCCAGCGCCGCATCCCTTACCTCCACATACGCTCCCCCGTCGTCAAACCGGATCGCCGCCGCGTAATCCGTGGCGATATTGGAATTCATCGAGACACAGAAGCAGGTCTCAAAGCTCTCCCGGCATTCCAGGAGGATAAACTTTGCTTTCTCCCGCAGTCTGGCATAATAGGAATCCGGCTGTCCGCCGTTTTTCAGAAAAATCTGATCCAGCCGCCGGATCGCGTTGATATCACAGGGTCTGGCAAAAATCAGAATATCCCTGTCATCCTTTACCTCACTCTCGATCACATCCGTCACCGCAAAATAGAGCAGTGTCTGCATCACCGGATAAATAATCTCTTTCGGACCGAAATCCGATTTCCGGTCACATACAATCTCCGAGGTCTTTTTTATCTCGCCGTAACGGATTTCCGTCTGCCGCTTGCCGCGCACCCGGCGGACAATCTCTTTCGGTGCGCAGATTTTTGTGCTCCCCCGCAGCCCGGCAAAAATCTCATCCAGCTGCTCTGTTGTCACATAATATCCCATCTTGTCCTCCTATATATATGCGGGAAACCGCTGCGCTAACCGATCAGCTCTCCCGCCTGTACTTCGGATGATACAGCATTTGTAATTTATCACTTAAGAAATGCCGTCTCCTGCACCATAAACCCTCTCGTGATCCTGCCGATTCCATCAAAAAACGCCGTCTGCGCATGCTTTGCGATATCTCCGCCGAAAAGCGATACCCACCGTCTCAGATGATGGTCAAAAAAGGTCTTCTGCTCCCGGACACTCTCCTCCAGCGCTGCCTCATCATCCGCCTCGCAGGCACGCACCGCCGCATCGCAGAGCCGAGCCATATATTCAAACTCCAGCCCCGCGTGGTCATCCGGAATCCGGTACATATCCTCCCGCGGTTTCAGGCCTTTCGCCGCATACAGAGCCGTCAGGTCATCACAGGCCTCCTGGTTGACCAGGTGCTTTTTGTTGGTGTAAACCGACTCGTAGGGGAAAGCCGCGGTTCCCTGGGCAACACCTGCTGCCAGGAAGATTCTCGCGTACTCCACTTCCAGTTCGGTGACCTTTTCCGCAACATTTCCACCAATTTCTTCCTCAGCAGCCTTTTCATCCTCAAAATGCACACCCGCCAGATACTCTTTCAATCTCGCGTATCCATCCCGCAGATCAGCATCCCCCGGCTCCTCAGGAAATGACATCCGCTTCATCTGTGCGAGCAGCTTTTCATCTGCCTCCAGGATGTAAATGCGGCTAAGGAAACGATAGAGATTCGCCCGCTGCCGCATCACAGCGCAGAATTCCTGTTTATTCTCCATGTCACTTCTCCCCTTTCATCCGGCGTTCGAAGTCGAACGGCAATTCGTCAATCCATTTGCAGTTTTTCAGGATGAACCGCCCGGTGGGCTCATTTCCGTTTTCATCCTTCAATGCATAAACATGCCCCTCATTGGCAGCCAGCAGCTTCGACACTTCACTCTCCGGATCATCGATATCCCCGACATGAAGAGCTCCTCCGGCACAGTTGCGCACACAGGCGGGCTCCAGCCCGTCTTCCCGCCGCTGCACACAGAGGTTGCACTTGTCCATCACGTGCAGTTCCCTGTTAAACAGATTCGCCTCATAAGGGCAGGCGCGCATACAGCTCTGGCAGCCGATGCAGACATCCCGGTCAATGTAAATAACGCCGTCCTCCTCGTCCTTATAGCAGGCTCCGGTAGGACAGACTTCCGTGCAGGAAGGGTTCGTACACTGCTGACACATCACCGGCATAAAGTACATCTCAATATCCGGAAAATGCCCGGTCGGTCCCATGGTATAAAATTTGCTCCGGGACGGCCCCAACGCAATCTCATTCTCGGTTTTGCACGCCACCTGGCAGCCGCCGCGGCAGCCAATGCAGCGATCCAGTTCCACTACCATTGTTAATTGTGCCATTCGATATACCTCCCGTGCGCACTGCCGATGGGCAGCCATGATTTGAAGTCCTCCGGTTTTGTCCAGACGCCCTCCGGTGCGCCCTCCTCCGCTTTATAAATCTTCACAAGGAAAGCCCGAAGCGTGTAAGTTCCCACCACGTCATTAAACGGCCCGGACGCCTTGGTCAGGACATTGACATTCATCTCTTTCCATCCGTGAGTTTTTGTATTTAAATTCTCCGGCGCCCAGAAGCGCTCCATGCAGACGGCTCCCGGGCAGATCCCCTCCGTCACATAGGCCTTCGCGCGGATCTTTCCGCGCAGCGACTCGATCCAGACCCATTCGCCCGGTGCGACGCCGTATTTTTCCGCATCGGAAGGGTGAATCCAGACCTCCGGAACCGGATAAATCTCACGCAATGCCGCCACGTTCCTCAGCGTCGAGTGATGGAAAAACGGGATCCGGCCGTTAGTCATGATCAGCGGATATTCCTTTGCCAGCTCCGGGTCTGCAATCGGCCCCTCAGGCGGCTCCAGATAATAGGGCAGCGGATCGTAGTCCACCTCCACCGGCGGCAGCTCACACTTGGCAAAAGGCTGTCCCGTCCGCCCCAGCGTGATCATGCTGTCCAGATAAATCTCTATCTTCTTCGACGGCGTGTCAAAGCCTTTGAGCTTGCCGGTCTTCTCATCCGTCCATTTATACACGTAGTAACTCCGCCACTCATCCCTGGGCAGATACTCAAACGGTGCTTTTTCCTTAACTTCTTTCCAGGTCATGCCGATCTTGCCGACACAGTGGTCGAAAAGCTCCTCCATGGTATCCCAGTAAGCCAGGTCTTCTCCCATAAACTCCGCGTCAAACGCCTTCTGGCATCCCTCATGTCCCATCTCGGCACATCGTTTTGCCAGTTTTGACCACAAAAGCGCCTCGTCGCAGGTCTCCCAGAGATGTGTCGTCGCCTGTCTTGCCACAATGGTATTGCAGGTCTCCACCAGCATATCCATCTCCAGCCACTCTTCCGTCGGAATCAGGATATCCGCGTAGGCGGAGAAAGATGTAGGATACATATAAGCGTGCACAACATAATCCAGATTTGCGATTGCCTTTTCTACCTTGGAAGCATCGGCCACCACGCCAAACTTATTGCCGGACCGGTCGATCCACATCTTCAGCGGATAAGGTTTCCCTGTAATCGCCGCATCCAGAATCGCCGTCGGCTGGCCTGCCCACCAGATATGTAAGCCTTTGTATTCATTGCCGCCGAGACGTTTTTTCAGCATCTCATCCGGCAGAAGCTTCTCCGCCTGCGGTACCGGGTAGTTCGGCATTCTTAACGTCCCGCTCTTGCGGAAACGCTGAAGCAGCGCACCCGGACGCTCCACATTGCCCATCAGACAGTCAATGATGCAGGCTGCCATCGCCGCCTGCTCGGAGTTCGGTGTCTGATCGGTGGCAACGCCAAGCGCGATACCGCTGGGCTGGTTATCCGTATACATCCGGATCGCCCGCTCGATGCGCTCCGGCTCAAGCCGGCAGATTTCTCCGCCGTGCTCTAACGTCCACTCTTCCACACGTTCCCAGAGCAGACGGTAACCGGTCTTGTAAACTTTTCCGTCTACTACAAACTCGCCGTCCAGCACCGGATCCAGATCTTCATTCCAGGGATACTCCAGAGGCTGCATGGAGTTCGTCTTCCGATCCCAGACCATAAAGGTATCCGGCTCGCCGTTCTCCCCCTTCTTCGGGCGGAGCATAAACTTCGTCTCCACATCCACCAGATAGGGCAGGTCGGTCCACCGCATCACAAACTCTTCATCATATAATTTATTATCCAGGATATAGCGGATCCAGGTAAGATGCAGCGCCACATCCGTACCGGGCCGAATCGAAAGCCACACGTCCGCTTTCGCCGCGTCCGGCGTAAACCGGGGATCGATCACAACGGTCTTAACCCCTTTCGCCCGCAGCTCATTCACCATACGGCCGCCGCTGGAAGGACAGGAATAAGAAGGATCCGTCCCCCAGAGCACCAGACACTGAATCGGCGTCTCATCCGGGAAATACAGTTCCAGCGCGTTGGAATCCGCAATACTCGGATCATCGCCGCCGTACATCATCGTATAACCCAGGACACGGGGCAGGTAACACTGCGCGCACCCGGGTTCAAACCAGTTCGGCGTTCCAAACACGTTGCAGAAACGGCAGACACTCCAGACCTCCGGATTTCCGCCGCCTCCGGTGGAGCCAAAGACCGCCTCCGCGCCGTATTTTTCTCTCGTCTCCATCAGATGAAACGCAATCTTATCAATCGCCTCGTCCCAGGTGATGCGCCGCCACTTGCCGCCGCCTCGCTCACCGACCCGTTCCAGCGGATATTTATTCCGGTTCGGATTATAGAGCGCCTGAATTCCGGACAACCCTTTCGCGCACATTTTTCCGCGGCTCATCGGATCCACCGGGTTGCCCTCCAGCTTCACGACACGGCCGTTTTTCACATGAGCCAACACGCCGCAGTTTGCGATACAGGCACGACAGGCCGTCTTGATGATCCGCTCCTCCGGCTCCGGATCCAGGATCTGCGGTTCACATTCATTGAAAAAATGGACGCCCTCCACAGCTGCTTCCAGGCCGGCAATGTCCGTATCGCGGAGCAGATTTTGAATCACCGTCTTATCACTGTACATATTGCCCTCCCCTATCAAAATATTCATACGTAAGCATTTCGCACATCAGCAAAATTAATATGCGAAATTACTAAAGTCTTATTTCTATTATACAAGCTGCAAAAAGGAATGAAAAGATTTTTCTAATATCGTTTCATTCCTTTTCTGCATAAAAATATTCGTCTCATTTACGTAATCCGATGCACTTCACGGCAAATACGTCATGCTGTCCCGAATAGCTGCAAATAGTCTTCTGCCATTATCTGATTGGATCCGGCAATGTCACCGCGCGATCGTACTCCGTATATTTCTTTGATTTCTCCCGGATTATATCCTTACCCTGCGCCGCTTTCGCATGCCCTTTGCGGATATTATCATCATGCAGCCGTTTGCCCCAGATAGACCAACGGTTCTTATCCCGTTCTTCCTGCGTAAACTCCACATCCAGTTTTCCGTCAACCAGGCTTACGTTTGCCTTCGTCAGGCACTGAGGACAGTAGACTCCGTCTTCGCGAATCTCCAGCATATTCCCGTGGCAATCCGGGCAGACTCCCGGTATGCCGACATACTCCGGCTGTTCGCCCTGCTCTTTTTTCAGCAATGCCTCCGCGATATTTTCCCCCATTTTGTGCATGCGGGCCAGCACATCATCCTCCAGCAAAACCGTCCCTTTTGACGGCATAAAATCAAAATGCACAGCGTCCACCACTGCCTCGTAAGAACCCGCAAGCTCCATCGCTATCATCTTACAGAAATTCAGCGTGAAGTTTGTCCAGTCTGTTCCGCCGATGGAAAACGCCGCGCCGATCTTGTTCTCTTTTTCCACCACATCGCGGTAATCTCCAGACGCGTGCATTTTATTCAGCAGCTTGATCAGCTGCCCCGTCGGCATCAGATTATACGCCGGGCTCGACACAACAATGGCATCCGCCTCGCGCATCAGCTGCTCAATAAAATAAAAATGATCACTGCCGTTTTTATGAATGCAGTGGAATTCCCAGTTGCCCTTCAAATGGTTCACCATGCAGGTCTCGCATCCGACACAGGTATTAATATCCGTCTCCTGAACGCGCACCAGTTTGCATTCTGTTCCGGGGATTTTCTCCTCCACAGCCATAAACAGTTCCTTCATCATAATTTCCGTGTTGCCGTTTTTCCTTCCGGAACATAGTCCTAATACCTTCATAGAGATTCTGTCGAGTAGACAGTCTCGACACTCCTTTCTTTATATTCCATGTGAAAGGCTTGC
>JAJQCB010000036.1 GCA_021203005.1 Clostridiales bacterium | reverse complement strand
CCTTTATTTTAGTAACAATTCCTATTTATGCCAACTATAATTATACACTAACATACCTCAATTTAACTCGTTTGTTGAGTTAATTTCATATTTTAACTCGTTTTGCCGAGTTAAAACCGAGTTAGAATCGAGTTAAATTCGAATTAACACCAGTCACTCCACATTATTTACAGCAATTTTCTCCAAACTTATTTTTTATCTCATCTTATTGTGCTAAGATAAGAGCGCCGGAAAAGCATTTTTTGAAGGGAGACCTCTATACTATGAAATACGATTTTACCTCTATCATGTTCCGCAGCGGACACGACGCCATTGCAATCGACGGTCTGGGCAGCATGCCGGGCTTTGCTCCGGAACTCCCGATGGACGGATTCGATGCCATTCCCATGTGGGTAGCCGACATGAATTTCCCTACCGTGCCCACGATTCCGGAAGCCATTATTGCCCGGGCAAGCCACCCGGCGTTCGGGTATTTTAACCCGACCCCGGAATATTACAATTCTATCATCCAATGGCAGACCAGCCGGAATGGCTGTGACCCGGCGCTTCTGACTCCGGAGTGTATCGGTTATGAGAACGGCGTGATCGGAGGCGTAGTTACCGCACTGACCAGTTTTGCAAACCCCGGCGACCCGATCCTCGTCCACAGCCCTACCTATATCGGATTTACCGGATCTCTGCAGAATAACGGGTTCAAAATTGTGCATAGTCCTCTCGTGAAAGATAAAGACAATATCTGGCGTATGGATTTTGAAGATATGGAAAATAAAATCCGGAAATATAATATTCATGCGGTCATTTTCTGCAGTCCCCACAATCCCTGCGGCCGTGTCTGGGAGCGTTGGGAACTGGAAAGGGCTATGGAGCTATACAAAAAAATACGATTGTGTCGTGGTTTCAGATGAAATCTGGTCCGACATTCTCTTAAACGGACATAAACACATTCCGACGCAGTCGGTCAGCGAAGATGCCCTCAACCGGACGGTCGCCCTTTATGCCCCCAGCAAAACTTTCAATCTGGCCGGGCTGGTTGGCAGCTACCACATCATATATAACAAATATTTAAGGGATCGCTGCGATGCAAAAAGTTCAAAATGCCACTACAATGACATGAATGTACTGTCCATGCATGCTCTGATCGGGGCCTACAAGCCGGAGGGAAACCAATGGGTAGATGAACTGTGCGAGACGCTTTCCGGCAATATAAACTATGCCTGTGATTATATTCATAATCACTTCGAAGATCTTCGTGTCAGCAAACCGGAGGGAACCTATATGCTCTTTGTCGACTGCGAGGAATGGTGCAAAACACATCATAAAACAATCGAGGACGTGGAAAAAGCCTGCTGGAATGTCGGCGTTGCCATTCAGGACGGAAAAATGTTCCACGGAGACTACGCCATCCGCATGAATCTGGCACTTCCGCTCTCTCTCGTAAAAGAAGCGTTCTCCCGAATGGATCAATGGGTATTCAACCGATAAAAAAATATAGAATGGAGAATTATCATGCAAAAAACAGCCCCTGAAATCGAACAGCTTTTTCAATACTTATCCTCCGGCGTCTCTGCTTTTCACGTTGTCGCTCACAGCCGGAAGGTTCTCTTAGACGCCGGTTTTACGGAATTAAAATTAAAAGATACGTGGCGGCTTGAGAAAGGCGGCCGCTATTTCTGCTGCCCTTTTGATACGACGCTCTATGCTTTTACCATCGGAAATGAATGTGATCTTGCGAACGGCATCCATATTGCCGGAGCGCACACGGATTTCCCGGCGATCAAGATAAAGCCGAACCCGGAAATCTTTTCCCACGGATACATGCAGCTGAATACTGAGGTTTACGGCGGACCTATTTTAAATACTTTTTTTGACCGGCCGCTCTCTCTGGCAGGAAAAGTGGTCCTGCGCGGAGAACGCTATGACCGACCGGATGTCCACCTGATTGATTTCAGGCGTCCAATCCTGTACCTGCCAAATCTGGCCATTCACATGAACCGAGGCGTGAACGAAAACGGAGCTCCCATCGACAACCAGAAGCATCTGCTTCCCATCATCGGAATGACCGACGACCAGACCGGCAATTTATGCGAAAAAACTTTTCCATTGAATAAGAATACGACCTTCTTGGAGATACTGGCCTCGGAACTGAATGTGAACCCGCACGATATCCTGGCTTCGGAACTGAACGTAGACCCGCACGATATCCTGGATTACGACCTGTGCATTTACAATACGGAACAGCCTGCGTGCGTCGGTATCAACAGCGAATTCATCTCTGCACCGAGACTGGATGATATCACCTCTGTCTGCGCGTTGATCTATGGGCTGATCAACAGTCAAAACGCCGACCGCGTCAATCTGGTCTGCCTTTTTGACAATGAGGAAATCGGCAGCCTCAGCAAGCAGGGCGCGGATTCCTCGCTGCCGGCCGTCATCATCGGGAAAATCTGGCAATCTTTCGGGAAAAATCAGACCGACTGCATGGCTGATATCGCCGGCGGCATGATGCTGTCCGCAGATGTGGCTCACGCCTACCACCCGAACCATCCCGCATCCCAGGACATTACCAATTACCCTGTCTTAAATCGCGGCCTTGTTCTGAAAACAGCCAGCAACCAGTCCTATAGCTGGGACAGCGAGATTCTCGGATCCCTCATCGATCTGTGTACGAGGGAACATATCCCTTACCAGAGATTCGTAAAGCACTCCAATACCCGGGGCGGCGGAACCATCGGATCCATCATCTCCTCCCACCTGCCCATGCGGACAGCCGACGTCGGTGTCGGCCTGCTGGCCATGCATTCCAGCCGCGAGGTTATGGGAGGCAGCGATCAGCTGGCGCTGACGAGACTGGCGGAGGCGTTCTTCAGCAACTGATATATAAATGGGATATCTTTTCCCTGATCGATTCTTAAAAACACTGCAGGCCGCCCGGTGGGGCGGCTTGCATATGTTCATTATATCTTCAGCCACCACTATTCTTTCATTTGTCCAGCCATTTGCAACATGTAATTATGATATCATACACTTACATCAGTCCGCTTCAGGTATCTGTATATCTTTGTCCCATCCGTTCTCCCAAAAAGTTTCAGCGAGCCTATGTACAGAGCCTTTGGTTTCTGCTCTGCCTCAACCAGTTCACAGATTTTCACAAGCTTCTCCTCATACTCTGTTCCACGGAATATAGCTTCCAGCCTGTGCTTCAGGCATTGGCGTTCCTGATATTTCACGTGCTCATTCTCAATGCTAACCTGTGCAGACTCCGCAACAATCCGCTTCTGTCGAAAGCTGTTTTCATTGGAAGAAACAATGCCTGCTCTCACAGAAGGACTTCGCAATATCCGGGCAGAAGGAATATCCCGTTCTATCCAATAATCCTTCACCGCTCTATATCCTTTATCTCTGCTTACGATGATTATTTTCCCGGCAAAACCTGCTCCGAGCAACTCACCGACGCAGGTAGCAATATAAAAATCCAGCGCGTTTTTCCCGGTGTTCTTCAACTTGCACGCATGAAATTCACAGCCCGACCGCAAAATACAATCCATCACTCTTCTTGAGACATTTTTACAGGCGGCGCTGAAAAAGATCGTTAGTATATCCGCATCATGCAAGTACTCCACTCCATCCAGCCCTGCCTCCCTCACATTCTCATAATCAACCAAAAAATGGAGTCTGCTTCCGCTGCTCATACCTTCACCCCTGCCCCTTATATCATCATGCCTTCAATTCTGTTTAAATCTGAAGCATCATGTCCATACCATTTTTCTATTTGAGTCTGTTGGGAATAAAGCCACTCCTTCTGACATTTGAGTAAATCCCAATCCAAATTTTCCATTAAATTTAAGAGCTCACTATGATTTCCCGCTCCGCTCCGTATATTATACACGTGCAACATACTCCTCTCTAACAAGCGCAATCAGCTTCCGATGGTTGTCCTCCAAAATCCTGTTGGTATATCGGCGTTCTATCCCTTCCATCTTACCCTCAAATTCCTTTTTCAGAATCATATGCTGTCTTTCATCTTCATCTGCACAATGCTCCAGCATTTTCTGCCAGAGATGCCCAAACACTTCTTCATAAGAATACGATTTTCCCTCTTTTGCTTCCTCCATCCCTTCATCCAAACGCTCACATAATGCCCGAATATTCTTTTCTCTGCTCTTATCAGAGTATCCGAACTCAAAAAGCTGATACAGGATTTCAGCACAACAAGCATCGATTCCAAGGGTCTCAACACTGCTTCTTGCGATATGATATCCCGCGATGCTTTCCACCTTGCACATATCAATTCCATAATGTTCTATACGGCATTCCTCTTTCCCGCTCCACAGCGAAAAATCCGTTCTCATCTTCTGATATGCTTCATTATCAAATATTGAAAACA
Source organism: Clostridiales bacterium (assembly GCA_021203005.1). Lineage (GTDB taxonomy): Bacteria > Bacillota > Clostridia > Lachnospirales > Lachnospiraceae > Eubacterium_I. The sequence continues at coordinate 10,543 of JAJQCB010000036.1, read as the reverse complement.
GCGTCAGTTCCGTATTCCCTTTTTCTTCATAGGACTCACAAGGAAGTTCAACTATAAAAATCGTTTGCGGTTCTTCCTCACAGATTTCACATGTTGCCAAACGATTCACATGTTCGCGGATATATTCTTTCATTCGGATAACCATATCCACTTTCTCCGATATGGAATATCTTTCGTAAGGATAAAATATCGTATGCTGTAAAAAATATGCCTCTTCTATTCGACCCGGGTCAGCCTGCTTAAATAATTCCTGAACCTTCATCATAAACCTCTTTCTGTTGTCTCCTGTATAGCTCATCTGTAATAGCAACAATTTTCTCTGCCGCTGCCCGTGCGATTTCTGTAGCCGATTGATTCTCCATATCCAACCCAATTACATAAACCTGGTTATCCATATAACATCCCTCCCGCTCATTATATGTTACGTATATATTATATATAATAAGTATATTTATTTCAAGTTATATTTACTTCTTTTTTATATGACCGTACTAACAAAACGGAGCCTCCCGAAAGGAAGACTCCCGCTATGGTTCATTATATTGGAAACCCATTGTAAAAATGAATAAACTGCAACATTCTGAATATTACAACAATCCTGCGGCTATCATAGCATCAGCAATAATTTGGCTATGATCAAAAGCCAAATTGTCTCCTTCCTCCAAAATTTTTACGCTCCCTTTTACTTCCAATTCCAAAAGAATGGAAAACGCAATGTCCTCAGCCGAAAAATATACACGGACTCGTGAGCCCGTCCGTTCAGAAACTATCCTAAACCAGCAAATGGAGGCTGCGTCATCCCCCGCATGTGCAAATGGAGCCTGCTCTGCAGAGACAGTTACAACAAAGGCCTGGGAGACAAACAATTCAATTTCCATGAAAAAATGCTGTTCGCTTTGTTATAAGTAGTCCTCTCTCGGAGGAGTAAATAAATCAATTACCTCGCCAGGCTCTATAACCCTAAAAGAATGAACCTGATTGCCCGGGATCGCATAGGAATCCCCTGAACTCAGCTCATACCGATCATCTCCGATCGTAAGCTCATATTTTCCCGAAATCACATATCCACATTGTTCATGTGGATGCCGGTGCGGGGATGCATAATTGCCCGACACATAGTTCATCTTCGTTACCTGAGATTTTTCTCCTGCTGCAAGAGAGTCCAGAGAAACTCCCTTAAATACTTTACTGACTGCGTTTTCTTTTTTTACAACTGTTTTCATCTCATAAACCTTTCTCAGACCTTATATTCAAAGGCAATGTCGCCTCTGATGTATTCATAGTTATCCAACTTGACTTCCTTAAAGCCAAACTTTTCATAAATATGCAAAGCAGACTTCAAATTCCTGTTGGATAGAATAAAAAGCCGCTGTGCGTCATGCTCCAATGCCCAGTCCATACAAGCCTTAAATACTGCACTTCCCGCGCCCTTATGCGGGAGATGCCTGTTTGAACCCAATTTGCAGATTTCCCATGTTGTACCTTCCACTGGCATCGCCATGCAGGCGGCAAGAGCCATATCGTTTTCTACAGCAAAGAAAATCATAGCACCGTTTAGCAATTCCTCATCAATTTTATCAAAAGTTTCTTTATCATGTTCCTCCAGAAAGCCAAAATTGGAAATAATCCAATCCGTATTAAAATCAATAAAATCCTGTCGATAGCGTTCTTCAAACGGAACAATTTTCATATCAATATTCCTCTTTTCCAAGAATTGAAATAACCGTATCAAATGCAGCAGATAAAGCATTGCATTCGCTTTGGTCTAACCCCGATATTTGAGATGTAATCCGATTATTTGTTAATGCAATTAAATTTTCAGTTTCCGCATTTCCCAACTCGGTAAGGGTAAGTTTCCCTGCCCTTTTATCTCCTTCACATTTACTTTTCTCCACAAGTCCTTTCGCAGAAAAACGTCGGATAATTCTGCTCAGATAACTCTTGTCTATATGCAGTGCTTTTACAATATCACTCTGCATACATCCGCTATGGTTTTTTATCTCGAAAAGAACTCTTGTTTCTGTTACACAGTAATCACTACCCAGGTAGTTGGAACTCAGAAGTTCCATCTGCACAGTGTAAAAACGGTTAAACATTCTAATTTTACTGCATATCTCATCATTCATAGCCATATGATTGCGCCTCCAGCATTAGTTGACTTTGTCTACTAAATAGCATATCAGAATTAGTGGACAAAGTCAACCTTCCCGAAAAATCCTGGCATATATTAATCAGTAACATAACCAAAGCCGCACTCGACAAATTCCGGGCGGAAAAGAACGCTGCCGCCGCGGAAGACACCGAATAAACGCCGCACGCAAAAAGGCCTTACCAAATTGATCTGTTTCACTCAATCTGGTAAGACCTTATTTTTAAGACTTAGCGGCTATACCCGCTAACCGTCAGCGTCATTGAAATAAATGTTCTGGCGGTGCTGTTATCAAATTGTTATCAAACGGTACTCAAATTCGCAAAGAATCCAGTGTTTCTGCGGGTTCCGGTGACACCTTTCTTTATTCGAACTCGGCGTGTCCATCGCTATTCTTGACTTTATTTGTTTAAGTTTTATGCGATTTTACACTGATTTTTATTTCAATTACATCTGTTATTTTGACTTACTGATTTCCTGTTGCCACGGCGTTGCCGTATAATCACTCGTTATTTTCCCACATACACGGCATCATTTTTCGAGAGCAGATATACACAATATTGATTCATGCTGATTCCCTCTCTTTTGGAATGCTCCGCCAGTGATCTGTGCAGGCTGCGCGGAATCCGCAGCTTAAACTGTCCGGAATAATCCTCCAGGGAATCCGGCTCCTGAATTTCTATTCCATCTTCGATAGCTGCCTCCAGCCATGCCTTTTTTGCATCCATAGCATTAGCCACTGCTGATTCCACGGTCTCGCCACAAGTAAGGCATCCCGGCAGGTCAGGAAAAGAAACCACATATCCGCCCTCATCCTTATCCTCTACGATTTCCATGCGATAAGACATCGCCATATATTCATTCAGCGTCTTCATCATTCTTCGCCTCACTCTCTACAATCTGCTTTACCATTTCGACATATACCTTCTTGATTGGTTCATGCTTCGGTATCGTAATCGGTTGACAGCCTTCTTTTCGGAAAGTATAGTGACTGCTGCCACCCTTCGGAGCTTTCATCTCATATCCATAATTTTCCAGCACTTTACGTAACTCATCAAATCGAAGATCCTTTGACAAGGAACATATTCGTGCTAATAGTTCACACTTCTTGAACTACTAACGTTCAAGAAGATATCCCATTTTGCCATCAGGAATCCCTCCTGTCTCCATTATATGTGGTATCATATTTGGTGTCAACATGTTTTTTGAAATTACCGTTACATATTTTTCCTAACACCACGACAAACTGGACGCCATCACGCCCGTTCACAGTTGCCCAAGGTCATTGATTATAGCGGAGATAGCCTCCGGAGAAGATTTATTAATTTCATGTCCCGCACCAGAAATAATATATAACCTGGATTGTGGCAACGAATCCTTTAGCTGTTTAGATGCCTTCCGGTTTGCATTATCCTTTTCTCCGCAAATAATTGTTACCGGAGAAGTTATTTCACATAGTTCATTGCTAAAATCTAGTGTTCGCATGGAATGAGCTAATGTAATTATGTTACTTTTTGATAGCCCTGTGTTGTTAAATGATTTGTCTGGCATAATACGAAACATAAGATTTTGTATATCTATGAGTAAAGTCGGAACCTTATATTGTGGAGCAATCAAAACAAGGGCGGATACTTTATTTTTATTTCTAATCGTATAATTAAGTGCCAGAAGCGCCCCTAATGAAAGTCCGCAAAGCACAAACGGCTCTGTTGCTTCTTCATACATTTTTTCAAGCCCTGACAAAATACTTGAATAAGTAAAATCCTCTGTCATCAATGAAAAGAGTTCCGGACAGTCTACATCCGACAATAATATATTTTTAGAAACTGTTTCCCAGTCTTGCGCAGTCTGACCTAAACCGTGTAACAAAACCACTTTCATTTATAAACTTTGTCCCTCTTTCTAGCAGATAGATAATCCATACCAAAAAACACAAAAGATAAAATAAGCGTAATTAAGCTGTTAAATATATTGGAAGTTATGTCATTCGTTATTTTGGGAATGAAATAAGCCACAATGTATGTAATCGCAATTGGCGTAGGTATCATAACCAACAGTGCGCAACCGAAAGCACGCCATAGCCTTTTATAGGATTTGCGAAAAATTACATAAATTATCCAAATTGCAATCACCGAAACGCCTGCAATGCATATGCCCATTGTAAAAATCAGTGAGCAGTTCAGAAGCAGCGCAAGAATCGCTAAGACAGGTACAGGTATAATACTGACAACCAACAATGTTTTCAAAATTATTTTCCTTTTGGCCACCAGAGAAGGAAGCATTACAAGCCATACAGCTATAATTGCAGAAGCAGAAATCATAGACCATGATAGTTTTTCTGCAGTAAAGTAATCGCAAATCAGGCATATGCAAATTGCAACTAAGGCCGCCGCAGAAAACGATACCAGTATGATACGCTTACCTCTTTCAGACAGCCGATATTCACGCTTTTTATACGGAAGCTCATCAGGCTCGATCATATCATCCTTGATGAGATAATCCGATGTTACATTAAAAATGTCACTAAGCTGGGCGATAAAATCCAAATCGGGAGTAGATTGCCCTAATTCCCATTTTGAAATTGTCTGACGTGTGACCGTCACTTTCTCTGCAAGTGCTTCTTGCGAAAGCCCTTGCTGTTTCCTCAATTTTTGTATTTTTTCTCCAAGCGTCATAATATATCCCTCCATTAGTTTGGTTATGAAAAACATAACCGACAAGCCACTTTATGTCTACCAACGCATGCAGGAACAGACGCAACGAACCATTGCAAAAGGTGGCTATCACCAATTTTAACTTATTTACTATAAGTTATCTCTCGCTTCAACTGAGAAACATTGTATCATATCCCATTTTCCATTACAATTTAAGATTGCCAGAAAGTTTCCGTACGAAAGTTTCCGTAAAATGCGGAGCAGACACCCGCTCCGCACCCGCATCGCACTATACATAAATCAGTGACGAAAATATTATCTCCTCCGCTTCGTTCCTGATATTATTAACAGCGCCAACCCAACCAAGCTGATCTCTGGCCTTGAATGCCTCATCCACACCCTGGGTCTCCATCATCCGCCGCATTATACGCTCCAGCTGTTCATGAGCAGAGTCGTCAATCTCATCCAACATCTCCACGCTGCCAGTAAACGCAAAAAAGCCTTACCGACTTTCAGATTTTGGTTTCTGAAAATCAGTAAGGCTTTTATGTTATTGAAGTATTTTATTCAGTGAATGATGTAAAAGTGTTGCCAATCTGTTGCCAGACACTAAGCAAATTTGCTTGCAACCCGCATAAAATAAGGCTTTTCTAAGCTCACATCATCATTCGAACTCGCAAACTAAAATCGAGTTCTATACATTTTTGTATCGGTCATTTGTTTCCATTTGATTTCATTTGTTCTCAGCTGTCCACTCTCTATGGTCTGTCCAGACTGATGTTATCATTTTGTTATCACAAAAATGTTATCAATCTCACTTATCTCTGTAATGGGAACCGCATTGGACGATTTTCATTACATCCCCTTCAATGCGATACACAATACGGTTTGCATCGTCAATCCGACGACTCCAGTATGCTGGCAGATCACCGCTCAACCGTTCCGGCTTTCCAATCCCATCATATCCATTGCGTTCAATATCTTTAAGCAGCTGCAATATCCGTCTCAGAGTCTTTTTATCCTGCTTCATCCAATACTCAAAATCTTCCCATGCTTCATCGGACCATGCCTTAATCATCCAAGTTTACCTCATGTACGGTGCCTCCGGTTGCTTCCATCTGTGCTACAGAGCGACGAATGCGCTGCATATTAGCATCTGAATAAAAAGGATCAGCAGACACTTCAAACGGAATCCGTTTTTCTCTGCCAAGTTTCTTCAGGTATACATTGATTGCAGCAGACAAAGACAGACCAATATCAGCACAGGCCTCCTCTGCCATTTTCTTAACATCATCCTCTACACGAATACTAATCTGTGCCATAAAATCACTCCTTTCCTGCATGGCCTTATTATAGATCCGCAAAAAGCATTTGTAAAGCATTTTTCTATACATTTTCATATTGACTATAAGTAAGCGATTATCATCCCAGCAATCTACAAGTCAGAGATAACAACTATTCGAAAAAGATATATGCATGCGGTTAGGCTAGCGAAACATCAGTATATCTTGACGTCATCAACTAAATCGTGTAAAATAAACATGTTTGTATTGGCAAAAGGAGGGGTTATATCTATGGCATTTGATAACATCCGTATTAATGCTATTGATTTATTTTGTGGCGCTGGCGGATTATCGCGTGGCCTATCCGATGCAGGTATTCATGTTACTTTAGGTATAGAAATCAACCAAACTGCCGCAAATTCATACACCCAGAACCTTCCCGGACAGGTTCTTATTGATGATATATGTAATATTAGCGCTACAAATATTCTTCAACAGTTAGGAATCCATGCCGGAGAGTTATTTTTGCTTGCAGGGTGCCCGCCTTGCCAGACTTTTTCGTCTTTACAAAAAGATAATGTTGACGACGATGAACGTAACAATCTAATATTTGAATATAACCGTCTGGTTCGGGATATTCAACCACTGTTTATCCAGCTTGAAAATGTACCAAGGCTGAAAACCGGCCGTGGAAAACATATCTTCAAACAAGCAACCGACGAACTAAGCCAATGGTACGAATTAACATCAGACATACTTAATTGTGCGGATTACGGAATTCCTCAAACCAGGAAGTGGCTTGTGTTGCATGGCATTCGTCGCGATGCATATGATTTGCTTCGCACCGCGGACAATAATTTTTCCGTTTCCCTTCCATCTGCAACACATAGCAATAACCCGACCGGTCATCCGAATCTGCTTCCATGGGTCAATGCACAGGTTGCCTTCGAAAATCTCCCACCTGTAGTTGCCGGCGCTCCAGCACCTGATGGATATCCCAATCACGAAACCAACGGGCTTGCTCCAATTAACATACAAAGGATCCAATATATACATACACATGGAGGTAGTCGCACATGTCTGCCCCCGAATTTACAATTAAAATGCCATAGCAAAAAGCAGGTGGGCTATACAGATGTATATGGTGTCATTAACCCCAATTTACCTGCGCCAACTATTACGGGAGGCTGCATAACATACAGTAAGGGACGCTATGGGCATCCCGTCCAAGATCGTGCAATTACTGTTCGAGAAGCAGCTCGCTTGCAATCATTTCCTGACGATTATGTCTTTGTGGGAACTCGCGGGCAAACCGCTCTACAGGTTGGCAATGCGGTCCCCCCAAGGCTTGCAGAGGCTAGCGGTCGATATTTTATAGACATATTAAATAGGCTACACCAGCTTCCATAAGGAGGAGAATGCTTAATTCAGCTTCTCCTTCTTATTTTTTATTTTTTCTTTTTTACCTGAGCTAAAGTAATTCCAACTCTATTGCATTCCGCGAAGGATGAATTTGCTATTCGTTGGACATAGTTTTCTTTTACATTGCTTAAATATGTATAGCTATACTTTTTACCACTACAAACTCCTTCAACTTTCTTTCCTACACCTTCGATACAATTATGCTCTTCTTCAAAATACACACTGATTAATTTTTTTCCCCAATTTATTGATACTATCTCCTCTCCATTTTTTATAAAACTCCAGTATTCTGATTCCGCATCTGCAAGTGCCTTAGATGGTTTATCCATTTTATTACCTTTGACAAAGAGATAATTATTTTCTATTTTTCTCTCTGATCTCAGGCAATCACATTTAGGCGTAACACACATCCAATATATTTCTTTGTTATTTTCCCCTTCCTTTGTTATAGTAACAAAAACATCTCCAAAATCTATTCTATGTTCTACGCCAGAATACATATGATTAACCATAATTTTTTCGTTAAGTGCAACCAACTCTTCAGTATGGTTTTCTGGATTTATTGTTTTATATTGTTCCCTTATGCATTCAAAAATTGAATTTGGAAGTGGATATCGCATATCAATAGCATCCATACGATCCAGGATTTCATCTCTAAAAAACTCCTTCATCCAATTATTATAAACAGCGTCTCCCTGTTTCAGTAACTCTTTCGATAAATATCCCAGGGCTATATCAGTTATTCCCGTAAACAACTGTGATCTGGATTGTAAAACAGATCTCAGGGCATTTGAATAATGCAGCCACACAAGATTAAACACGCTATTGGGTGTCTCTGTTATTTTCGCTGCGATAGTCGAAATCAGATCCTCAATATTGACAGTTTCCTTTGCATGTGATGTAGGTTTTGGTAAACAACACACAAACATTCCATCAATAATCATTGTTCCTTCACTTGATTTTGATGCACAGCGTAGTCGTTTTTCTGGCAAAATAGCATTTGACCACTTTAGCCATAATGGAATCCATGATTTTGCTTTATCATATTTCAATTTTACCAGTGCATCTGTACTACCATCAAACAATTCCTTCACATGTTTTATAATCTTTTGAGAATTTGGTTTTTCTGCTAATAGCGGGCTCAATTCTAATACATCTGACTTGAAATCCGACTCCATAATGCCTGCATCAATCCATTGCTTACAAACTTCGTTAACTTCAGAATCTGAGTACCCAGAAAAATAACTTTGTATAACTTGACAAATATTATCAACATCTGGGTCGTTCGTATAGATGCATACAAAAGGCATATTTATTTCATACGCCTTAACGAGGATCTTTAATGGCAACAAATCGTTTTTGCCAGCCAACTCCCAATCCAAAATCAGCAAGTCTTTGTTTTCTAAACATTTGCTAATACTTTCCTGGCTACTATTTTGAGAATAAGGAAGTATTTCGACATGACAGTCACATGTTTGTTCTATTGCCCGGTACATATTTTTTGTAAACTCTACATGTTCTGGATTATCTGAATACTCATATGCATCCACAAATTCATCGTCTATGCAGGCAACATAGCGTAAGGATTTTTTTACAATTTCTTCATAGCAATCGTTTTTCATTTACTTTTCTCCATTGTCTTCATTGATAGCCAAAATTACGAAACACGCCCCGCCCAGGCGATTAAGTTTGGGGTCGTTACTGGCATATATATCTAAGTCTATTGCATTTAAATTTCTCTTTGCCAGGTACAATCCGATTCCCCGGCCGGATGGTTTCTTTGTGTAAAAGATTTCAAAGCACTTGGACAATTCAGTGTGGGACATTTGAGGTCCGGAATTCATAATTAGTGTTTTATCTTCCTGAACATCAATCTCGATCTTTTTTTCGTCCCCAAACCCAACCCAATAAATTGCATTATTTACAACATTGATAAATACCGGAAGCAGCATAGATTCATAACTATAATAGGAATTACTAAGAAATTCTTTCGTACACACAAACGAAATTCCCGCTTTATCCATAGCCTTTCCATAAAACCTTAGCAAAATGTTTTCAATATCTTTACCTGAAATTTTTTCCTGACTCGCCGAGTGTTCCTGTAAAGTGGCATCAACATTTTGTGGTTTGACTCCATATGTTGAAACGATACAATTAACGCATTATATATTGGTGTTAATTCAGGCTCTTTATGTGCTTCGCGTGCCAGAAGTTGTAATTCAGAATTGATCTGCGAATAAAGTACATTAAACTGATGATCGACAACTTCTATTGACATCCCCACTTGAGCCAGTTCATAAAACATATCGACCTTACTTGAAAGTTCAATTTCCTTACTCTTGTACGTTTCTAAAAGTGCTAATCCCTCCCCATTCATATCCAAAGCGGACAAATTATTTAAATAATTCATCACAGATTGATTGCATACACTTAACATTTCTTCATGTTTTGCAATCAGCTCGGTTAAATACTTTTTAGTATCCGCTTCGCTCAGATTATCCAAATTGATTTCCGAGGGTGAAAGTGAATGCACTGTCCCTTCTAATTCCGATATTTTACGGTTTACGTTATCATCAATCTGCTTTGTGATTTTTTTTAGCTGATTACGACACAGGTTTGTCGACTTGTTAAGTTCTTTAACTAAAGTGCCATATTTTTCATTATATTCATCCACCAGGGCATTTTTATATACATTATCCATAACCATCTTATTAATTTCAACCAAGGTCGTTCCTAATGCTTTACGCCGCTCTTCATGTGAATAAAACAAATCCTGAATACTCTCATTACCTTCAAGGCTCACATCTGGGTTAACAGTTATTTTTAAGCTCAGAATTCTTAACTGTAATTCATTTATTTTGGAAAGCAAGATTCTTTCTTCGCTCTTTATAATCTTTTTCCGCTCAATTTTTTCATTTAATTGTTTCTGTAAAATGCTTATTTCGTCATCAATGGCATCCATCTCTTTATTCTTTTCTTTTATTTCCTTGTTTAATGCCATTAATTGCTGACGATTTTTCTTTTTTTCTTGAGCA
>JAJQCB010000220.1 GCA_021203005.1 Clostridiales bacterium | reverse complement strand
CTACGCGGTTTTCAGCGGCTCCCGCTGTTATGCCGTGAATAATTCAGGATAAAGTAAAAAGCTTTGTCAAGGACATTTCACGGTTTGACTATGATCTCGATCTCATCTCCGGCAGATATGTGATCGACGCCAAGTCGCTGCTGGGCATTTTCAGTCTGGATCTGTCCAGACCGATCGAGCTTTCCATTCATGCCGATGACGAGCAGGCAGCGGAAGTTATTGAAGCTCTGAAGGCATATATTGCTGAGTAGGGAGTGCCGGATTTATTTTAATCACAGATAGAAACAACGTAATTTACCGCGGGCGTCCTGAAGACGCCCGTTTTCATTATCAGCATTTTTTCGGCATTATGCTTTCTCTGTCAGCAGATGCCATCAACGCTCTTTCTCTATCAACAATTCTTTCTCCAGACACGCCATTTTCTCCAGACACGCCATGAGATCCGCTTTGCCAGAATCCCGCATTATTCTGCCTCTACTTTGATTGTCTCCGTCGTCCGGATCGCCGTCTCCACCAGCTCATCAATTTTTTCGCTCAGATTCCTTTCTGAGCGGCGGATGATATTGAGATTCGGCTTTGTCACCGGATGCTTCGCCACAAAGATGGTACAGCAGTCTTCATATGGAAGGATGGAGGTCTCATATGTATCAATTTTTTCAGAAATCGCGATAATATCATTTTTGTCAAAAGCGATCAGCGGCCGGTACACAGGCAGAGTGCAGACCTCATTGGTCGCCATGAGGGATTTCATCGTCTGGCTCGCGACCTGGCCGATGCTCTCCCCGGTGACCAGGCCAAGGCAATCAGACTCCTTCGCAAAATGCTCCGCAATCTTCATCATATAGCGGCGCATGATGATGGTCAGCTCATCATGGGGACACTTATCATAAATGTAAAGCTGAATATCCGTAAAGTTTACGATATTCAGACGGATCGGTCCGCTGTAGCGCGCCACGATTTTTGCCAGATCGACCACTTTCTGCTTCGCCCGCTCGCTGGTATAGGGCGGCGCATGAAAATAGGTCGCCTCGATCGTCACCCCGCGCTTCGCGATCATATAGCCCGCCACCGGACTGTCAATGCCGCCGGACAATAAAAGCATCGCCTTCCCGGCCGTTCCCACCGGCATACCGCCGGGACCCGGAATCACTTCCGAATATATATTGAGTTTATTGCGCAATTCCACATTCAGCAGGATTTCCGGGTGATGGACATCCACGTGCATCTCCGGGTAAGCCTCCAGGATTACGCCGCCGAGCTCCCGGTTGATTTCCTGGGAATCCAGCGGGAAACTCTTGTCCGCGCGTCTGGCGAGAACCTTAAAGCTCTTATGTTTATCCGGATACACATCATCCACATAGGCAAGGACGTCCTTTGCCATCTGCTCCATATCGCTCAGCTCCACCTGCCACATTGGACAGATACCGACGATACCGAAGACTTTTGTCAGAGCCCCGATTGTCTCATCGTAATCATAATCGCCCACAGCGGTAACATAAATACGTCCGCGCTCCGTGGTGATCTCAAACTCACCCTCCACCGGCTTTAACGCCTGCTCAATGTTGCGAATCAGAGCCTCCTCAAAGACATGGCGGTTTTTTCCCTTGATCGCGATCTCACCGTACTTAATTAAAAATGCCTGGAACATACCTTGCCTCTTTCTTATTTCGCTATTCTATAAACAAATGTAACTGTTCCATTTACATCATCAGACGCACTTCGCAGCAAGTGCGAAGCACTGACCTGAACAGTTTTACAAACAAATTACACTATGCAAGAAGAAAAATCTTTGCTCTCTGCAATGAAAGCGATCCCTCATCGCTTTTTGCAGCATCTTTTCCTGTACCAAAACATATACTTAAAAACGTCTGTACCTGCGCAGAACAGGCAGAAGGCTTGCGAGCTCTTCCACCGTATAATCCAACTCTTCCCGTGTCGTATGAGCACTGAAACTGAAGCGAAGCGTGGACTCCTGATGCTGCCTGTCCAGCCCGATGGCCAGAAGCGTTGTGCTGGTGGCAGGATGGTTAGAAGCGCAGGCACTTCCGGCGGAGACATAGATTCCTTTTTCCTCCAGCGCATGGAGCAGGGCCTCACTTCTCACGCCCGGAAAGCTGGCGCTGACAATATGCGGCGCACTGTCCCGGCCGGTTTTTCCGTTGATCGTGACATCATCCAGCGCGGAAAGCTTCCCTGTAAAATATTCCTTCAAATCGTACATCCGGTCAACGGCCTCATCCAGATTCGCGTAGATTTCTTTCGCCGCCATGCCCATTCCGGCAATGCCCGGCGCGTTGATCGTCCCGGAGCGCATATCTTTCTGCTGGCCGCCGCCGAACGTGATGGGGCGGATCTTTGTCTTATCTTTGATATAAAGAAAGCCAACGCCTTTCGGCCCGTGAATTTTGTGCCCGCTGGCCGAGAGCAGATCGATATCCATATTTTTCGGGATAATGCGGAATTTGCCGTAAGCCTGGATCGCGTCCACATGGAAAATCGTGTGCGGATTGCGTGCGTGAATCATTCTGCCTGCTTCCGCCACCGGTTCCAGGGCGCCCATCTCGTTATTCACCATCATAATCGAGACAAGTATCGTATCATCGCGGAGGGTCCGGCCCAGCTCTTCCAGAGAAATCTCGCCATTCTGATCCACAGAAAGCCAGGAGATCTCAAATCCCTGGTCCTGCAAAAACAACATCGTATTTTTCACCGAAGGATGTTCAATCGCCGTGGTGATAATGTGCTTCCCGCTTCGGGAGTTCGCCATAGCGCTGCCGATGATCGCCAAATTGTTCGACTCCGTGCCGCCGGATGTAAAAATCAGTTCTTTTTCCTGGCAGCGCAGCGTCTTCGCGATCGCGGACGATGCCTCTTTTATGTATTTTTCCGCCTCCACGCCTTTCATGTGCATGGAAGAAGGATTTCCGAAATCCTCAGTCAAAACCTTTGCCACAAGCGCTGCTGCCGCAGGGGAGCAGGGGGTTGTAGCGGAGTTGTCCAGATATGCCTGCATGGATCAATCCTCCCCTTCCCGGCTTTCCAATGCCAGCATCACCGCTGACATCGCGCAGATCGCCGCCGTGTCCGTGCGGAGAATCCGTCTTCCCAGAGATATCGCCTCCATCGTCTCCCGCGCCTGCGCAATCTCCTCCTCAGAAAAGCCGCCCTCCGGACCAATCAGGATACTGACAGACTGACCCGGCTTTATTTTTTTCAACGCCTTTGCGGTGGCCGCCATCCCACGTTCATTCTCATAGGAAACCAGGCGGACATCGCAAGTGTTCGCGATCGACAGCGCATCCGAAAACGACAGCACCGGCCTGATTTTGGGGATCATACTGCGCTTTGACTGCTTGGCTGCGCTCTCGCTGATGGCCTGCCAGCGCCGTATTTTTTTCTCCTCCCGCTTCTCATCCAGCTTTACCACACAATACTGCATCTGTACCGGAATGATCTCATAAACGCCGAGTTCCACCGCCTTCTGAATCACATATTCCATCCGATCGCCCTTCGGCAATGCCTGAAACAGATAAATTTTTGCGGAAAGTTCCGTCTTCGGAACTTCTTCATTTAAAATATCCGCCTGCACAAATGTGTCGGTCAGCTCCGCGATCTCACAGAAGAAATCCTCTCCCGATGCGCTGCTGACGCGAATTTTCTCTCCCGGATGCATCCGGAGTACATTTTTGATATGATTGACGTCACTGCCGGTGATCGTCACATATTCTTTCCCAATCTGATTGTCTTCCACAAAAAACTGGTGCATTTATTCTTTATCCTCAAACAAGTTATTTATATGAAACGCAGGCAACACTACACATTCAATCCCCGGTTGTGCAGTCAGAAAAATATATCATTTTTTCTCCGCTGTAATACCGACCCACTCGCCCTGATGCGTAACCTCGATCAGTGAAAGCCCTGCCGCTTTCACGGCAGCGGCCACTTCATCCTCCTTAAAATCGATGATACCGGAAGCAATAAATATCCCGCCCTTTTTCAAACGTGCCGGAATCACCGGCGCCATTGGGATAATCACATCCGCAAGGATATTGGCCACCACAATGTCATATTTTTCCGTGCCGACGCGCTCCTGCAGTTCCTCGTCATCGATGAGGTTCCCGACATAAAACTCCCCCTGCTCCGGCGCCAGTTGATTGACCGCAAAATTCTCCGCCGTGGAAGTCAGACACTCCGCGTCAATATCTGTCCCCGTTACATGCGCCGCACCCAGCTTCAGGCTGACGATGGAGAGAATGCCGCTGCCGCAGCCGAGATCCAGCACCTGCACTCCGGGAGTTACATAGTTCATCAGCTGGCGGATGCACAGCTGGGTCGTCTCATGCTTTCCCGTTCCGAAGGAAATGCCGGGATCGATCTCGATCAGAATCTTGTCCTCATCAGATGCATCCAGGTCCTCCCAGGTCGGCTTAATGAGAATATCGCGCTTTTCCGAATTGCTGCCATCGCCAAAGCTTCCGTTTCCCGGATTGCTGCCGCCGTTAACACTGCAGTTCTCAATGGTAAAAGCATGGAAAAATTCTTTCCAGTTATTGATCCAGTCCGCATCCTCCGTCTGGCTCTCCGTGATCGCACCGCTTCCTACATCTGCATATTGACGCAATTCTTCCAATGCCTCACAAACCTGTGACAGTATTTCCCCGTTTTCTTCCGCGGAATCCAGGTAGAAGCTCACGCGGCTGACGCCGTCGTCCGGCGGAAGCTCCGGCAAAATATCGATGAACATCTTTGCCGTATCCGCTTCTGTGAGCGGAACATTGTCCTCGATTTCCACGCCCTCGATGCCGAGATCGCAGAGCATACTGCTGACCAGGTCTTCCGCTGCCGTGGTGGTCTCTATCGTATAGCGGTTCCATTTCATGGCGTTCTCCTCCGAAAATGCATACTGCTGTAATGATAGCGCAAAGGGGCGGGTGGTGTCAAGTTAACATTTTTCAGACGGAGGGGAAGATGTCAACATTATATTTTCAGACAACCGGGGCAACGCTTCGACAAGCTAAGTGCTAACTGTAACTGTTCGCCGTGCTCACAGTTACGGGAAAATCCATTTAAAATCGCTGCGCGATGGGGATTTTCCCTTACAATATCTACGTTTCCAGACGGTCAGCACAGTAAATGTGCAGACCTGAATATAAGAATGACTCGCTAATTTAAGACGCTCAGGAAAGCCTTCGCGCCTAAGTCTTAGTAAGCACTGGATCTCGTCTCAGCTAAAAACGCCCCTTTAAAGTTGCCTGAAAATATAATGTTGACATCTTCCCCTCCTATGCGGACATATTGATCAGCACTATTAGATTCGTGTTACACTATTATACATGTTTTCTGCTGCGGTTCAGCATCGCGTAGATTTCCTGCAGACGCGGCTCGGCCATGCCGCAGTATGCGTAGCCGTCCATGAAGGCTTCCAGGCCGCCCTGCTTCATCTGCCGCGCCAGCATCTCAGCCAGCCGCTTTACGGTGGCCGGGCCGGAGACCTTCGTCATGTAATACTTCATCATCCCGGCCAGCGCCGCCGTCTGCTCGCTGTCCACCAGCTGTTCCAGATAGCGCAGGTCCACAGTATTGTGATTGATGGAAAAACCATCCGTGGACATCACTTTTGTCTTGATCCTGTCGTCCCGTCTGGCAGGACTTCCCCAGAAAGCGCGTTCTGTCTGCGGAAGGGAGAATTCTTCCGCCTCAAATGCCGGCAGCGGATATTCCTCCAGGTAACGATCCACTTTTTCTTTCACATCCAGTGGCCGATAGCTGTCCATCTGGATCACCGTGTCCGCCATGTGGAAGAAAGCGCCGCTGCTCCCGGCCACAAGCACGGTAGAGATTCCCGCCTTCTCGTAGAGATCGCGGACTCTGGCACAGAACGGCGTAATCGGCTCCTTGTCTCCGTGCACGATCTTCTGCATGAACTCATCCCGCACAAGGAAGTTGGTCGCGGAGGTATCCTCATCAATCAGGAACGTGCAGCTTCCCATCTCCACGCCCTCCATGACCGCTGCGGCCTGGGAGGTACTGCCGCTGGCGTCCTCCGTGGAAAACTTTTTCGTATCCTTTCCGTTGGGCAGGTTATGAATAAAGAGAGAAAGATCCAGATTTTGCACGGACCGCCCGTCCTCCGCGCGAAGCTTCAATGCGGAATCCTCCGTGATGGCATATTCCCTGCCGTCCCCGGCAATATGGTTGTAGACGCCCTGCTCCAGCGCCTGCAAAAGGGTCGATTTCCCGTGATAACCTCCGCCGATGATCAGAGTGACGCCCTCCGGAATCCCCATGCCCGTCATCTTTCCATGACACGGAAGTTTCAGCTCCACACGCAGCGATTCCGGCACAGACAGGGGAACCGCACCGCGGAGGGGCTTGCTGGAAACGCCGCTCATCCGCGGAAGAATGCTACCCTCGCCCAGAAAAGCAACCAGCTTCCGCTTCGGAAGCTCCTCACGAATGTAGTGCTGATCTACAGAAAGCTCGTAATTCTTTTGCAGCACTTCCTTTTTCCAGTTCCGGTAATACAGGCTCTGCATCACGACCGGCGGCAGAAAATCAAACAGCACTTTCTCCAGTTCCCGCGCATTGATCGTACGCCCGTTGGCCGGAAATCCCACCTCAAACCGCGCCGTCAGCATATTTTTCGCTATCACCATGGCGGAGCGGTGCAGAATCTCCTGCCCCGGGCGGCTCGTACCGATCAGTCCGCTCTTGCCGGATCCTTTCGCCTTAAAGCTGCTCTTTGACAGCCCATCGGAAAATTTCCGCAGAAGACAGTCCTCCAGAGCCACCCTGGCAAACTCCTCTTTCCAGTATTGCTCCGGAAATCCCGCGCGCTTCATCGGGATCACCACACTCAGATTCGAGGGGGACGCAAAAGGGTCGCCCTGCACGTGATCGATGGAGAGGACAAAATCACCGAAATCATACTGTCCTCGAAGAGACTTGTATGCCGGATAACCGCGGTGATCCATCTGTTTTAATTCCTGCCTCAGATTTTCTTTACTTTTCATGCCCCTTTTCCTTTCCTGTCAACAAAATTTGTAAGCATTCAGGATGATACTTCACACTTTCTGCGAAGTGCGTCCAATAAAATAAATGAACTATCTCAAATCAATAAAGAGCCGGAGATAATCTCCCCGGCCAAATAAATTATATTATAGTTTCTTAATGCGCTTATAGTCCTTTTTGAATGTTGTATGATATTTAATCGTCAGCATCTAAATCCTCCATCAACTCAGAAACTGAAGAAAAACCACGGCTTAATCCAACGCCATTTCTCACTTCTTCCATAGTTCTGAGCGTTTCAGCATTAGGTAAAGGATTTCCCACCCTGAAAGGAATGGCGCCCTCACGCACAGATTGGCGCAAAAACATATTAATTGCAGAACTCAAAGTCAAGCCAAAGCTTTCAAAAAGTTCCTGCGATTCCCTCTTTAAATTCTGGTCTATTTTAATATTTGTACTTACAACAGCCATAATGAGCCCCTCCATATTAAATATTATGATATTCTTTCTATGCCAATCTTAGCCCATTATATACCTTTTGTCAATACATCGTGTTAATCCAAAAACTTGGTCGGCATCAATGAAAAACCGGTTTAAACTACTCTTTATCCTTATTGAAGAACCCTTTCTTTTTATGCTTCTCCTGCTTTGTGCCCTCTCCGGCTCCTTTCGCCAGCGTATTCCCGGCCAGGGCGTCAAAAGCGCGCAGCGCTTCCTTTGCCTCAGAGCTTAAATTGGTCGGCACCTGCACCACCAGAGTCACATACTGATCGCCCCGGACATTTTTATTCCGCAGAGAAGGAACGCCTTTTCCTTTCAGGCGGATCCGGGTATCTGTCTGCGTGCCCGGCTTCACATCATAGATGACGTCTCCGTCCACCGTGCTGATCCGGACTTCACCGCCCAATACCGCCTGCGCATAGGAAATCTGCGCGGTAGAGAAAATATTCATGTTCTCTCTCATGAATACAGGATGCTGGGATACAACGACCTCCACCAGCAGATCGCCGCGCGGTCCGCCGTTCGTCCCGGGCTCACCCTTATCGCGGATCCGTACACTCTGACCATTATCGATGCCGGCCGGTATGTTCACCTTGATCTTCTTCCGGCTCGAGGTATATCCCGTTCCGCGGCAGTCCGGACATTTATCTTTTATAATCTTACCGGTACCGCGGCAATCCGGACAGGTCTGAACATTCTGCACCATGCCGAAAAGAGACTGCTGGGAAAATACCACTTTCCCCTTTCCTCCGCACTTGGAACAGGTCTCCGGCGATGTCCCCGGCTTGGCCCCGGTTCCGTGACAGGAAGTACATTCATCCTTTAACACCAGCTCGATCTCTTTTTCACAGCCGAACACAGCCTCGTTAAATGTAATGCGCACACTGGTCCGGATATTCGCGCCTTTCATCGGGCCGTTGCCCGCGCTTCTTCTGGATCCGCCGCCGAAAAAATCGCCGAAAATATCACCGAACATGTCGCCGAAATCCATACCTGAGAAATCGAAGCCGCCGCCCCCGCCTGCACTTCCGTCAAAAGCCGCATGGCCAAACTGGTCATACTGACGTCTCTTCTCGGAGTCACTTAAGACGGCGTAGGCCTCAGAGGCTTCCTTAAACTTTTTTTCCGCCTCCGTATCGCCCGGATTCGCGTCCGGATGATATTTTTTTGCCAGACTACGGTATGCTTTTTTTATGGCAGCGTCGTCTGCGCTGCGGTCTACACCCAGAACCTCATAATAATCTCTTTTTTGTTCTGCCATATCTCTAACTTCCCTTTTATATCTTATGTGAAACCATGCGGATCTGAGAAACACATGATTTCATGCTTATTCATTCATTATCCACTAACGCACCAGGAAGCATTTTTGCTCCCTGGTGCAGTGTTGAAAAACCTATATCGATGCAACAGTTCAGCAAGAACATGCGCAAAAACGCACCTTGCGGTGCTTCTCCGCTGTTGCACAGCTCTTTTTGCTTATGTTCTTGCGCTCCGCTCATGAGTAAACACATCAGCTCTTTTGTATGCAAGCATCCAACGAGCTTCTGGTTTACTCATGGCTGAACTGTTGCTACACTTCCTTGTAGTCCGCGTCTACCACATCATCGTCCGGACCTGCCTGCTGATAGCTGCCTGCATCCGGGCCTGCCTGCTGGTAACCGCCCATGTCAGGACCCGCGCCCTGTCCCTGTGCAGCCGCTGCCTTCTCATACATCTTCTGGAAGACCTGCTGCGCGCCGTTCATCAGCTTCTCCTTTGCCGCTTTCAGCTCATCCAGGTCCGCATCGGACATCTGCTCTGCATCGGGGTACTTCTCCAGGATTGCCTTGACTGCGTCGATATCAGCCTGGACGGAAGCTTTCTCGGATTCGGAAACGCCGTCGCCCACTTCCTCGAGAGCCTTCTCTGTCTGGAATACCATGGAATCCGCATCGTTTCTCGCGTCGATCGCTTCTTTTCTCTTCTTATCCTGCGCCTCAAACTCAGCCGCTTCTTTCACAGCCTTGTCGATATCCTCATCGGACATATTGGAGCCTGCGGTGATGGTGATATGCTGCTCCTTGCCTGTGCCGAGATCCTTCGCGGATACATTCACGATACCGTTTGCATCGATATCGAAAGTAACCTCAATCTGCGGCACACCGCGGCGTGCAGGCGGGATTCCGTCGAGGCGGAACTGTCCGAGGGACTTATTGTCTCTCGCGAACTGACGCTCGCCCTGTACGACATTGATATCCACTGCAGTCTGATTATCTGCTGCTGTGGAGAAAATCTGGCTCTTTCTGGTCGGGATAGTGGTATTTCTCTCGATCAGTCTGGTCGCCACGCCGCCCATGGTCTCGATGGAAAGGGACAGCGGAGTAACATCCAGCAGAAGAACCTCACCAGCGCCTGCATCTCCGGCCAGCTTGCCGCCCTGGATGGAAGCACCGAGCGCTACACACTCATCCGGGTTCAGAGTCTTGCTGGGCTCTTTGCCGGTTAAAGATTTTACCTTATCCTGCACCGCCGGGATACGGGTGGAACCGCCGACCAGCAGCACCTGACCAAGCTCGGAGGCAACCAGTCCGGCATCCTTCAATGCGTTCTGTACCGGCACGGTGGTGCGGTCCACCAGATCACGGGTCAGCTCGTCGAACTTCGCTCTGGTCAGATTCATCTCAAAATGTTTCGAACCGTCCGCCGTCGCAGTGATGAACGGAAGGTTGATATTTGTCGTGGTTGCGGAGGAGAGCTCTTTCTTCGCCTTCTCAGCAGCCTCTTTCAATCTCTGCAGCGCCATCTTGTCCGTGGAGAGGTCTACGCCCTCCTGTTTCTTAAACTCAGAAATCATATAATCTGTGATCTTCTGGTCAAAGTCATCGCCGCCCAGACGGTTATCGCCGGAAGTAGATAACACTTCGATGACGCCGTCGCCGATCTCGATGATGGATACATCAAAGGTACCGCCGCCCAGGTCATATACCATGATTTTCTGCTCTTTCTCGTTGTCAAGACCGTAAGCCAAAGCAGCCGCTGTGGGCTCGTTGATGATACGCTTTACATCCAGACCCGCGATCTTGCCGGCGTCCTTGGTGGCCTGACGCTGTGCATCGTTGAAGTAAGCCGGAACCGTGATCACTGCCTCGGTCACTTTCTCACCCAGGTAATTCTCCGCATCCGCTTTCAGCTTCTGCAGGATCATAGCGGAAATCTCCTGCGGGGAATACTTCTTGCCGTCAATCTCCTTTTTGAAATCCGTGCCCATCTCTCTCTTAATGGAAGAGATCGTCTTCTCCGCGTTGGTGACTGTCTGACGCTTTGCCGGCTCGCCGACCAGCCTCTCACCGGTCTTTGTAAATGCTACTACGGACGGTGTGATCCGTGCGCCCTCTGTATTGGCGATAACCACCGGCTTTCCGCCTTCCATAACCGCCACGCAGCTGTTTGTTGTACCTAAATCAATACCAATAATCTTGCTCATAACATGTTCCTCCTATTCTAACTGAAATTCTAATTTGCCACTTTTACCATGCTGTGTCTCACGACCGAATCCCGGTAGGTGTATCCCTTCTGGAACTCTTCAGCAATTATATTCTCACCGAAGCTTTCATCATCAATATGCATCACTGCATTGTGAAGGTTCGGATCAAATTCTTTTCCCTCGGTCTCAATGACCCTGACGCCCGCCTCATCCAGCACGGTCATCATCTGCTTGTAGATCTTCTCCATACCGTCCGCGAACGGTGTGCCTTTTTCCTCCTCGGACAGAGCGGCCAGACCGCGTTCGAAGTTGTCAATCACCGGCAGTATCTTCTCAATAATACTCTTGGCGCCGGTCTCGAACATCTGGCTCTTTTCCTTTTCTGTCCGCTTGCGGAAATTATCAAACTCAGCCATCTGCCGTCTTACACGGTCATTCAGCTCCTCGATCTTCTCATGTTTTTTATGTTTCTTATCCTTTTTGTGGAAAAAACAATTCTTCCCGGACTGGGAACCGGCATCCTTCCCGGAGGCATCCTCGTCTGTGCTTTTTTCTCCATCCGGATCTTCTTCGTCAGACACCTCTTCGCCGGTCTTATCCGCATCCTGCTCACAATCCGAACCGTTTCCGGCTGTATCGGAACCCGGCTCCGTCCCGGCTGCATCTGCCGCCTCTTCGGAGGATTTTCCCGCCTGCCCGGCTGCATCCGCCGCCTGCTCTGCAGTATCGGCCGTTTCCATTGCCTCTTCCTTTATCTGACTTTCAGCTTCCTGTTCATACGCTTTCTTTTCTTCCATGAAACATCCCGCCTTTTATTTTACTCTTCTTTTTTATTAAAAATCTCATCCAGCTGTATCTTCAGCGTTTTGAGATTGTCAACCACCATCTTGTAATCCATCCGCTTCGGTCCCACGATACCCACCGTACCGTGAATCCCGTCTCCCAACTCATACGTAGCCGTGACCACACTGCAGTCCCGCATCCGCTGGATCGGCGACTCATCTCCGATATACACCTGAATGCCGGTACCCGGCTCACCGTCCTCCCCGACAAACAGATCGCGCAGCTCCTGCTTCTCCTCAAAAGCACTGATCAGATCGCTGACGCTCTGGGAATCGGAAAGCTCCGGATACTTGAAAATATTCGTCGTGCCGCTGGTGTAAATCTCCAGCTCCTCATCCGCCTGTACCGCCTCCGCCACTGCGTCCAGAACATCGCTGACAACCTTGCTGTGGATGCCTGCCTGCTCCTTCAGCCGGGCGATCGTCATCAGATTGATCTCCTCCATGGCCAGGCCGTTCAGGCTGCTGTTTAAGAGGATATTCAGCTTCAGCATCGTCTCCTGGTCGAGATCCTCCTCACAGTGGATAATCCGGTTCTTGACGATATTGCCGTCCAGCATGATCGTCGCCAGGACTTTTCCCTTCTCCACGTTGGAAAG
The DNA here is from genome assembly GCA_021203005.1 of Clostridiales bacterium. Lineage (GTDB taxonomy): Bacteria > Bacillota > Clostridia > Lachnospirales > Lachnospiraceae > Eubacterium_I. The sequence goes on along the minus strand of JAJQCB010000220.1, from coordinate 2,611 downwards.
CTGGATGAACTTCACTTTCCCGTGGTGCGTCTGCGGAGCCGAGACAAGCGTGGCGTAATTCGTGTTCGTTGCCAGAAGCTTCGCAATCGTCTGCAGCACCTGCTCCAGCTTCTCCGTCTTCTCGATGACAAAATCCTTCATCTCCGAGACTTCCTGATCCTTCTCCAGCATCAGACGGTCCACGTAGAAACGATAGCCCTTATCCGAGGGGATCCGTCCGGCCGAGGTGTGGGGCTGAATGATATAACCCATCTCCTCCAGGTCTGACATCTCATTGCGGATCGTAGCGGAACTTAAGTTCAGATCCGACGCCTTTGAAATCGTGCGGGAACCCACCGGCTCTCCCGTCTCCATGTAGGTGCGGATAATCACATTCAAAATCTTAATCTGACGTTCGCTCAGTTCACTCATGCCTTCTCTCCGTATCTCCCTCTTTCGGGCTGTTAGCACTCGATTGTCTGGAGTGCTAATCGTTCTTAACATAATGTAGCACCATCGTTTTTCTTTGTCAACACATATTTTCCGTTTTTTCTCTTTTTTTGTGTCCAGAAAGGTAACTTCACAGCAGTTCGGCAGACAAATAAGAAAAAACTCCATCCAGACGCAACTGTAAAAGCAGCATCTGACCGGAGTTTTCTTTCTGAACATCGTAACTGTTCAATACCTTAACAGTTACGGTTACTGAACATCTTCTATTCCGAAACGCATTCTTCTTTCTCACATACAACCCTGCACTTTTTCTTAAAGCAGGCGATCCCGTACTTAAAGATTATATTCATATCATCCTCTTTTAACTCGGCAGTATAATTATTTTTATTGATCTGATCCATGGCTTCCTTACAGGCAAGATCCAGATCCCCGCCTTCTGCATATTTCACTTCAATGACAATGCCGATCCCTTCCTCCTCAATTTCTATCTGAATATCGTAATATCCATCGCCGGATTCCCGGTTTGAGGTTACGCCCCAGTCGCTCTTAAAAAACATGATTCCAAGGATCAGACCATGGTAAAAATTTTCCTTAAACTCTTTTCTTACCGCTGTATCCCGGATACTGATTGTCTTTCCCATCCCTTTTGTAAACACGCGCTCGACCTCAGCCGTGTCGCCGCTTTTCAGCGCATTGCAGAACTCTGTCACCAGAGCGCCGTCTTCCGCGACTTTCTCTTCAAACAATTCCAGGATAAAATCGCTGAAAATATCACGGACTTCGTTATTCGGGATTTTCAGGCGGACCAGATTCCCTTCCGGTCTCCCGTCCGGTGTCAGGTAGCCGGTTGCAAACAGCAGGCTCCACATATTTTCAACGCTGTCGTACATAGTATGATACGTCAGCTGTTCTTCAATCTTTTTCTGCACGGTATCACCGGAAATTAAGCGTTCGATCTGGGCTTTGGTCACGCCATTACCCATCCGCCGGATGAACTTCTTCACTGCCTCATTGCCGCTGGAGTTTTTCCAATAACTTTTCGGTCTTTTATCCGGGTTGGTAATGAGCTGGTTGCACCAGTTGATCACATCCCAGGGATTATAAACATAAGTGCTTGCTATTCTGTACCCATCATACCATTCTTTCGTGGTATCGTAATACCCGGAAAGTCCATAATAATCCAGCATCTGCCGCACGTCAGCGTCGGTAAATCCAAAGCGCTCCTCACATTCTGCATCCAGAAGAGAATACGTCTTCGGATTATTCAAGCCAGTAAAAATACTTTCCTTTGAAACCCTCAGGCAACCGGTCAGAACCGCAAAATAAAGGCTCTGGTTTGACTTTAACGCGGCATCCAGCATATTCCGGACCAGGTCGATCATTTTATCATAATAGTTTCGCTCATTTGCTTTTGCCAGCGGCACATCGTATTCATCAATCAGAATAATCACTTTTCGCCCGTAGTGTTTCTCCAGGAGTCGGGACAGAGTATTCAGGCTGCTGGTGATTGTAGCTTCAGACATGGCAAAAGCGCTTTTCAATGACTCATCTACTTTAATAAGCTGACGATATAAATTTTTTTCATGATCTGTCAGTTTTTCGCTTGTCAGCAAAAATTGGAATCTCAGCGCCTCTTTTGCAATAATGGTACAGAGTTCATTTTTTGCAAATTCGTAATTGCTTCCATGGACGGTTTTTAAGCTGATGGAAATCACAGGAAACTGTCCCATGTATTTTTCACAGAGCTGTGTCTCTTTGGAAATCTCAAGTCCCTCAAATAAAGACTTATCGCATCCAACTTCCAGAAATGCTTTCAGCATACTCATATTCAGGGATTTTCCAAAACGACGCGGGCGGGTAAAAAGATTTACTTCTCCCCAGGAATTCAACAAATCGCGAATCAGTCCTGATTTATCGACATAATAAAAACCCTCTATCCGAATTTTGCAAAAATCGTCAATCCCTATCGGCAGTTTCTTTTTCATACCGTTATCATGCATAATCCACACGCTCCTTCTCTAAAACCCCAACACCACCTAAAATTTATCCCTTCCGAAGCAGGCTGCCTCGTCTTTCACTACGTCCATTATACATTAATTTGCATGTAAATCAACACTGCAGATTTGCTAGTATGTGTCAAGTAATCGTTGGCACTTTTTCTTTCTTTTTGATGTCTGACCAA
>JAJQCB010000199.1 GCA_021203005.1 Clostridiales bacterium | reverse complement strand
GTTATTTATGCTATATTTTGTTCAGATAGATTTGAATAAAAATGTTTTTAATAAAATACATCTGAATAAAATATATGTAATACAGATTCTTTATATTTTTTGAGAGGAGTCAATGATGTTTATCGGGAGAGAAAAGGAACTGGCCAGTTTATCAGAACTCTACCACAGAGCCGGATTCGGCATGACCGTCATCTACGGCAGGCGGCGCATCGGAAAATCCACTTTAATCAGCGAATTTATCAAAGGGAAAAAAGCAATATTCTATACGGCCACTAAAGTCGGAAAAGAACGCAATATGGAATTATTCTCCAAACGTGTGACAGCTGTTCTGGATCCGGCTCTTGCGGATGTATCCTTTCCATCTCTCGAATCAACGTTTGACTTTATCAGCCGCAAATCCGGCTCGGAAAAACTGATTCTGGTGATTGATGAATTGCCATACTGGGCGGAAAAAGACGAGTCGCTCCTGTCTGTCATTCAGAAATATATCGATACCGAGTGGGTGGACAAAAACCTGATGATAATCCTCTGCGGTTCCGCTCTGAGTTTTATGGAAAACAAGGTATTAAGTGAAAAAAGTCCACTATTCGGGAGGCGTGATTCTCAAATTAAGCTGGAAGCATTTAACTATAAAGAGTCAGCACTCTTCGTACCGGATTACTCACTCGAAGAGAAGGCGATCTGCTATGGGATCACCGGAGGTGTTGCAAAATATCTTTCCATGATAAATCCAGAAAAAAGTCTTGATGAGAATATTAAAAATCTATATTTTCATACAGACGGATACCTGTATGACGAGGCGCGCAATTTAATTGCGCAGGAATTTACGGATGTTACACTGGTCAACAATGTAATGGAACAGGTCGCATCCGGCGTGAATACTGTGAACAACATTGCGCAGAAAATTGGTGAAAGCCTGCCAACCGTTCTCTATTCACTTGATAAACTGATTCGCATCGATCTGGTACAGAAGAAAAAATGTATCACGGAAGAAAAAAACAGAAAGAAAGTCCAATATGTTTTAAAAGACCATATGTTTAAGTTCTGGTATGCGTTTATTCCCAATGCTACAAGTGTCATTGAGATGGGACAGGGCGATCTTTATTATGATAAGATTGTCCGGCCAAATCTGCATGCTTATATGAGCAGCGTTTTCGAAGATATGTGCAGGTACTATACGCTCGAACAGGGAATTCAGGGCGCTTTCGGTAATTTTATTACGAATGTCGGAACATGGTGGGGAACTGAAACAATGGAATCCTCATCCGGCAAACATCAGCAATCCGCTGATATTGATGTTGTCGGAATTTCTGATATTGATAAAACGGTTGTCCTTGGAGAATGCAAATTTAAAAACGATAAAACAGATAAAAGCGTGTATGATCTTTTACTCCGCCGCTCAGCCTCCATCAGCGCAAAATATCACATTATAAAATATCTGTTTTTCTCGTTGGGCGGTTATACGAAATGGGTTCAGTCTGTAAATAATAATGCTGTCGTTCTGCTTACGCTTGACGATCTGTATCAACCGCAACGAGTAAAATAAGAAGACTGCTCCTGCGGAGATATGAAAAAAAGAGCAGCCGGGACTCCCTGTACGCGAGAGCCCTGACTGCTCTTTCCATATTTCCCTATTCTATCTTCCGCCGCCTCCGAAAACGGACTCCAGGGAGAAGCTTCCGCTCCCGGTCGAAGCATAGGACGAACTGTAATTTACCACATCCAGAATACTGTAGCAGTAGGTGTCCCCCTCCTCCAGTCCGGAGGTGATCTCCACGTTCTCACCGTCGGAAAGCCCCGTCGTCACTTCGACCAGCCCTCCCAGCGTGTCGGTCTCCTCGTCATAGGTGGTATAGACATAGGTTGTATTATTTTCTTCCACCAGTGCGTCTTCCGATACCAGGAGGACATCCTCCGCGGTGCTTAAGGTGATGACGGCTGACGCATTCATGCCGGCCAGCATTCCCTCCTCGCGGTCCATGGTAATCACAGCCGTATATTTGCTGCTGCCGCCGGAGTTCGTGCCGCTCTCATCGATGGACGTCACCGTGCCGGTAAACGACTGCCCCGGGAACGCATCCAGCGTGATAGCTGCCTCCTGTCCGATCTCTACTTCAAGAATATCCATCTCATCCACGGTGATTTCTACTGTCATCGAATTCTGGGGCGTGATGGAAAGCAGCGTCGTTTCGCTGACGCCATAAGTGCTGCTCACTTCTTCCTCCAGCGCCTCCTCAGCGGCTTCCTCGGCTTCCGTTGTTCCGGTTGCTTCCGCCGCGGACGCAGAACTCATATCACCCGCCGAAGACATATCTGACGCCTCGCCCGAAACAGTTCCGGCGGCGTCGCCCTGGGACTGTTCACTTCCGCTCTGTCCGGACTGCTGACCGCTTTCATCGACGCTTCCCTGAGAAGCTCCCTCCTGGCTGTCAGAAATATCTGCCTGGCTCATTTCTTCCTCACTCTGCCCCTCTGTGCCGCTTTCCTCCTCACTGCTTTCATCAGAATCAGAAGAAGCATCATCGGAAGAAATACATAAGATCCATGACAGAGTATCTCCGCTGTATGATACGATCAGCACATCTCCAGCGGCAATATCACTGACCGTCCCCTGCGATGTAGAGCCATTATAAATGGTAACACTCGTCGAAGAATCCAGCGACAGTGTCTTGCTGCCGCTTTCTGTCAGAAGAGACAGCGTTACACTGCTATCCGATACAGAGGTAATCACGCCGATATAGGTTGTAACAGAGGAAGTATCCGTCTCGTCCTCATCCGATTCTTCCTCTGAAGAATCTTCCGTTGTTGTGCCATCCGTCGAAGTATTGTCGGTTGACGTGCCGTCGGTTGAAGTATCGGAAGAAGATGTATCGTCATCTGTCCCTGTGTCACCTGAGCCGCTGCTGCTGTCCGATACGGACGACAGCGTTGTCGCCTGTGCACTCTGACCGGATGTAATCGTCAGATAAACACTCGTATTCCCGGAAGCTGACAACGTCTGTACACCATAACCGGAACTCACTGATGCCGCCATTTCCGAGGTCACTGCTGCCGAAGAGCTGTCTGAGGAAGCCGCACTCGCTGTATCACTGTCCGATGTGCTGCTTTCGGTATACGAGGTCGCATCTGCTGTACTGCTGCTGTCCGAAGCGTCTTCGTCCAACGTGTCTGCGTCCTCATCCGATGTGCTTTCCTCTGATGCATCCTCATCCGAGGCAGAACTGTCATCCGCAGAGGAGGTATCACCCGTTGCATCATTCAGACCGGAAATTACCCCCGAGCAGGATGCGTAGATATATCCGTCCTCATACAGTTTAAACAGCGTCTCCATCTGCTCTTCCAGTTCAGCGCGCTGCTCCAGCAGCAATTCATACTGCCCTGTATAATCTGTGTCGGTAAGTGAAATCAGCGTATCGCCGCTGTCCACCTCATCCCCCTCAGACACAGAGATGGAGGAAACCGTGCCGGTAAATCCGGTCACTTTCAGTTCACTGTGAATATACAGTGTCCCCTCACCGATCACAGTGCCGTCCTCGTCCGCCACCGTTACGGCATCTCCCAGCTCCGGTCCATCGTCTGAGAGAATGACGACCGCCGTTGTGCTCGCCACACTCTCTACTTTCCCGCTGACCACCGTGCCATCCGAGAGAGTCACATCCACAGAATCTCCGGCGGAAATATCTGCATCTGTCTCAAAAGAAACCGCCATATACCCGTCCAGAGAGAGAAGCATCAGGGCATCACTTTCGTACATGGTATCCACCACAGCGGTATCGGCGGAGGCGTAGATTTTAATCACGCGCCCGTCCGCCGCCGCGGTGATCGTACCGGACACCGCATCCTCCTCACAGTCCTCCAGCGCTTCATCCAGAGACGTCAGCGTCTCCTGAACGGAAGCGATCGCCGTCATGACGGACACGGAATCTACCGCAGCCAGGGTATCTCCTTCCTCCACAGTATCCCCGTCAGATACATACCATTTTGTGATTTCAACCTCATCAGGAAGAGAAAGTACCTCCGCATCCTCTTCTTCCAGTGTTCCAGTGCCGGGCAAAACCGTGCTGATCGTTCCCAACTCTGCGGTTTCCGAATAGGTTGTCTCTTCCGTCTCTGTCCCGGAAGACGTTGTCTGCCCGGTCAGCGCTTTTACAATCAGCACGAGCAGGACAATCACGACCACCGCAATGATCCACAGATAATGAGAATGTTTGCTCTCTTTCTTTTTCGGCCGCGCCAGGTGAACCTCCCCGTCTGCGTTCTGCTCCAGCAAAGCCAGTCTCTTCGCTTCCTCTTCCCTTTTCAGGCGGCGTGAGATACGGATCAGCATAAAGATACTGCCCGCGTCCAGAATTGCCAGAATAATCAGGATGAGCAGCCAATGCGAGCGAATCGCCTGCAACACGCTTATCACGGACATTCCGCTCTGCTGTGTGCCTGCTGCATCACTCATGTCAAAGGAGCCGCCGGCAAAGTCCGTCTCCCCGTCCGCACTCAGATCATCGCTGCTGTCTCCCGTGGAAGACATATCCGGCATCTCACCGTCTCCCATGGAGGACATATCCGGCATCTCGCCGTCTCCCATAGAGGACATATCCGGCATCTCGCCATCACTCCCGGCGGACATATCCGGCATCCCGCTGCTCTCATCCGAAGACTCGCCCTGTCCCGGCGTGCCTCCCCGCATGTCTGACATACTGTCGCTATCTGTATCGGCACCGTCGGTATCAGCATTCGCACTGCCCTCGTTTTCACTGTCTGCAGCATCACTGTTCTCGCTGTCTGCATCGCTTTCATCCGCGTTATCGCTGCTCGAACCATCTGCGCTGTCGCTATCCGCATCGGCACTGCTCCCGCTGTCCGCATCCCCGGTATCCTCCGCAGTATCCGTGTCGCCGGAAGAATCCGGCCACTCCATGTCCTGCATTGTCTGCCCGCCGCGGACATTTCCCATACTCCCCATATCGGGAAGCAACACTGCCAGCGCCACATCCGCCAGAAGCAGAACAGACAGCACAATAGCCAATACAAGATACAGCGGCTTCTTATGTAAAAAAGGATTTTTTTTAATCTTGTGAAAAATTTTCTGCAACTTTTGCTTCATTTCGTCCTCCTTCCTCATCAGCCGCCGTAGTGGAGCGCGTCAATCGGTTTCATTTTTGCCGCCTTATTAGCCGGGTACAGGCCAAAGACCACCCCGATGGCAAAACAGAACAGAATCGAAATCAGGACTACCGGTCCGTTCATCGTAAAACTCAGGCTCAGACTTGACGCTACCACGGATGCCAGCTGCAGGATGATCCAGGACAGGAAAATGCCGATTGCGCAGCCGATCATACAAAGCACCACTGCTTCCATCAAAAACTGCCGCAGAATCACACCGCGGGTAGCTCCGATCGCCTTGCGGATACCAATCTCGCGGGTGCGCTCCGTGACAGTCACCAGCATAATATTCATAATACCGATGCCGCCCACCAGAAGGGAGATCGCCGCGATGCCGCCCAACAGGCCGGTCAGGATAGAAGTAATACTGCTGACCGTATCCTCCAGTACACTCTGGGTAGATACCTCAAAAGCATCCTCATCTTCCTCGAACCGCTCCATCAGAAGTTCCGTGATCGCTGTCTCAGCTGTCGTTGTATCGCTGCCCTCCGCCGCACTGACATAAAATTCTGTAATATCCGTACTCACGGACGAAGACAACCGGAGCAATGTCGTATAAGGGATATAAGCCACCATGGACCCGGAGCTGAAAACTGATGTCAGAGAACTGTCATTATCCTCCAGCACGCCCACGATGGTAAATTTCATGCCATCCAGAGATATCTCCTCACCCACGCAGTCCAGATATCCGATCAGATCCGTGGCTGTCGTCTCGTTGATCACACAGATATAGTTGTTGTTGTCCACATCGGTCGTCTTTAAAAAGCGCCCGAGCACAAGATTCAGTTCTTCCACATCATAGTAGGACGGCGTCGTGCCGTATACGGTGATTTCATCGCTGTCAGAGCTGTATTTTACCGTTGCCGAAGCAGAGGCGCTGGGGGCAATCCCGCCGATTTCCTCTTCCGCGGACCACTCAGTCAGAGTGGAAAGCTTCACCGGATTTCCCTTGTCGTCAGAGACAGTCACCGTCAGCAGATCGCTGCCCAGGTCGGATACCGCATCCGTGACAGAGCTGGTCGCCCCGTTGACCAGGCTGACCAGGACCACCAGCGCCATGACGCCGATGATAATTCCCAGCATCGTCAGCAGCGCCCGCAGCTTATTTCCTGCCAGAGACTTCAATGCCATTTTCAGAGATTGCATTACAACTTCACCTCCGATACTCTTCCGTCCAGAATGTGAATGCTCCTGGACGCCTGCTTTGCCACGTCGTCGTCGTGCGTAATCAGAACGATCGTATTTCCCTGCCGGTGCAGTTCATGAAAAATCGCCATAATTTCCTCACTGGTTTTGGAGTCCAGGTTTCCCGTGGGTTCATCCGCGAGAATCAGCGAAGGTCTTGTCACAATGGCCCGGGCAATCGCCACACGCTGCTGCTGTCCTCCGGAAAGCTCCGTAGGCAGGTGCTTCGCCCGTTTTTCCAGCTTCACACGGGCCATGGCGTCTTTTACGCGTTCCATTCGTTCATTGCGCTTTACTCCCTGATAAATCAGGGGAAGCTCCACATTTTCTTCCGCCGTCAGTTTGGGAATCAGGTTAAAGCTCTGAAACACAAAGCCGATTTTTTCATTGCGGATATGCGCCAGCTCATTTTCCGTATAATCCCCGATCGGGATTTTGTCCAGCAGATAGGTCCCGGCGTCCGCCGTATCCAGACAGCCGATGATGTTCATCAGCGTGGACTTTCCGCTGCCGGAGGGGCCGATGATGGAAACAAACTCGCCCTGGTCGATGTGCATGCTGGCGTGATCTAAGGCACGGACTTCCTCATCGCCGACCAGGTACATTTTGGATATATTATTGAGATCGATCATGATAATTCCTTCCTTTTTACTGATACGATATCATCAGTTTTCTCCGCGCATGCCGCCCATATCGCCGCCTGCGCTGCCGCCGCCCATATCACCGCCGGACATACCGCCCTGCGAATCCATGCTGTCCATATCCATTGTCCCGAAATCCATGCTGAAATCCGAGTTGTCATCGGAGGATTCCGTATAATACACGGTATCGCCCTCGGAAAGTCCGTCTGTGATTTCCACATAAGAGCTGTTCGACAGACCGGTAGCCACCTCGACCATACCGCTAAATTCGCCGGTGCTCTCATCATATTCTGTATAGACATAAGCGGTGGAACTGGTCTGATGCAGCGCATCCACAGGAATCAGCAGCGCATCATCCACGCCCTCAATGGTGATGGTCACGGAGGCGGACATGCCGGAAAGCATATCCTCTGTCTTTTCAATGGTAACCTCCGCGGAATAGGTCGTCACGCCGGAGCTGCTGGTGGCGGAGGTGCTGATCGCAGTCACGGTTCCGGAATAGGAATCTTCACCGATAGAATCAATGGTCACAGCTGCCTCCTGTCCCTCGGAGGCAGACAGGATATCCGACTCATCCACGCTGATCTCAATAATCATATTTTCATCCAGGGAAATCTCCGCCACAGTGGTACTTCCCGAAGAGGAAGCCGACCCGGAAGAGGAATCCGTGGAACTGCCCGTGCTGGCAGAGCTGTCCGTCGTACTGCTGGTATCCGTAGTGGCGGTCGTCTGAGAAGCGGAGGTTCCCGACGAAGATGTCGTACCTGATGAGCCGGAAGAAGTTTCGCTCAGGCTTGAGATCGTGCCGGATGCGGTGGCGCAGATACCGCCTTCCTTATAAATGCGGATCAGCGTATTCAGCTCATCCTCCGCATCTTCCCGTTCCTTTAAAATCGTATCGTAATTCGCCGATGTCTCCGTATCGGTCAGCGTGATCAGTGTCGTCCCGGAGGAAACGCTGGCGTTCTCTGAGACATTGACAGTGGACACAGTTCCAGCATAGCCGGTAATTGCCATCTGGCTGTGGATATACAACTCCCCGCTGCCCACTTCTTCTCCGCCGGAAGTGCTTACGGTAACCGTATCGCTGTACTCCGGACCGTTATCTGTGATCAGGACTGTGGCTGTACCGTCTGAGACGGATTCCACTGTCCCGCTGTACTCCGTGCCGTCGCTGTCGGTCACAGTGACCGAATCATTGACAGTAAGACTGTCAGTCTCCACATCCACTGCCATATACCCGTCCAGGGAAAGCAGCATCAGAGCACCGCTGTCATACATCACGGTGGCAACGTCGTCCCCTGAGGATACAGCTATGTACTTCACCCGGCCGGATACACTGGCAGATATCGTGCTGCTGACCTCATCTCCGGCCGCGTCCTCCAGTTCCTCATCCAGAGCATCCAGCGTCTCCTGCGCGTCGGACATCGCTGTGAGCAGAGAAGCATTTGTCACCGTGGCGATCAGATCGCCCTCGCTGACCGTATCTCCCTCCTCCACATAAAAATCCACAATCTCCAGGGATGACGGCACATCAATGCTCTCCACATCCTCGTCGGAGAGCGTGCCCGACCCGGACACCGTAGTGCTGATGCTGCCTGTGGTCACCTCCGCAGACTGAACCTCATCCTCCGAGGAACTCACACTGTCCGCCACCTTGTTTCTCAATACAATGATTGCCGCGATCACCGCGATGAGAACCACAGCAATTACGATCACCAGCGTGATGATCAGCTTGTTTCTCTTCTTTTTTCTCGCTTTCCTGTGCATTTCCACAAGATTTTCATCACTTGCAGGGATGTCATTTTTATTACCCATGTTCCGCTCTCCTTGTGCATTAAAAGTTTCGTAATAATGCATAGATCCATTGTGCATTACAGATCTCGTAATAGTGCATAAATCTATTGTGCATTACAGGTCTCACATAATACTTCCATCGATTATCAATATCGTAATCTGACGGCATGTCGGCCAGATTATTCATTAATAACTATTTCAGATTATTAACAGTTTATTTTCTCGAGGTGAAAATATTGTGTTTTTTCTGTGTCCTCCCATAAAAAGAGAGACACATGATCCATTCACCATGTGCCTCTCTAATCTGGAAATATTTTACTCCATCCCAATGTGCTGCATTGCAGCTCTGTGAACTTTTAATCCTCCGCCCAATCCAGCGACCGCGTCACTGCCTTGCGCCAGCCTTTGATCAGGCGCTCCCTCGTCGCCTCATCCATATCAGGCACGAAAGTGTCCGCCAGGCTCCAGTTTTCGCGTATTTCCTCCAGGCTTTCCCAGTATCCCACGGCGATACCCGCCAGGTAGGCTGCTCCCAAGGCCGTGGTCTCCACGCATTCCGGCCGGAGCACCTCCACGCCGAGCATATCCGCCTGGAACTGCATGAGGAAATTATTGTTCGAAGCGCCTCCGTCCACGCGGAGATTCTGAATCTTCACGCCGGACTCTTTCTCCATAATCTCAATGATTTCCTTGGACTGATATGCCATAGCCTCCAAAGTAGCGCGGATAAAATGCGCCTTATTGCAGCCGCGGGTGAGGCCGACCACGGTACCTCTCGCATACTGATCCCAGTAGGGTGCGCCGATTCCGGTAAAAGCCGGAACCACATACATGCCGTTGGTATCCGGCACAGAGCGGGCATATTCCTCCGTCTCCGCCGCGTTTTTCACCATCTGCATCTCATCGCGGAGCCACTGGATGCCGGCGCCTGCCACAAAGATGCTTCCTTCCACCGCGTACTGTACTTTTTTATCCGTGGAAGCAGCAATCGTTGTGATCAGCCCGTTGGCCGACAGATCCGCTTCTTCACCGATGTTCATTAGAATAAAACCGCCGGTGCCGTATGTATTCTTGACCTCTCCGGGTTCAAAACAGCACTGGCCGAACAGCGCCGCCTGCTGATCCCCGGCCGCGCCGGAAATGGGAATGCTGGCGCCCAGGACATTTGTCTCCGTGTAACCGTAGACATGGCTGGACGGCCGCACTTTCGGCAGCATAGACTTCGGGATGCGGAAATACTCCAGAATCTTCTCATCCCAGCAGAGATTGTGAATGTCAAACATCATCGTCCGGGCCGCGTTGGTGTAATCCGTCACATGAACGGTGCCCCGGGTCAGCTGCCAGATCAGCCAGGTGTCGATCGTCCCGAAGACCAGATCTCCCTCCTCGGCCGCCTCCCTTGCACCCTCTACATTGTCAAGAATCCAGGCCACCTTGGACGCGGAAAAATACGCGTCCGGTATCAGCCCGGTCGTCTGGTGAACATACTCTCCCAGTCCGTCCGCCTGCAGTTTTTTAATTCGGTCCGCCGTCCGCCGGCACTGCCAGACGATGGCGTTGTACACCGGTTTCCCCGTATGCCGGTTCCAGACCAGCGTCGTTTCCCTCTGGTTCGTGATACCAATCGCCGCCACGTCCACCGCGGAGATTCCAAGCTTCGCGATTGCCTCCATGGAAACCGCCAGCTGCGACGACCAGATTTCCATCGGATCGTGCTCCACCCAGCCGGGCTGGGGGTAAATCTGTGTAAACTCCTTCTGTGCCACGCTGCAGATATTCCCCTGATGATCAAAGAGAATCGTCCTGCAGCTGGTCGTCCCTTGATCTAAAGACATGATGTATTTTTTCATGTCCGCCTCCTCTCTATGAGAGATACCGATTTCCTCTGAGTATCCAGAATAGCAGGGCAATTGCTCTCTCCCTCTATGTACTCAGATGAAAAACACCATCTCCTCCGTCATTAACAAATACAAAATCTAAAGCTGACTAATCCCTGACCCGGATAAACCGGAACAGGATTTTGTCATTTTATTCAGAATTTCGTTCTTAAGTGCCAACGTATCCTATCATGTCAGCAAAAAAACCAAAAACAGATGACCGCAATCCCTTCCCAGCCTTCGAACCCGGTGTCATCAAACGGCAGCAATCTCTTTCGTTGCAATAATCGACACCCCTGTGTCCGCGATATCCTTAACAATCACCTGACCGATGTGAACCGGCGCCTCCACAGTAATTCCTTTCAGCTGTCTGACACAGTCATGGATTTTCCCTTTCGGAATATCCGACGCTGTCTTGACAGACACCATGCCGCCGCCCTCTACCATAACGGTGGAAGTGACGATACGAGTGGGATTGGTGAGCTCTTTTCTCGCATAGTCGTCGCCCCGCTTACAGGTGTTGCCGGTAACGGAAACGACCTTGCCGTCCTCCATCTCAGCAGACAGATTGCACCCCATCGGGCAGCCAATACAGATTAATTCCCGCTTTTCCATCTCTATTCCTCCTCCGTCTTCACGATGATTTTTTCAAACGGAAGCTGTTTTTCCAGGACTTCGCGCTTTAATACAACTTCCTCCATCTCGCCGGGCGCTACCACCGGACGCTTTTTGTGCACGATGCGCTCACCGTCCAGGTACACGCTGACATAACAATTTTTCACAATCCGTCCCACGCGGAAACGGACGGTCATCTTATCCTGCATATGATCCACATGAACGGAACAGGGCACGGTATAACGGACGTCGCCCTGCGGCATGACCGGGATAGCTCCCTCCTTTTCCTCCTCGCCGCGGAGAATGTAGTCCGCCGCGTGCCGCCCTGCCATCGCAGCTTCCTCGGACACAAAATCAACCAGGTCATGTACATGGAGCACATTTCCGCAGGCAAACACGCCCGGGATGTTCGTCTCCAGACTCTCATCCACAGCAGGCCCGTTTGTGATGGGATTTAACTCCACACCCATCCCTCTGGAGAGCTCGTTCTCCGGGATCAGACCGCAGGAGAGCAGCAGAGTATCGCAGGTGTACTCTTCCTCCGTACCGGGAATCGGGCGGCCCGTGTTATCCACCTCCGCCAGCGTGATGCCTTCGACTCTCTCTTTGCCCTTGATGTCCACCACGGTATGGCTCAGCTTCAGCGGAATATCAAAGTCATTTAAGCACTGAACGATATTTCTCTTTAAACCGCCGGAGTAAGGCATCAGTTCCGCCACAACTTTGACTTTCGCGCCCTCCAGCGTCATACGCCGCGCCATAATCAGACCGATATCACCGGAACCCAGGATGACAACCTCGCGCCCCGGCATAAAGCCCTCAATATTTACCAGACGCTGCGCCGTGCCCGCAGAATAAATGCCTGCCGGACGGTATCCGGGAATGTTTAAGGCTCCGCGCGGACGCTCCCGGCATCCCATCGCCAGAATTATGGATTTTGCCTGCACCTCGGTCAGTCCCTCATCCTTATTTAACAGAGTAACCACCTTATCCGCGGAGATATCCAGCACCATGGTCTCCGTCTCATAGGGAATCCCCAGCTCCAGAACCTTATCGATATAGCGCTGCGCATACTCCGGTCCGGTCAGCTCTTCCTTAAACGTGTGCAGGCCAAAGCCATTGTGAATGCACTGGTTTAAGATACCGCCGAGCCCATTGTCACGCTCTATAATTAAAATATCCTCTATCCCATTCTCTCTGGCTGCCGCCGCCGCTGCAAGTCCCGCAGGGCCGCCGCCAACAATCATCAGATCACATTGTCTCATAAGTCCCTCTCCTCCTTACAGCTTATCTTTGTTCGTCCCGACAATCAGGCCGGAATCCATACCGTTTTTGCGGATGTCCGCAAACTCCGTACCGCACTCCCGGGCCAGAATCTCCATCGTCCTCGGCGTGCAGAAGCCCGCCTGGCATCTGCCCATGCCGGCTCTGGTACGACGCTTCACGCCGTCCAGCGTCGTCGCCCCCAGCGGACGGTGAATCGCATCCAGCACCTCGCCCTCCGTCACCGTCTCACACCGGCATACAATCTTGCCGTAAGCCGGATTCTCTGCGATCAGCTTTTTCTGCTCTTCTTTCGAGAGGGAATCAAAATCCACAATGCCTTTTCTGGTCTCGATAAAATCTTCTTTCTCCGTCAGTTCCAGAATCCCCGCCACGATATCGCGTACATAAAGGCCGACTGCCGGCGCGCTGGAAAGTCCCGGCGACTCAATGCCGGTCACATCGATGAATCCCTTTGCATCCGCCGCTTCACCGATGATAAAATCGCCCCGGTCGTCATGGGCGCGCAGTCCGGCGAAGGAGGTGATCACCTGCCTGCGCGGAATCGTGTTGACAGACAGCTCCGCCATTTTCTGCAGCGTCGCCAGCCCGTCCGCTGTGGTATTCACGCCGTCTTTATCCTCGATATCCACGGCTGTCGGTCCCATCAGCAGGTTGCCGTGCACCGTCGGTGTAACCAGAACGCCTTTTCCCATCTTACTCGGAAGCTGGAAAATCGTGTGGGAAACCAGGTCTCCGACACTCTTATCGAAAAGGCAATACTCGCCTTTTCTCGCTACGATGCTGATTTTATCCTCACTGACCATATTGTGGAAGACAACCGCATAGACACCCGCGGCATTGACCACGACTTTCGCGGATACATCCCCCTGGCTGGTGTGAAGCAGATACCCCTGCTCCTCCTTTTTGATATCCAGGACTTCCGTGTTCAGCTTAAACTCCACGCCGTTCACCGCCGCGTTCTCCGCGTAAGCAATGTTCATGCCAAACGGACAGACGATGCCGCCGGACGGGATCCGCAGCACAGCATAGACGGAATCCGCCAGATTCGGCTCCAGTTTTAACGCCTCTTCACGGGACAGAATCTCCAGCCCGTCCACGCCGTTGATATGACCGCGCTCTAACAGCTCCTGCAGTCTCGGCACTTCTTCCTCACTCTGGCACACCACCATAGAACCGTTTCTCTTAAAAGGGAAATCCAGCTTCTCCGCCATCTCCCCCATCATCCGATTGCCCTGGACGTTCAGCTTCGCCTTCAGGCTGCCGATGGGCGCGTCAAAACCGCCGTGGACAATGCCGCTGTTGGCTTTGCTCGTCCCTTCGCATACATCGGTCTCTTTTTCCAGCACACAAATGTCCAGCTTGTAGCGCGACAACTCCCGCGCCACGGCACATCCCGACACTCCGGCGCCGATGATTACAACATCATACATTCTCTCTCCTCCTATAAGTTTTCTATTGTGAGATGTGAGCATTTTTATATTATGCACACATTTTACTACTGTTAGTGTTACAATTCCCACACATCTGTATTCGTGGATGAGATTGCCACAGCCCCTGCCTGGAGCGCGTTCATCACATCCTCTTTGTCCGAGATCAGGCCTCCGCAGATAATCGGAATCCGCAGAGCATCCGCCAGTCTCCTGGTGATCTTCGGCATCACGCCGGGCAGGATCTCAATCATGTCCGGGTTCACCGTATCCTCCTGCTTTTTCAGATTCTGCATCGCAAGGGAATCCAGCATAAAAAAGCGCAGGATGGTAAACAACCCCAGCTCCCGCCCCCGACGGATCAGCGCCGGACGCGTCGAAATAATCCCGTCCAGGTCAGTAATCTGCTTTAAAAAGTCAACCGCGACTTCCTTGTTGCCCAGGCCGGCGATCAGATCAATATGCACGATCGCCACTTTCCCGGCCTCCCGCACCTTTTTTACAATATCGGAAATATTGCAGATATTCCCAAACAGGATAAAGACAACCTTCGCCTCCATCCGGCAGCAGCGCTCCACGCCGTCCCAGTCCTTCACCGCCATGATGACCGGATTAAATTCTATGGTTTCCGCAATCCCGGCAATATCAGCCATCTGTTCTTCTCCCTTCTCCTGGTCAAAGCGAGTATATATAGAAAAAGAGCAAAGTGAACCAGATATAATCACTTTGCTCTCTGAAGTCTCGCTGCAATTACATAAATACCTTAACACAGTCAGCCGTGTTTTTCAAGAGGGAAATTATCATTTGAAAACGCTATGATTTGATGAAAATAAAAGCATCTTGCACTAGCTCCCGTTCTGAATTTCATTATTCCCCAGTGATTGTTCTCATCTCTTGAATCAAAGCCTGTACCAGCTCACTCTGAAGCAATTTTTCCCAATCCTCTCCCGATATTTCTTCATCATTCCTTCCTAGGTTAATCCCATACTTTACCCTATTCATGCAAACGGAGCGCCCATTCAGAGCACTCCGTTTGTATAAATAAAGATGTTAGTCATATGATT
>JAJQCB010000123.1 GCA_021203005.1 Clostridiales bacterium | reverse complement strand
CAGACAAACGGTTTTCAAGACCGCCCCGTTATGACCACTTCGGTAACTCTCCAAAACTGTTGCGTTTCAAATCAGTGCGAAACTTATTATACTATCGCTTCGCCTCAATGTCAACAACAAAATTTATTTTTTGAGCAGGATTTTTGCCAGGAGCAGATCCTCCGGCGTCGTCACTTTTATATTGCGGTAGGACCCCTCAAACAGGCGCACCTTCACAGAAGAACAGCGTTCCGCCACCATGGCATCATCCGTGATTCCGCAGAAATTCCCCTCCTCAAACAAGCGCTCATACGCCTGCCGGATCACAGGAAAAGAAAATGCCTGCGGCGTCTGAATCTGCCACACGCGGGAACGGTCGGGTGTAAACCGGACAAAATCATTCTCGTCAGTCACTTTAATCGTATCTTTTACAGGCATACCGGCCGCACACGCACCGCATTCCTCCACGCAGCGTCTCGCCCGGTCTAATATCCCGGCATCCAGAAAAGGGCGCGCTCCGTCATGTATATAAACATAGTCACAATCCTGTGCCGCGCAGAGCCCGCGGTAAACAGAATCATAGCGCTCCTTCCCGCCGGCCACAATCCTTTTTACCTTAGAAAATCCATACTTTTCCGCGATTTCCGTTCTGCAATATGTCTCTTGTCCCGGGCCGGTAACCAGAATAATTTCATCTACAAAGCTTTTCTGAAAGGTCTGTAATGCGTAACAAATAAGCGGTCGCCCCTCCAGTTCCAGAAACTGCTTTGGCGTTTCACTGTTCATCCGACTTCCCTTTCCCGCCGCCAACACAAGCGCCACATGCTTTTTTTCTGTCATACCCTCTCACTACCTCCGCTGCAATCCGTGGTCACCGCTCGCCAAGCTTCAGATTCGGGATCGCATTCAGATCCCATCCGTGTCTTGTCCCGGCCAGATATTCATAATATCCCGCCGCACCGATCATCGCTGCATTGTCCGTGCAGAGAATCGGACTGGGATGATAAAATTCAATCCCGTTTTTCCTGCAGGCCTCGCGCATTCCCTCCCGCAGAACACCGTTAGAAGAAACGCCTCCGGCTATGGCAAGCTTTTTTGCGCCTGTCTCTTTCGCCGCGCTGATTGCATGGGAAATCAGCACTTCCACCACCGCTTTCTGAAAAGATGCGGCAATATCCGCCTGGACGATCGGAATATCTTTCATTTTACAACTGTTGATATAGTTTAACACAGCCGACTTTACTCCGCTGAAACTGAAATCATAGGGACTATCCCCCACTTTTGCCCGCGGGAAAAAAACAGCGTCCGCGTTTCCCTCCCGCGCAGCCTTTTCAATTTTCGGACCGCCGGGGTAACCCAGGCCGATCGCCCGCGCCACCTTATCAAAAGCTTCGCCCGCCGCATCGTCACGCGTTTTTCCAAGTATTTCATACCGGCCATAATCAGCCACATTCACCAGATGTGTATGTCCGCCGGATACCACGAGGCACATAAACGGAGGTTCCAGCTCTTTATTTTCAATATAGTTTGCACTGATATGCCCCTCAATGTGATGCACACCGATCAGCGGAAGCTTCCGTGCATAAGCGATTGCCTTGGCTTCCGCAACACCCACCAGCAAAGCCCCCACCAGTCCCGGGCCGTAGGTAACCGCGATCGCTGTGATATCATCCAGCGTCACATTTGCCTGTTTCAGCGCCTCCTCAATCACCGGATTGATTTTTTCAATATGCTTCCGGGACGCGATTTCCGGAACGACTCCGCCGTACAGCGTGTGCAGCGCAATCTGAGAAGAAATCACGTTGGATAAAACCTCACGCCCGTTTTTCACAACTGACGCCGCAGTCTCATCGCAGGACGTCTCAATTGCGAGAATCTTTATTTCTTTTTCTTCCATAATATATTAATCTCCATCACGCTACTGAAAATCCAGCTCCACTGATTTTCCGTCTGTCCCCGGAAAAGCCCGGGGAAAAATCTTTTTTACACCTTTCATGTAATTCTCCGCATGCACCAGAGAAGGGCTGTAATGAGTCAGCCACAGTTCAGAGACCTCCGCCGCAGCCGCCAGCTTCGCCGCTTCATAAAAAGTCATATGCTTATACTGTCTGGCTTTCGCATCTTTTTCCTTCTCTGCATACATTCCCTCGCAGATAAAAAGATCCGCCCCGTGCGCACACTCCGCGATCAACTGCGTCGGCCTGGTATCCGTACAGTAAGTAACTTTAATTCCGCGCCTGGCCGGTCCCAGCACCATATCCGGCGTCAGCGTCCGCGCCCCGTCTTCTATCGTCTCCCCGTTCTGCAGACGGCTCCAGTATTTCTGCGGAATATCAGCCTCCATGGCTCGGGAAACATCAAACTTTCCTTTCCGCTCAATCTCCAGTGTATATCCATAGCAGGTCACATTGTGCTGGACCCGGAAAGCATGAATTTTGTAACCGTGAACCCGGATCACTTCCTCCCGGTGGGAAAGCTCATGGAAACGGATGGGAAACGGCAGTTCCGGCGCGATCGTCCGCAGCGCATTTACCACCCGCTCCAGGCCTTTCGGTCCGATTACCAGCAGCGGCTCCGTCCGCTCCGCGTTGCCCATCGTCAGCAAAAACCCGGGCAGACCGCTGATATGATCCGCATGAAAATGGGTAAAACAGATGACATCGATATCATGAAAGCTCCACCCTTTTTCCTTCACCGCCACCTGCGTCCCCTCACCGCAGTCAATGAGGAGATTGCTGCCGTTGAATCTGGTCATCAGCGACGTCAATTTCCGATAGGGCAGGGGCATCATGCCGCCTGTCCCCAGCAAACATACATCTAACATTCAAACAGTTCCATCCTTTCCGAATTCTCCGGCGGAATCTGAAAATGTTCCATCCACTGATCCATGCAGACTTCGCAGATGTCCGCGGTCTGCATCATCCCATCCTTTGAGGAAAAATATCCCCAGACTTTTTCCAGATGAACATAGTCTTCCCTATTCCTGTCAATCTGCGTATGTATCTTTTTCCCGCAGCAATTGCAGTATATTTCTTTCTCTCTCTTCATGTACTTTTCCCTATGTATAATTTTGAATTCTATTCCGCGCGCCGAAAACCCCCGTACTCACCCTTTTACACTATCGACAGTCTGCAAGTCATAAGCAGCGCGTCTTCTGTCGGCTTCCGGTAAAAGTTTTTCCGCCTGCCGCAAAATTCAAATCCTGCTCCAAGGTACAGACTCTGCGCCGCCCGGTTGGATTCGCGCACCTCCAGGAAAATCTGTTTCACCCCGTGCTGTCCGGCCACAACCTTTACTTCTTCTATCAGAGCTGTGCCAACGCCTCCGCGGCGGTGTTGGCTGGCCACAGCGACATTTGTGATATCACCTTCGTCGACAGAAACATACAATCCGCAATAGCCAATCATCTTTTCCGATGCAATGCTTTCCTGCTTCGATCCCGCAGATACGGCCACCAGAAAAACACTGCCGTCCTGTGCCAGAGCCGAGACAAATCCCTCCTCGCTCCAGGGTTCAGAAAAAACAGCCCGCTCCAGGGCAGCCACGGCCGGGACATCCTCGCAATACATCGGTCTGATATAAAATGTATTCATGGCAGTCGCCCTCACATTATCTCGCAACGAACTACCCGGCAGTCATTCTGCTTCAGAGCGAATCTGCATGGCTCGTTGCTTGCGCTCACGCTCTGCCTGGGACAGCCTCAGGTAATCCGGCTTATGCTCCGCGGCAGTCTCAATGCGCCCCTCCCGGGCATACTGTAATCCCAGATAAGCCACAGATCCCGCGCGCTGCTTATTCATATGAGCCGGCGCAAAAGAAAAAGGCACCCTGCAGTTCTCTTTTATATAGGAAGAAAAAACCGCTACGCCGTCTCCCAGGAATACCACCGGTTGCCCAAGGCAGTTGATTTCCTCCACAATTTCATCAATTCCCACCGCACACTGCTCTTTCACAATCTCCAGCTGTCCATCCGCAAACCGGTACACCCCGGTATAGGTCTGATTCCTCCTGGCATCCATGATCGGGCAAATCAAGTCCGCGCACCCCCAGAGGTTGCAGGCCAGGGCATCCACCGTCGGCACATGGATCAGCGGCTTGTCCAGAGCAAGCCCCAGACCTTTCGCCGTGGCAGAACCGATACGCAAACCCGTAAAGGATCCGGGCCCCGCGGACACAGCTATAGCGTCCACGCTATTTAAGTCCAGCTCGATCATTTTCGCCACTTCATCCAGCATCGGCAGAAGAGTCTGCGAGTGTGTCTTTTTATAATTGATCGTGTACTCTCCCAGGAGATTCTCATCCTCCAGGACAGCGATTCCGGCCACCAGGCCGGAGCTTTCCAAAGCCAGAATTTTCATGAATCTATTGTCTCCTTGTGTCGCGGGCGTTCCTCACTTACCGTAATCCTGCGGTAATCCAGCCCTTTTTCCAGGTCTTTTTCAATCCGTATCTCACACCGATGCTCCGGAAGTATCTCCTCGATGAGGTTCGACCATTCAATCATGGTCACGCCCTCCCCGTAAAAATAATCCTCGTAGCCGATCTCGTCCATCTCCTCGATATCACCGATCCGATAGACGTCAAAATGATAGAACGGGAGCCGTCCCTCCTCATATATCTGCAATATAGTAAACGTGGGGCTGTTCACCGCCTCCGTGATACCCAGCCCGCATGCGACCCCCTGTGTGAAGACCGTCTTGCCCACGCCGAGATCACCTACCAGGGTGTATACGTCTCCCGCCTGCGCGGCTTTTCCGATTTTTTCTCCCAGCGCGAAAGTCTCCTCCGCCGAAAAAGTCTCTGTCTGCATAGTTAACCTCTGTGTGTTTTCACAAATGTCTATACCTTCATCGTTTTGCGTCCGGATATCATTATACTCCGCATGCACCAAAAAAGAAAGTCTATTTTATCTTTCCCTGCTGTAGGAAAAATCCGCCGAAGCTATCGTTATCAAACGATCAGTTCAGCGGATCCTGGCTGAGTATCAGTGCCCTAAACGGGCTTCTCTCATTTCTACAGTACCCTCCGGGAAGCCGCAGAAATCAAGGGCTGACGACCTCGATTTCGCAAGTAGTTGTCTGATTATTCTGACAACTTCTATATTGAGGTCATTTTTTGTGCTGTTCATAATTTATTCATATTTTCGGCATTTCTTTTGCTTTCACTTGCTGTCCGTCTATTATTATACTCTTATCCTTTCAAAAAAGGAAGAAGTTTATATGTATCTTCCAGAAAAATCTCCCCCTCCTACAAGGATGGGGGAGAAATCTGTTTTCCGGCAGATGCTACTTTGAGATTTTCACGCTCTTCGCACTGCTCCATGCGGAGTAATATTTTGTACCGGAGATCGTCTTATAAGTACGAACCCTCACATAGTACTTTTTCCCTTTTGTAAGAGAGCTGACTACCTTGCTGGCAGAAGAAGCTCCGGATACTGTCACTGTTTTATTTCCGCTGGAGAAACTGCTGCTGGTGGAATACTGGATCTGGTATCCACTGACCCCCGACTTTTTTGACCACTTCACCGTCATTTTCTTTGCTGCGCTGTTTTTAACGGAAGAAAGTGATGTGCCTGTCAGCCGCACTGTCTTTTTTGCCGCATACGCTCCTTTCGAAGTGCTGTTGTACGGCTGCACATAATAGGTATATGTCGTCCCGTTCTTGCTCTTTACTGCCGTATCAGTATAACTTACTGTCGACGCGCTGGTGATCGTTTTTACTTTCGTATAGCTGCTTGCACCGCTCGTTTTACGGTAAATATAATATCCGCTCGCGCCGCTGACTTTCGACCACTTCACCGTAATCCCGGAAGATTTGTTGGTCAGGGATGAAATGGTGCCTTTCATGTATTTGATGCTCTTATAAGAGGAAGCCGCACTTTTTGTGCTGCCATTGTAGGCATATACCTTGTAATAGTATGTCTTCCCATTGGATTTGGACGCCGTGTCTTTCCAGGAGAGCGTGCTGCCGCTGGTTATAGTAGCAACCTTAGAATAGCCACTGCCGCTGCTCGTACTGCGATAGACATAATATCCGCTTGCTCCGGTCACTTTCCCCCATTTCACGGTTACATTCGAGCCGGACTGTACTACAGAACTGATCGTGGGGCTGGCAAGTTTAACCTGAATAGAAACCGTCGTTGCATCTGAGGCTTTATAGTTGTCGGTCTCGGCTGCCGTTATGGAAATAGTAACCGTACCGGGCTTTTTCCCCGTCACTTTCCCATTCTCGTCAACAGTGGCAATGGAAGTGTCGCTGGATTTGTAAGTAATCGCTCCATCCCCGCTTGTCTTCGCGGTGATTGTCGTGGTTTTCCCGGCGTAGATGGAAGAGCTGGCCACAGTCGCCGTCACCGTCTGCGATGCTTTTTCGCCCTGACAGATTATCGTTGCTTCAGTCAGATAACTGTTTCCGCTCCCGATGCTGATGCTGTCCCAATCTGATTCACTTCCGGCATAATATACGTTTTCCAGTGCGGAGCATTTACTGAATGCATTGCTTTTAATGGTAACCACGCTGAATGGTATGGAAATCGTTGTTAAGCTTTTGCAATTATAAAACGTATAACTTCCGATTTCCGTAATATTGTCCGAAAGAGTAACACTTGTCAAACTGGTACAGCCATAAAACAGGCTGTTGCCGACAGATGTGACACTGTCCGGAATCACAACGCTGGTCAAACCTGTGCATGCTAGGAAAGCACCGTGATTTATCGTGGTTACGCTGTCCGCCATGGATACGCTCGTAATACCCGTACAATCCTGGAAAGCGCAGTCCCCTATTGTAGTGACTGTATCCGGAACTGTGATAACAGCATCCGTTCCCTGGTAATCCAGCAGAATGCCGTTCACGACCACAAAATCTCCCTGGCTTTCGATCCATGCGGTATCGCCAAACGTTTCCTCCTCGATGGAAATCAGGCTTACCGGGATCTCAATGTCTGCCAGTGCCGTACAGCCATAAAATGCGCCTCTCCCTGTAGAAGTAACCGTGACGGGGATCGTGACTTCTGTCAGACCTATGCAGCCACAAAACGCATTTGCCCCGATGTAAGTCACTCCTTCCGGGATCGTAACTTTCGTAAGCCCCGTGCATTGATAAAACGTTGCATCCTCGATCTCCGTGACCTTGTCCGGAATTTCCATCTCTGTCAATCCTGTACATCCGTTAAATGCACTACCGCCAATAGCAGTCACCCCGTCTGGAATCACAACTTTCGTAAGCCCTGTGCATCCGAAAAATGCACATTCCCCGATTGATGTGACACTATCCGGAATCGTAATATTCTTAAGGTTAGTGCAGTTAAAAAATGCCCCGTCGCCGACAGAAGTCACTCCATCCTGAATCACAACTTCTGTGATTTTCTCACAGTAGTTTTCACAATATGCATTTGAATTCATATTACCGGTACCGGAAATCGTCAGGATATAATCACTGCTCAGCTCCCAGCTTACATTATCCCCGCAGCTGCCGCTGTCGAGAACAGAGCTGTCTGTTGCAGTTGACATCGCCTCTATTGTTACCGCAGCTTCCTCCGTAGTCCCAGTCTCCGCCGCGGCTGTGGAACTTTTACTCTCCGTCTCTGTCGCCAGCACCGGGGACGGCAGAGACATGCTCATTGCTAAAGTTAAAATAAGTGCTGTCACCTTACTATATTTTCTTTTCATATATATACACCACCCTTTCTATTTAATTATAATGAAATTAATTCTAACCTTGCCAACAACAAGATCTGTATTTATGTTTTTACAATGACATATTCATTTTATTACCGTACCCTCATTTCCTTATCTGATATCCCAGTTTAACAATCAATTTGATCGTTTCCATGGCGGTATTTCTGTCATACTCCTTCTCACTTTCCGGCAGTTCACTATAGGGAACAAGACACGGTGTAGTTTTCATTGTTGAATTTTTCTCTATCCCATAGGTCCATCCCTCGGTAATCTTTCCGGCAGCCCATATATCATGTACATTTTCTGCGATCTTCTCTGTAAGAGATATTATTTCTTTCGATAAAATCACATCACTTGTATCAATTGGTTTCGGTTCATACATATTCCCGGTTCTCCTCCTAAATGAAATCATAATTTATTTCATAATCTCAATCTCTCTTTTCTTTTGAATCAGTATTTCCTGTAAAACCGGTGTCTGTAACCGAACCTCCTCACCGCCGCAGTCTCCTGCAGGTTTTCAAGCAGAACAGATTATTTGTACGCAAGGCCGTTAACCATGAACAATTTTACATAACGTATAACCGATAACAAACAATCCATAATTATGAACATAAACATTAACCATTACAGTTGATATCCGACTGTTCCGCTTCGGAATTTTTCAGTTTTTAAATATCTACTTCGAACGTTTCTGTCTGATTATAGCGATCCAGCGCAATCTGCATCTCCATGATCATCTCAAAGACACGCTCATATTCACTTTTGACCAGGTCAAGGTCATAGTTTACATAAATGTACTCGGGAACCGTGCTCCTGGAAACGCGCAGCGAATAGGCCGACATCTCATCACGCTCTTTGGGAAGGCGTTTCCTCATTTCATCGAGTATCTCTTTCCTCTTATTGAGCTGGGCCATTTTGATCAGTATGGTATCCACACTCATCTGCGCATCGCCGACCTGGATCCTGGCGGTTGCATTTGTCAGATTAAGCGCATGTTTAATAATTGCGATCCTGTCGTCAATTTCCGCAATCTTATCAGCAACCTCCTTGTAATCGTACTCTGGAACAACCGGTTCTTCGTTGTTTGCGGCCACATATGTGCTTGACGATTCCTCCTTGTTTACCCAGAAGGCTTTTTCATCCTCCAGGCCTCTTAAAATCTTATTAGCTAAAGCCGATGTTATTTTTTTCATTCATCTCATCCCTTCTCTTTTATAAGTAATCATTTTTAAGTTATTTCGTTTTTTAAGTTACTTGTTCCATATAGCTATTAATAAAGTTCACCCGGGTGGCGGTGCCCTCACTCCGCACACTGAAGACTTTCCTCCTGATAACAGAGTTTCCATAAATATGGCTTCCGGGACATCATGCCGAACCTGCATGTTTGTTCTCGGGACTACAGCAATTGTTTTACTCTGTTTTAAAAGGTTCCTGATTTCCTTTATGATTGCCAACACATTAACTACTGTAATATAAATAATTTCTAACATTTATCTACTCCTCCTATTCTGTTTTCTTAATTATTTTTAAATGTATCCATTGACCATTCAGCCCGCCAGCATGCAATATTTGCGCCGGAAATGTTCTTATCCTACACAATTTGCATACCGAACCTCATATTCAGAATATGTCATAATTTCACCTTTCTGGTCGTTCACTTTGCAAACGATCCATGCGGGATAATGACGAAGTCTGAATTTATATGCAGTTCTGGCATCGGATGCGTATGTCATCAGCTGAACAGCCGCCAAATCCTCTTCCGTAGACACCTTATATGCGGTAAACGAATACTTTTTAGTTTTTTCAATCGATTCCCAATCGAAAAACGGAAGCTTGCCTATCTTTCTGTCTCCCTCTTCAAACAGACTCTTCCAATCTGAAACTTCTTCCGAAAGGCGCTTGCCTTCACGGACTTTTTGAACAATTTCCTTAAACATATTTTTCTCCTCCCTATATTCCTCTGACACCATAATGTCGGTAATATTTTTTGTATGCAATCCTTCTAAAGTGTTAGCCATTTTCAGGCATCTCCTCGGTCCTTAGACAGAAAACAGTTACAATCAGCAAGCTTTTTCTTCAGCTCACTCTCAATATTAAGTTTTCAATATACAGTAAAATCTATCAGCAGTCCCTCCCACTTTGATTTATCTATATAAACTGCTAATCAGACATCCTCTTAAGATGATACTTGGCAGACCTGCCATGCCTTTTCACAGATTGTTTTCATAATAATTATATGATCATTTTTATTCCGTCTCATCAGGGGGGTATAAAACTTAATTCTTGTTGTATACAAATACACTTGGCACAAAAAAAGAAGCCGAAGCCTCTTTTTTATCATACCTGCAATCTCTGCTTTTGCCTGACAACATAATCTATTTTTATGAGATTTAGAAATCCGCTTTGTATCGGAACTCTTCTTAAACTTTTCTTGATACAACCCTGGCCTTTGTATACCATTCCATTGCCTCTTTAATTTTCCCTTCTTCTTCGCAAACTCTGCCAAGATTATTATAAAAATATATCAGATCACGGCGTGAACTCATTGTATTATTTTCTGCATCTAATCTTTCACCAATATTACATGATTTTTTATACCACTTTTTTGCTTCCGAAAAATTGCCTTCTTTTTCATTAATATCGCCAAGATATTCGCTGGCAATCGCTAATTCACGGCGAGTCTCTGGCGTTCTATTCTCTTTATTCATCTCTTTGACCAGATTATACAACTCTTCATACCACCTCCTGGCTTCTGCATAATTATTCTCTCTTTCGCAAATCCACCCGAGTTTTTCTGTAATTCTTGACAAATCATGAAGTGGCTCCTTCGTTGCAACCATATGATTCAACTCGTCTCTAAGTTTATAGCTTTCCTCATACATTTTCTTCGCCTCAGAAAAATCGCCCTCTTCTTCACTAATCCGACCCAAGCTTTCACAAACACTAAATAATTTAGCATTCACATCAAATGTTCCTTGTTCCTCTGAAATTTTATTTTTCAGTTTAAATACCTGTTCATACCATTTTCTGGCTTCAGCAAGATTTCCCTCTGCTTCACTGATTTGGCCAAGTGTTTCGCAAACACAAAATAATTCATAAATCGAATCAAATGTCTCCACTTCTACCTGGATTTTTATTCTCAGCTCAAATGACTCTTCATACCATTTTCTGGCCTCAGTAAGATTATCCCCTGCGCAACTGATCCTCCCAAGATTTTCACATGCAGCAGACAAATCATGCCTGGACTGTATTGTGTTTATCTCCCCATCCAATTCTTTAAACATCATATGCGATTTCACGTACCATTCTCTTGCCTCTTTAATCTTTGATTCCTTTTCGCATATTCTGCCAAGATTTCTGCAATAAATTGCATAATCTCGCCGGGATACCCCTGTTTCTATTTCAGAATTTAAATTCTTTCCTAAATCATATGCTTTCTTATACCATTCCTTTGCCTCTGTTATGTTGCCTTCCAATTCACTGATTCCTCCAAGATATTCGCTCACACGCGACAATTCACGATATGATCTTTGTGATTCTAATTCTTCAGTAAGTTCCTGTTGCAAATTATATGCATTTTTATACCACTTCCTTGCCTCTGTAAAGTTTCCCTCATTTAAATACATGCTGCCCATACTTATGCTAAAACGCGACAAATCACCTCGTGACTCAGGTGTTCTCAACTCATCATTAAGTGCCTCGATAAGATAATATGCATCCTCATGCCATTTTCTTGATTCTGCAAATTTCCCCTCTTTTTCATAAATCATTCCCAGCATATCGCCAGATAACGCGTGAAAATATTGTAGTTCTGCATTGCTTTCCCCTTTTAATTCATCGCTTAGCACATATGCATTTTTGTAATATTTTTTTGCTTCTTCAAATTTTCCCAGAGAAAAACTTATTTCACCAAGATTTGCATTTGCATAGCTCATCATAGAAAGATATATGTCTTTTGCCAAATCATTCCCCAAACTTTCCATAACTGATAGCTGCGCACAATATTTTTTCTTCGCCGATTCCAGATATCCCAGTTCTTTCTGTTTATCTCCGTTTCTCGATAATGTAGAAGCCAAAGCCCATCCATCTTCTGCTCTTCCATAGGAACTATATTGTTGTCTCCAATAATCCTTCAGCCTTTCCATCCACCGGTTAGCCTCTTCATAGTTACGCTCTACTCCTTCGCCATTCCAAAACATTTCGCTCATCTTCTCAATCGCATCTGGCACTTCCTGTTCTGCGGATCTTTTGATGAGTTCCACTCCTCGTTTACTATCCGTTTCTACATCAATACCATTGAGATATGCCAATCCAATAAAATAAAGATGTTCCGGAGCATCGTCATTCTCTGTGACAGCCGCTTTACATATCCTCTCCAACAGCGCCTTGGATAACGCCGGAGCATTATGGGCATCGGTAACCGCAGGAAGATTTCCATAGTGCTCCCGCAGAGCCGCTGGATCGGTGACTTCCATCTCCGCAGGCAATATTGACTTGCCCGACTCTCTAGCCGCCGGATATTCTGTCGTCATGACATAGTTCGTCTCATTCACCAGGTTCGGCGTCACCACCATGGCAAACATTTCACTCTTTTTCATGGCAGCGGCGATTGAGTCGTTGAAGTTTTCGCCGGGCAACAGAAACTCATCATACCAGATAGCAATATCTCTGCAGAAATCATTCTGATGAATCAAGTGCATCAATTCCTGTGCTTGCTTCCGATCTTTTTTGCGGTAACTCATAAAAATGTACGCTTTAAAAGCTTCCCGCACCATTGCCATAAGTTCATCGCCGAGCAATATCGAGGAGAGAAATTGGCTCAGCCTTATTTCATAAGGTGTGGCTGACAAATCCCTGGAAGCCGCATTTTTACCCAGAAACTGCAAATTCCCGCAGATACGGTTAAAATCTTTTTCTAATCCGTCCTCCTGCATCAGGGGCAGGATGGGGATATGGTGTTCCAGGGTAAACCCAAACTCTGTATCAAGCGCTTTATTTTTCCGGAACAGAAAACGGGAAGTCACCGGAATGACAAACAGTTGCATCCGTCCAAGCTCGATCTCCATATCCTCCGCATCCCATTCCTCTTCCGGATCTGCGTCGTACCAAATTGCACAATTCTGTGTCTTAAAGATATCCTCACAAATCTGCTCGAAATAAACCTTAAAATCTTTCGGGTGGCAGGCAAAATACACCCGCCCCTTGCCTTGAGGACTGCTGTTTCCCCTTGTTTTATATGATAATTTTGCCATAACATTCTCCTTTATCGTTCCCCAAAATTTCTCCATAAAATTATCTATTCAATTTCATTTAATTACCATCTGGTAATCTTTATAATATCACCTGCCAATCCAATACGCAATATTTCCTACATGACAGTGGTTTTTTCTATCTCATCCCGTTAATTTTCTTCTTCGTGCACATATTTAAGTGAAACTCATTATTTATTCACCGGCATGCGCCGCAGCTATGCCTTTTGGCAGCGCGGCGCTGCTCGGATTGGTATATTAACCTCCTTTCTCAACTCCTATTTTGTGATTTTGACGCTCTTCGTGCTCCATGCGGAGTAATAATTTGTCCCGCTCACCGTCTTGTATGCCCGGATCCGCACGTAGTAGGTCTTACCCGTTGTCAGCCCGCTGATCGTCTTGCTTACAGCCGACGCGCCTTTTACGGTCACGGTCTGACAAGACGAGAAACTGCTGCTCGTGCTGTACTGGATCTGATATCCGGTAGCGGCGGAGTTCTTCGCCCACGTCAGTGTCATCTTCTTTGACGCCGAGTTTTTAAGCGAGGATATGGACACTACGTCCATCCGCACAATCGACTTCGTGCTTGAGCATGTACCGAACACGGCCGTGTTGGAACTGGTCTTGTAATACGGGAGTACCCGGTAGGTGTAGGTTGTTCCGCTTCTGTACTTCACCACAGTGTGTGTGCAGCTCGTTGTGCTTGCACTGGTAACGTTTTTGAATAACGTCCAGCCGCTGTCACCGGACTTCTTGTAGTAAACCTGGTAACCGCTCGCCCCGGACACCTTGCTCCACGTCACCTCGACGCCGGATGAAGTATTCGTAAGGCCCGTAACTCTGGTCGCCCCTACATTCGTAACGCTCTTTTCCGCCGATGCGGATGCTACTGTCACTTTCACGGTCTTTGACGCCGATTTATAATTGGCCGTCGCCGCCGCTGTGACTGTAATCGTCGCTGTCCCAGCTGCCTTTGCGGTGATCTTGCCCACGCTGCTCACCGTTGCAACGGAAGTGTTGCTCGATTTATAAGCCAATGTGCCGCCCCCTGTCGCAGATGCGGAAAGGGAATACGTCTTGCCGGCCGCAAGGAATACGCTCGTGGAAGCTACTGTGACCGTCTGGCTCGCCTTGTTGATCGTAAATGTCTTTGTGACTGTGCCGGTATAGTTCCCCTTGCCGGTTACGGTGACTTTCGCCGTGCCCACATTGGTGTTATTGCTGTAGGATACAGTATAATCCGTGCCCTTTGTCAGCGTGGTGCTGCCGTATTTCACCGTCACAGAAGGCGTTTTCGTGGATCCGCTATAGGTATAGGACGTAGCACCCAGAGTGACCGTGCATTTGGAGAGGCTCACTTTGCTGTTGGAACTGCTGCCGGAGCTGCTGCTTGAGCTACTACTGGAACTGCTGCTCGAACTGCTGACCTCGATGTTCACCGTCGTGGAAGAATTGTTCGCTGTCGTCTTGGTCGTACTTGCCGATTTGCTTGTATTTGCAAGCTCCATTACCCAGTAATAACAGCCGTTGTAATATACACAGGCTATTCCGATATACTTATATTTGGAGCTCAGCATGTTACGGCGGTGTCCCTGTCCGCTGTAGTTATCGTTCTCTTCTTCCCATGAACTAAACACACTCGCCGCCGATGTCTGTCCGGCTGCGATATTTTCTGCGGCCGCTGTATATACATAGCTGCAATCGTCGTATGCTGTATAGCACTTCTCACCATTCGGGCGGGTATGAGAAAAAGACATCGCCACTTCCGCAGCCCGCTGCATGGCTACCTTCTCCAGGTTATAGTCATAGGTAAGTTTGCTGAGGTTGCTGCAGGTCGTTTTAGATGTGTTATTTGAATTCCAGTACCAGGCGTCGCTGCCGGTACGCAGCGCATTGACATAACTCGTCACTTCCCTGGCCATGCTCTGTTTGTACGTCACTGTGATCTTTGAGTTCGTCGTGCTGCTGGCCGCCTGCGCCGCAGTCGCCGGCAGCATGCAGATGCACATGGCGAACGCCAGCAATAGGGCTGTCAGTTTCTTTAATTTTCCTTTATTTTTCGTCTTTAACATAATTTTCCTCCCTTTATTCTTTATTAAAACTATTTACATTCTACTTTCATCACGTTGTGCCAGATTCTACGCAGCGAGGGGAACTATCTGAAAACTTCCGTT
>JAJQCB010000312.1 GCA_021203005.1 Clostridiales bacterium | reverse complement strand
ACATGGCTCGTATCGCAGGTGTAGATTTACCAAGAGAAAAACGTGTAGAGATTGGGCTGACTTATATTTACGGCGTTGGTGTTGCGACATCCAGACGTCTGCTTGCAGAAGCAAAAGTCAACCCGGATACCCGCTGCAAGGACCTGACTGACGAGGAAGTCAAGGCAATCAGCGAGGCAATTGAGACGGAAGGCATTATGGTAGAGGGTGATCTGAGAAGGGACACCGCTATGAACATCAAGCGTCTCCAGGAGATCGGATGCTATCGCGGTATCCGTCACAGAAAGGGTCTGCCGGTTCGCGGTCAGAAGACGAAGACCAACGCGAGAACCAGAAAGGGACCGAAGAAGACAGTAGCAGGCAAGAAGAAATAATGCAGGAAGGATTGCAGGAAAGTAGGTTAGTTTAATTATGGCTAAAAAAGTTGCAAAAAAAGTAACGAAAAAGCGTGTAAAGAAAAACGTTGAACGTGGACAGGCACATATTCAGGCTTCTTTCAACAATACCATCGTGACGTTGACTGATGCCCAGGGCAACGCTTTATCATGGGCGAGCGCCGGCGGTCTTGGTTTCAGAGGTTCAAGGAAATCTACTCCTTACGCTGCACAGATGGCAGCGGAGACTGCTACAAAGGCAGCTCTTGTACACGGATTAAAAACAGTAGACGTTTTTGTGAAGGGACCGGGTTCAGGCAGAGAAGCGGCAATCCGCGCGCTTTCCGCAGCAGGTCTTGAGGTAACAAGTATCACAGATGTAACACCGGTGCCGCATAATGGATGCCGTCCACCCAAACGCAGAAGAGTCTAATCAGGAGGTTAATCTAACATGGCAGTTAATAGAGTACCTGTTCTTAAAAGATGCAGATCACTTGGTTTGGAGCCAACATATTTAGGAATAGATAAGAAGTCAAAGAGACAGTTGAAGAGATCCAACCGGAAAGTATCCGAGTATGGTCTGCAGTTGCGTGAGAAGCAGAAAGCAAAGTTTATTTACGGTGTTCTGGAAAAACCTTTCCATAACTACTACGAGAAAGCGGATAAGATGAAAGGCATGACCGGTGAGAACCTGATGGTAATGCTGGAGTCCAGACTGGACAATGTCATCTTCCGTCTCGGACTGGCGAGAACCAGAAAGGAAGCGCGTCAGATTGTTGATCATAAGCATGTACTTGTGAACGGCAAATGTGTGAATATTCCTTCCTACCTGGTAAAGGCGGGCGATACCGTTGAAATCAGAGAGAAGTCCAAAGGCTCCCAGAGATACAAAGACATTCTCGAGGCGACTGCTGGCCGGCTGGTTCCGGAATGGCTTGATGTGAACCAGGAGAGTTTAAGCGGCGTTGTCAAAGAGCTTCCGACCAGAGAGATGATCGATGTGCCGGTAGATGAGATGCTGATCGTCGAGTTGTATTCCAAATAATCCGGCTATGATTCAGAATCATGCAATTTCGTGCAAAATCCGGCGGCAGATGTTTCTGCCTGTCCACGGATTTTGTGCGGTTGCGATATAAAGGAGGATTGCGCAGTGTTCGATTTTGAAAAACCCAACATTGAGATTGCTGAACTTTCAGAAGAAAAAAAATACGGCAGATTTGTCGTAGAACCGCTCGAAAGAGGATATGGTACCACACTTGGCAACTCTTTAAGAAGAATCATGCTTTCTTCCCTGCCCGGCGTTGCAGTCAGCCAGGTTAAGATTGACGGCGTTTTGCATGAATTCAGTTCCATCCCGGGAGTCAAGGAGGATGTGACTGAGATTATCATGAATATCAAGAATCTGGCTCTGAAGAATACCAGTTCGACCAATGAGCCGAAAGTGGCTTATGTTGAGTTTGAAGGTGAGGGAGTCGTGACTGCCGCAGATATCCAGGTGGATTCTGATGTTCAGATTATGAACCCGGATCTTGTGATCGCTCATCTGAATGGAGGCACGGATTCCAGATTATATATGGAACTCACGATTACCAAAGGGCGGGGTTATGTCAGCTCGGAAAAGAATAAAACAGAAGACACGCCGATCGGTGTGATTGCGGTAGATTCTATCTATACGCCGGTGGAACGTGTGAATCTTTCCGTGGAGAATACCCGTGTGGGTCAGATTACAGATTATGATAAATTAACGCTGGATGTCTATACAAACGGCACACTGGGACCGGATGAGGCGGTTAGTCTTGCCGCTAAGGTGTTAAGTGAGCATCTGAACCTTTTTATTGATCTCTCCGAAAATGCAAAAACGGCGGAGGTTATGATCGAGAAGGAAGACAACACAAAGGAAAAAGTTCTGGAAATGAGCATTGATGAACTGGAGCTTTCCGTGCGTTCCCACAATTGCCTGAAGCGGGCAGGAATCAACACGGTAGAGGAGTTGACAAACCACACGCCGGAGGACATGATAAAGGTTCGTAATCTGGGACGGAAGTCCCTGGAGGAAGTTCTGGCAAAGTTAAAAGAGCTCGGACTGCAGCTAAATCAGAGTGAGGAATAGAATGACGAACTCTGATGCTACTTCTCGAACTACTAATGTTCGGGAAGTTTCCCGCGAAGAGGAGTAAAAGTAACAAAGAGAAAGGACAGGTAAGCCCGAAGAGCACTGCCCGGTTCATTCACAAAGTGGAGGACTTATATTATGGCGAAATATCGCAAATTAGGAAGAACATCCGATCAGAGAAAAGCTCTGATCAGAAGCCAGGTTACATCATTGCTGTACCATGGCAAGATTGTCACAACTGAGGCGAAAGCAAAGGAAATTCGCAAGTTTGCTGAAAAGATGATTGCTCTGGCTGTGAAAGAGGCCGACAATTACGAAGAGGTCACGGTAAAGGCTAAGGTTGCCCGCAAGGACAAGGACGGTAAGAGAGTGAAGGAAGTTGTAGACGGTAAGAAAGTTACGGTTTACGACGAGGTTGACAAGACTATCAAGAAGGATCTTCCTTCCCGTCTGCATGCGAGAAGACAGATGCTGAAAGTGCTGTATCCGGTTGTGGAAACAGGTGCTAAGAAGAAAGACCGCAAGAAAGTGGATATGGTTGATAAATTATTCACTGAGATTGCACCGAAGTATAAGAACCGCAACGGCGGTTACACCAGAATTGTCAAAATCGGACCTCGGAAAGGTGATGCGGCTATGATGGTGGTGCTGGAGCTGGTATAAGAGCGGTTCACGGTCAGATAAAATTCACAAAACGTGTGGGACCGGCAGTTTCCTCTCAGCAATGATGTGCTGAAAGGGCTGCCGGTCTTTTATTCTGCCGGCATAGAATTGCTGGCGTTACTGTCGATCTTTTTTACTTTATAGTTTGCTGCAGGTCTGCCCCGCGGGTACAACCGCTGCGCACGAAGTGTCGCAAGCGATACGTTATTCAGGAACGAGCAGAAGATTTTATTTTGATGTGTGAGGTGAGGTGAGGCAGAGAGAAAAAATAAATTCCGTGCCAACGCCTTCGGTGCTGATCACGTTGATGTTCTCGTGATGCGCATGGATGATTTCTTTTACAATCGCAAGCCCGAGTCCGGTGCCTGTTTTATCTTTCCCGCGGGATAAATCTGTCTTGTAAAAGCGTTCCCAGATTTTGTTCAGGCTGTCTTTTGGGATGCCGATGCCGAAGTCTTTGACAGAGACAAATGCTTTCCCATTCCGAATGGTGGTTTCAATGTTAATTTCAGCGCCGGGATTGCTGAATTTGAACGCATTATCGATAAGATTATGAAGCACCTGCGCAATCTTATCCGGATCGGCTTTGACATAGAGAGGTTTTTCTGTGAGCGAGAGGCGGAATGTAAGATTCTTTTCTGTTCCGCGTCCCTCAAAGGTGAGTAAAGTCTGACGAATCAGTTCGTTGATATCAAAGGCCGTCATGTTCAGGAGCATTCCTTTCGCACTGTATTTGTTTAGTTCCATCAGGCTGTGAGTCAGTTTCTCCAGACGTTCTGATTCCGAGATAATGACATGAAGGTATTTTCCCTGCAGCTCCGGGGGAATCGTCCCGTCGGCGATGGCTTCTGCGTAGCCCTTGATGGATGTCAGGGGAGAGCGGAAATCATGGGAAATGTTGGAAACGAATTTGCGCTGATCTTCCTCCAGTGAGCTTAGTTCGCTGGCCATGCAGTTCATTACGTCAGTGATAAAACCAAGTTCATTATGAGCATGGTAAGGAATGGGATGCTCGTAATCGCCGTCCGCATAGGCGATGGCCGCCTGCGTAATGCGCCGCAATGGCCGGTAGATGGAAAAAATGTATACAAAAAGGATGATCAGTGCAGCCAGGGTCACGATGATGTAGATGAGGAAGTAACCCGTGCAGAAAAATTCCCGTAGGTCTGAACCCGTGAAAGTCAGCTGCAAAAAGCGCAGTTCGTCATTAGATGAAAGAAAGGCGGTGGCAATAAATCCGAGTATGCAGAACAGGATATAGGTTATTAACACGCGGAACAGTAAAACTCTCCGGCCGCCATGCGGTTGATGGGATGACTTCCGGGTCGTCCTGGTAATCTGAGAATCGGATTGTCTGCGGAAGCGTCGCTTTCCGAGCGTGTGTTTTTGTGTGCTGCTGTCTTTTTCCGCCATATAGATTATTCCTCCATAGTGATTGCAGATACCTGTCTCAGCCATCAGGTAGAAATACGTGTCGCGAAATGGTTGCGGGTCGATCCAGTATTGAATATATTTCAGCAAAGTGTATATTCAGTTCATCTGGTTTCAAACTTATAGCCGATGCCCCAGACCGTGGCGATGCCCCAGTCTTCGTGATCGTTGATTTTCTCCCGGAGCCGTTTGACATGCACGTCCACAGTGCGGGTGTCTCCCAGGTATTCGTATCCCCAGATGTTGTCCAGAAGCTGCTCACGGGTGAACACCTGGTTCGGCGAGGAGGCAAGGAAATACAGAAGTTCCAGCTCTTTTGGCGGCATCTCGACGACCTGGTTTTTGTAGAGAACCGAGTAGTTTGTCAGGTTGACGACGAGGTCGGGGTATTCTACGCACTTAATCTCATTTTCCGGTTTGACGGAAGCGGAAGGCTGAAAGCGGCGGAGAACCGCTTTGACGCGGGCAACCATTTCCTTGGAGTCGAAAGGTTTCATAATATAATCATCGGCGCCCAGTTCCAGCCCGAGCACCTTATCAAAGACTTCTCCCTTGGCGGAAAGCATAATGATCGGGGTGTTGGATTGTGTGCGGATCTCCCGGCAAACCTGATAACCGTCGATGCCCGGAAGCATCAGATCCAGCAGAATCAGGTTCGGCTGGTAGTTTTTGAATTCGCGCAGGGCGGATTCACCGTCGGATACGATCAGAGTGTCGTAACACTCTTTTATAAGGTAGAGAGAAATCAGCTCTGCAATATTGGCGTCATCGTCTACGATTAGTATTTTCTGTTTGGCTCCCATGAGTTTCCTCCTGTTATTCATATATTTACCGGAAAGCCGCGATCGTCACGCCGCTGTCCCCCTCACCAAATTCACCCAGGTGGTATTCCTTGATATATTTTTGCCGACGAAGATGCTCCTGCACGGCTTTTCGCAGCGCGCCGGTTCCCTTTCCGTGTACAATCCGCACCGACGGCAGATGTGCCAGGTAAGCGTCGTCTAAGTATTTGTCCAGAAGGTGCATAGCCTCGTCCACTGTTTTTCCTATGAGATTGATTTCCGGTGAAACTGAGAGAGATTTGGACATTTTTATCTGTCCTGATCCGGTTTTTGCCGCTTTTGTTCCCAGAATCGTATCTTCCTCGATCAGAACCAGGTCTTTGATGTTGACCTGGTAGCGCATGATACCCATCTGCACGTAGAGGTTTCCCTTTGCGTCCGGCAAAGTGTGTACGGTTCCTTTCAGGTTCATGCTGAGGACTTTGACACTGTCGCCCAGACGCAGGTTTTTGGGAATGTTGCGGTTTTCCTGCGGTTTTTTGGGGATCGCGGCTTTGCTCTGTGCTTTTTCCATTTTCCGGCGGACTTTGTCGCGTTCCTTTTCCATCGCTGCGGCGTCGATACTGTTTTTGCCGAAGTTGCGGAAGTTGCGGATCGTC
Organism: Clostridiales bacterium; assembly: GCA_021203005.1. Taxonomy (GTDB): domain Bacteria; phylum Bacillota; class Clostridia; order Lachnospirales; family Lachnospiraceae; genus Eubacterium_I. Next base: position 9,276 of record JAJQCB010000312.1, on the reverse strand, counting down.
TCATCGGCAACCGTTTTCGCTTCTTTCAGAATGGCGGCGGCCTCCTCGTTGGCTTCGCGGATGATACGGTCGCGGCTTTGATCGAGCTTTGCCTGCTTTTCTTCCAGCTGCTTTTTCAGGGATTCGGCTTCCGCTTTGTATGCATTGATCTCAGCCTGTTCTTTCTGAATTGTGCGGCGGCTCTGTTCCAGATCAGCGATGACATCCTCAAAGCTTTCGTTTTCTTTGGAAATGCGGGAACGGGCGTCCTCAATCAGGCGCGGCGCCAGCCCCAGCTTCTGGGAGATGGCGAAAGCGTTGCTTTTGCCGGGAATGCCGATGAGCAGGTGATAGGTGGGACTTAATGTCTCCACGTCAAACTCGCAGCAGGCGTTTTCTACTCCCTCTGTGGAGAGTGCATAAAGCTTCAGCTCGCTGTAGTGGGTCGTCGACATGGTGCGGATGCCGCGGCGGCGCAGCTGCTCCAGAATGGCGATGGCCAGTGCGGCGCCCTCATCCGGGTCAGTGCCGGCGCAGAGCTCGTCAAAAAGTACCAGGCTGCCGCGGTTGGCCTTTTTTAAGATAGACACGATGTTTGTCATATGGGAGGAGAAGGTGCTGAGACTCTGCTCAATGCTCTGCTCATCCCCGATGTCTGCGTAAACCTGCTTAAAAATAGCCAGCTCAGAGCGGTCTCCCGCCGGGATATGAAGGCCGGCCTGTCCCATCAGGGTCAGAAGACCGATGGTCTTTAAGGAAACCGTCTTGCCGCCGGTGTTGGGACCGGTCACGATGAGGAGGTGATAGTCCTCGCCCAGCCGGATATCGATGGGGACGACTGTGTGCGGATCCAGCAGAGGGTGTCTTCCCTTTCGGATGTGGATGCGCCCCTCTGTGTTGAAAACCGGGGGCATGCCGTTGTGGATTTTCGCCAGCTTTGCTTTGGCGAAGATAAAGTCCAGTGTCGTCAAAACGTGATAGTTCTGCAGTATGGCCGGAGCATACTCAGCGGTCTGATTACTCAGGTCAGCCAGAATTTTCTCAATCTCTTCTTTTCCCTTTAAAAAGGTCTCCTTCAGATCATTGTTTAACTTTACCACAGACATGGGCTCAATAAACAGGGTGGATCCCGAGGAGGACTGGTCGTGGATCATGCCGGGAACCTGCGCCTTATACTCCGCCTTGACCGGAAGGCAGTAGCGGTCATTCCGCATGGTGATCACAGCGTCCTGCAGGTAGGTGCGTGTCGTCTGGCTGTTTAAAAGGCTGTTCATCGCGCCGTGGATGCGGTCGTTGATGTTCCGGATCTGGCGGCGGATGTTGTGCAGCGCGGGGCTTGCCGCATCACTGACTTCGTCCGGACCGGGAATGCAGCGGTGAATTTCTTCATAAAGCGGCGTCAGCGGCTCCAGTTCGCCAAACATTCCATCGAGGGAATCTGCTGCCTCATCCTCGCGGACATCGCGGGCGTAAGTCTTTGCCCACTTCGTGATCTCCAGAAGGTGGGCGATGGACAGAAGCTCTTCCATGTTCAGTGTGCCGCCGACCTCCAGGCGCTTCATCTGAAAAGTCGGATTTTTCAGCCCTCCGAAAGAAAGGTTCCCCTTACGGAATATCCGGCTCAGCGCGTCCGCAGTTTCCGTCTGCGCCCGGACGATTTTATCGTAATCCGTCATGGGGCGCAGGTTCAGGCAGAGGTCTTTGCCGGAGTCTGAGGTAGCCTGGTCAGCCAGGAGGGAGATGATTTTATTATATTCTAATACCTGTAAAACTTTTTGGTTCATGTGTTTTCCCACCATTATTGTTGCGATTATTTCATGTCAAACATTGCAGGTGCTGCGATATCATGAATTTTTGATTCATGATCGAGTTTCGCCGCTTGTCGAACGCAACAGTGCATTCTTCCGCTTTGCATGCTGGCATACATTTAACGAGTGACGAATCGGGTCGTGATGAAATCACGATGTAATAAGTATACCACGATGTAAATAGCGCTTGCAAGGTTTTCCCAATAACCGTATAATGTTGAGGTGGATGATTTGAGCAGGATATTCAGATGGAAAGGATTGAATTATGAGATATATTGAGACGCTGCGGGAAGGGGAACGGATTTCAGAGGTTTATCTGTGCCGGCAGAAACAGACATTTCTGACAAAGGCGGGAAAACCGTATGATTCGCTGCTTCTGCAGGACAAGACGGGAACACTTGATGCGAAGATCTGGGATGTCAACTCGAACGGGATTGAGGATTTTGATTCACTGGATTACCTCTATATCATGGGAGATGTGACCAGCTTCCAGGGGAAGCTGCAGCTGAACATTAAGCGGGTGAAGCGCGTGGAGGAAAGCTCCGTCAACGCGGTGGATTATCTGCCGGTCAGCGAGCATGATATCCCGCAAATGTACCGGGAACTCACGGCTTATATCGGGCAATTTCAGAATCCCTGGCTTCGGAAGCTGGCGGAGTCGTTTTTCCTGGACGCGGATTTTGCGGAGCAGTTCCAGTTTCACTCGGCGGCCAAGAGCGTTCACCACGGTTTTGTGGGCGGATTGGCGGAGCATACTTTGCACGTAGTGCAGATTTGCGACTTCCTTTGCAAGTTATATCCCATGCTGAACCGGGATTTGCTGCTCACGGCGGCCATGTTTCATGATATCGGAAAACTGCAGGAACTGTCAAAGTTCCCGGCTAATGATTATACCGACGATGGCCAGCTTCTGGGACACATAGTTATGGGAGCGATGAAAGTGCAGGAGCATATTGATGCGATTGAGGGTTTCCCGAAACGGACGGCCACGGAGCTGATTCACTGCATTCTGGCGCACCACGGGGAGCTGGAGTATGGGTCTCCGAAAAAACCGGCGCTGATGGAGGCGGTGGCTTTAAGCTTTGCGGACAATTCGGACGCGAAGCTGGAGACGATGAAAGAGGCGCTTTCCTCGGTTCCGGCGGGGAATCTGGAGTGGCAGGGGTATAACCGCCTGATGGAATCGAATATAAGAAGGACGGGCGAGTAAGGAATCGAGTTGCGAGGATAAAATGGCAGACACGGCTGCAGTTTCGTAAATATTCCGGGCGAGGAAGAACGGGAAAAATGCAGTTGCCAGTATGATAAATGAGTTTAAATAAGGAAGCTTATGAGCCGGAAGCAGGAATCTTGATAGAATGAAGAAGAATGATGAGTTTGTGTTAAAAATAGAAGATATGGGTGCGGCCGGCGAGGGTATCGGAAAATATGAGGGCATGACTTTCTTTGTGAAAGATGCCCTCATAGGCGATAAGGTGAGAGCGCGGGCGACGAAGCTGAAAAAAACATACGGCTATGCGCGGGTGATGGAGATTCTGGAGCCGTCCCCCGACCGGGTGGAACCGGTTTGCGCATTTCATCGCGCCTGCGGCGGCTGCCAGATTCAGGCACTTTCCTATGAAAAACAGCTGGAATTTAAGCAGCGCAAGGTGGAAAATGATCTGCGGCGCATCGGTGGTTTTTCTCAGATTCCGATGGAACCTATTGTGGGCATGGAAGAACCTTTTCATTACCGCAATAAAGCGCAGTTTCCGGTCGGGACGGATGCGGAAGGGCATATCATCGCCGGGTTTTACGCCGGGCGGACCCATCGAATCATAGCGAACCGGGAGTGCGCGCTGGGAGTTCCGGTTAATCGGCGGGTGCTTGATATTGTCATTGATTTTATGGAACGACATCATGTCAGCGCCTATGATGAGACAACGGGAACCGGGCTGGTCCGGCATGTGCTGATCCGTTATGGATTTGCAACAAAAGAAATAATGGTCTGTATGATACTGAACGGGAAAAGACTGCCTCATCAGGATGCGTTGGTATCGGAGCTGGTGCAACTGGACGGGATGACCTCTATTTCTCTGAATTTCAATGAAAAGCAGACCAATGTGATTCTCGGGGAAGAGACGCAAACAATCTGGGGGCGAGAGTATATTACGGATTGTGTCCAGCGGCTTACATATCAGATTTCGCCGCAGTCCTTTTACCAGGTGAATCCTGTTCAGATGGAAAAGCTATACGGACTGGCCCTGGAATATGCGGGTCTGAGCGGAGAGGAAACTGTGTGGGACCTTTATTGCGGCATCGGCACTATCTCGTTGTTTCTGGCACAGAAAGCGAAGCAGGTCTATGGTGTGGAAATTGTTCCGCAGGCGATTGCGGATGCGCGGCGGAACGCTCAGCTGAATGAAGTTGACAACGCAGAATTTTTTGTGGGAAAAGCGGAGGAAATTCTGCCGGATTTTTACGAGAAGGAAGCGTGTGAGGGAAGGCAGGCTCATGCGGACGTGATCGTGGTGGATCCGCCGCGGAAGGGTTGCGACCGACGATTGCTTGAGACGATTCTTGCGATGGATCCGGAACGGATTGTGTATGTGAGCTGTGATCCCGCGACGCTGGCGAGGGATCTGAAAGTGCTGTGCGAGGGGGAGTATCGGCTGGAGCGGGTGAGAGTGGTGGATAATTTTTGCCAGACCATCCATACAGAATGTGTGACATTGATGACGAGAAAAGAATAATAAATCCTGATTCGAGAGAGTAGAAAAAATAGCGGGGAAATTCCCCGCCAATTGGTGGACCAGGGTCTTACGACCAGCCCGATTAGTGATTATCACTACTAGCTATTTAGTCTAGGCTATATTTGCTAAGTTGTCAATCAGATTTTAAAATGGGATGTAAAACGATTATAATGAATTGGAGGTATTTAGGCAATGCAGTTGCCATATTCAGATGAATTAGAAATTCAATATTTAAGCCGTCTGTTTGACAACACCAGCGAATGCTACAAGTTTTTCTGGTTTCAGGCCATTGTGACGAAAGTACTGGAAGGTAAGACCGTCCTTACCTATGAAGAATTGATTGATGAAATGATTGCAGATGCCTGGTATATGGTGACAGAATATCATCTGAATCTTGGACCTAGAGATACGCTGGAGAAAGTGGTTCACGATATTCAGAAGCGCAGCGGTATGAAGTCATCCGAGAAAAAATCGGTGCTTATAGAATATTTGAAGAATTGTCAGGAGTCGGATATTAATAAACAAAAACGTACACTGACCAAAAACGTTCCGTATCGACTGCAGGCACCGTTTATGAATCGGCTGAAAGGCAAAGACTGGGATGTATCTGAAAAAAAGCTGGCAGAAAGAATCAATCAGGAGAAGAGGCTTCTGTATTATTTTAATGAACTAAACGGAATGCAGACGACCATTCGTATTCAGGATGAGTGGTATCAGTATATACATAAAAATCGGGAAATTGTGAAGGGCTGGCTTCAGTATAATATGATTACGGAATATGACGAGAGCCTTGTCCGAAAGCTGATTGAGAAGATTATGGTTTACGATGACCATTTCACGGTGGAGTTTAAATCGGGGCTGGAGACGGAAGTGGCGATGTGAAAATACAGAACAATAAATTGGGGCATCCGCAATGGACGCCCTTTTATTGTGTCAAATTTTTTTGAGGAGCTGATGAATGGCTTTTATCTTGTAAACGGCAGCGAAGTTCATATTGATATGTATGATGACAGACTGACGATTTATTCGCCAGGTGGAATGCCGGATGGAACGCAGATTCAGGAATGGAATATAGACGATATCCCGTCCACAAGAAGAAATCCTATTCTTGCGGATATTTTCGGGCGACTTGGATACATGGAGCGGCAAGGCAGCGGACTTGGGAAGATTATAGGTGCATATGAGAATGCGGCAAATTATGAGCCGGATCTGACACCTAAGTTTTTCTCAAATCGGGTGTGTTTTATTGTCACACTTTGGAATTTGAATTTTAAAGCCTCACGGGATGAAGCTTTAAATGAGGCTTTAAATGAGGCAATAAATGAAGCTTTAAAACCGGAAGCGTTAGACTTGATTGCGTTAATGAAGTCTGACCCGACTGTAACACAAGCTACCATGATACAAACATTGGGGTTGTCCAGAAGCAAAGTGCAGCGAGTTATAAAAGCGCTGACAGATGATGGTTATATCAAACGTGAGGGTTCCAAGAAGACCGGACGTTGGGTGATATTAAAGGAAGTCTGATGGATATGTTCGCGATAACACCCATATGCTCCAAAATGCTCCAAAATGCTCCAAAACGGGCAAAAATCGGCTTGATATGTTATGCCACACAGTCAAATGGCAAAAATTGGCCTTCGACATGTTTGCGCATACACCCGAGCCGCATGTGACATCAATATCGTTTTCTCGTGCCATTGTGAATGTGTTGCCCTCGTCGTACGAGCAGTAGAATAAAAAATAGCGGGGAGAATCAAAAACGATTTTAATGGATTCGAGGTGATTAAACATTCGTGGTGGAGTTTAAGTCGGGGCTGGAAACACTATGGATATGGCGATAGATATTATAAAAGAACTCCGAGAATATGATTCCGAGAGAGAATGGTTTGAATTTAAAGTAAACTGGTTTGTGGCAGATGAATTTGGCGAGTATATATCGGCTTTGTCAAACAGCGCGGCAATTGTTGGAAGAAAGTATGCTTATTTTGTATCAGAAACATTTTTCCGCCCGATATTGTGTTGGGGTTAAATGATATCTGTTTTTGAATAATCTGCAGAAATAATCTACATTATTAAAACCAGTCTCACAGGAAATAGTATAGATCTTTTTCTCTGTTTTAGAGAGAAGCAAAGCAGCCTGCTTTAACCGATAGCTGATCAGGTAGTCGATCGGTGTTGTATGCAGATATTTCCGGAACAGATTCAAAGCGGTACTCTTGCTGACCATGACATGCCCGGCAATGTCATCCAGTGAAAGTGCGTGAGCGTAATTATTATGGATATATTGCATCATTAGCTGCACTCTGACCTGAGAAGCGCAGAAATGCGGATCCTGTTCCCGGGTTTGAGGGATATCCATGTTCTCAGATAGTTCGAGCCAGAGATTTTGCATAAGGAAGGATGTCAGAAGTTCCATGGAGGAGGAATCCTGTGCAGAGATGATTTGCTGCATCAGGGATAAAACCCGTGCCTGCCAGGGGATTTCTTTGCAAAAAACCTGATATGGCAGGGAGGAAGAGACGATTGGAAGAACATACTTCTGATAAATGAGGCTGTCTTGTGCGGCAATAAAGGAAGGCATAAAGACAAAATTGGGGATAAAAGCATCCGCAGGAGAATATAAACGATGAAGCATTTTGGAATTGATGAAAATACCGTTTCCTTCGGACAGATCAAGCTGCTGTGTTCCGACCCAGAGTACGGGCGAACCGGATTCAATGTAAACAAATTCCAATTCCGTATGCCAGTGCCAGTCGATGCAGTTGAAGTCGAACTGCGCTATATTTTCATAGTAATACCGGAATGGGTAGCTGCCATCGCCATGCTGAACGGTTTCCATTAAATTTTCATCTGTAAGAATTTTGGGATAGTTGGCATTTAACTGCATGATCTGTGCCTCCTTTACAGATTTTTACGATATTATACAATAAAAATCAGAAATATATCAATGAAAATAATACAGATTTATTATATAATTTGGTTTGTTATTGAGCAAGAAACTGTGAAAAATATCAGAGTCGGAAAATAAGGAGAGCAATGAGGATGACTGACTATCAAAAAACAAAACGGGCCTGTTATCTGGGATTTATCACCCAGGCAATCGCAGCGAATTTTGTCCCGCTGCTGTTTCTGAAGTTCCATCAGGATTATCAGATTCCACTTGGAAAAATTGCCCTGATTTCTACCTTCTTCTTCTTCACGCAGCTGCTGGTGGATCTGTTCTGTGCAAAATTTGTGGATAAAATCGGATATCGCATATGTATTATTGCTTCTGAGGTATGCTCTGCAGCAGGACTGGCAGGTCTGGCTTTTCTGCCCGATCTGTTCCCGGATCCATTCGCGGGAATTATTCTCAGCGTTATCATCTACGCAGTCGGCAGCGGGCTGATCGAGGTGCTCTGCAGCCCGATCATGGAGGCCTGTCCTTTTGAAAATAAAGAGGCGACGATGAGCCTGTTGCATTCCTTTTACTGCTGGGGAAGCGTTGGGGTAGTTGTGATATCGACCCTGTTTTTTGCGGTATTCGGCATAGACAGCTGGAGATGGCTCGCGGTATTATGGGCACTCATTCCGGCGTACAATTGCTATAATTTTGCAACCTGTCCAATAGAATATTTGGTAGAGGAAGGACACGGAATGGGCATCCGGGAGCTGTTCCGCAAACCGATGTTCTGGATCGCGCTATGTCTGATGGTTTGTTCGGGCGCATCTGAACTATCCATGGCTCAGTGGGCATCTACTTATGCAGAATCAGCCCTTGGCCTGGATAAGACCTTAGGTGATCTCGCAGGTCCCTGTATGTTTGCTGCTGCCATGGGAATCAGCCGTGTATTCTTCGGAAAATATGGTGATAAAATAGATCTGAAAAAATTTATGACAGGCTCAGGAATCTTATGTGTCCTCTGTTATATGGCAGCATCCTTATCGGCAAATCCGGTTGTAGGACTGACTGGCTGTATCGTTTGCGGCTTTTCCGTTGGAATCATGTGGCCGGGGACAATCAGCATCTCATCCCAACACTTCCCTGCAGGCGGAACTGCTATGTTTGCGTTGCTTGCGATGGCGGGTGACTTTGGAGGAAGTATTGGGCCGGCAATCGTTGGCCGTGTAGCACAGGGATTCGGTGATAATATTCGCGCCGGTCTTGGAATCGGACTGGTCTTCCCGGCCGTTTTGTTGATTATGCTTTTTGCTTTTGGCAAGAGCGATAGCTGCTCTGAACCAGCGTCATTTGCCACAAAAGACATACACAAAACCTCCGGTTAAAAGATACTATTATTATACCAGACGAGTGTAAAAATGTCATTGCCTGACAGCGATATATTCAATTTTCAAGGTGCTGTTGCGTAAGCTGAAAAATGCTTACCTTTTGTCGCCTTAATCATCTACATATCATAAAAGAAAAAATTTTAAGGAGGATCAAGATATGCAGATTTATGTAAATGCCGCCGCATCAAAAGACGGCAACGGAACAAAGGAACTGCCCTTCCGGCACATCAGCGAAGCGGCGAAAACAGCGCAGCCGGGCGACGAGGTCCTGGTATCTCCCGGCGTCTACCGTGAGTATGTCAACCCGATCCACGCAGGACGCGAGGACGCGCGGATCACCTACACCAGCGTAGAGCCTCTCGGTGCGGTCATCACCGGCGCGGAAATTGCAAAAGGCTGGGTGCCTTACGAGGGAAACGTGTGGGTTTTGCGTGTAGCAAACAGCATCTTCGGCAGCTACAATCCCTACACCACTTTTGTGGGCGGCG
>JAJQCB010000068.1 GCA_021203005.1 Clostridiales bacterium | reverse complement strand
CTACAGACCTTACGGGAAAGAAAATCGCCTTATTCTGTACTTCCGGCGGAACAGGCATTGAGGGCTGCGAAATGAAGCTAAAAAAACCTACAGGAACAAGTTTGAGTGGAAAAAAGGCAAACGCTTTACAGGGAAAGAAAACAATGCTGAACTTGCATCATGGGTAAATTCTATAAAATAAAGGCATTGTCTTACTTCTTATTTATAATATGAAAAATCATATAAAATTGAATATTTAAGAAATTATTTAAATTTACAATTACATATTATAATAGTACATACATTAAGAATCGGAGAGCATCTCCTGGGCAATCTGGTCGAGGTACGGCTCCAGTGCGTTTCCAATCTCACCGGATGCGAAGTCGCCGTTTGAAACGCCAACCTCCGAGATGTCCAGCTCCAGCGGAACCATCTGCGTCTTAACGGGGCAGAGGTATCTCTCACGAACCGCACGGGACATTGGGTACTCGTAGGTGCGGCTGTCGAAATACTCGCCGAGGTTCTTCATATCGCCCCTGTCTGGAGTAGCAGTCATGCCGAGAACTTTGGCATCGTCAAAGTGGTTTAATACTTTCTGGTATGAGCTGGATAAGGCGTGATGCGCCTCGTCCACGATAATCGTCTGAAAGTAGTTATGAGGAAACTGCGCAAGGCGCTTCTCCTGACAGAGTGACTGCACCGAGCCGACCGTAACGGGAATATAGCTCCCAAGGCTGAAGCTTTCGGCTTTCTCCAGAACAGTGGGGATGCCGAAAACGTCCATCAGCTTATCGGATGCCTGTTCCAGCAGCTCGCCGCAATGGGCAAGGATCAGAACACGCTCCCCATCGTTTACGCAGTCGTTGGCAACAGCACCAAAAATCACGGTCTTGCCTGTGCCGGTGGCGGCCACCGTAAGAGTCTTACGATGGCCTGCCTGCCACTCTGCCCGGATGGCCTGCCTGGCGTCCTCCTGGTAAGGTCTAAGTTCAACCATTTTGCCATCCTCCAATCTTAGTTAAAACGGCAGCTCTTCGTCGCCGCTGATTTCCATCCACTCGCTCTCCGCCGGGAAATTCTTCTCGTCATAGTCGTAGAACTTGTCCACGTCGTTCGCCTGCCGCTCCTCGCCGTCCTTCATGTAGCTGCGGGGCTTTGAAGTGCGCATAGCCGTGGGAGCCAACTACCTTGTTCCAGTTCATGACAAGCCTCTCGCCGTGCTTCTTCTGGCCGATGCAGCGGAAAAATGCGGAGAGCTTCCACTCCATGGACTTTAAGAGGATAAGGTCGGTGCGGACGTTCGCCGTGCCATCCGGCGTGTCCACGCAAAGCGTCAGGACAGCCTTGTTGCAGGGCTGAATCTTTGCGGAGCCGGGGAAACGGCCCCTCTCGAAGTCAGTTACTGTGAAAACATAGTCACCCTCCAGAAGGATGATAAACTGCTGGCCATCGTTCTCGATGGCGGAGTCACAGTCCAGGCACATGTCCTGGCTGGAAGAATTGGTGTAATCACTCATGGTAAATTCCTCCTGTTAAATCTGGCTCTTACGAGCGTTGTCAATGAGTTTCAAAACCTGCGGCCAGTACTTGATAAGCCAGCCATTCAGGAATTTGTCGGTGTAATCGCTGATGGAGACATCCACAGCGTAGTGGCCTTTCGAGGCGACCACATGCTGGATTTCCGCCTCCGTCACGTTTGCATCCGCCATCAATGGAGCGAAGCGTGTCGATAGGCTTCTCAGCCGGTGCAGGCGGCTCTGACCCTGTCTTGAACAGGTGCGAAATGCCTGCAAAAACCATGTCCATCTCTTTGGGAAGACCGAACCGGTTCTTTGCATCCCATACGGGGCTGTGCGAGGTCTTCATGACTCGCTTGCCGCCGGTTGCCTTCTTGCTGTTGCTCTCGGTGGTAACCACCATGGTCTTGTAGGTAAGGAAGAGCAGCAGGTCGGGCCATTCCTTCAGAAGCGGAGCAGACTGCTTGGAAACCTTAAGCTCCCAGCGGTCGAACGCTCCCTGTTCGTCCGGAAGTTCCTGCTTGCGCATCTTGGCGTGGGCGATGATGACCACGTTCATGCCGGCGGCGACTACCTTGTCGCAGGCTGCCAGCATCCGGGTCATCTCCTCACCGACGTAGGTGTAACCCTTGCCATAACCGAAGCTCTCCAGCTCGCTGACCTTGTACTTGGTGCAGATGTCCTTGATGCACATCATCTCGGCCCATTCAGCCGTGTCGATGATGAGAGTTTCGCAGAGGCCAGGTGTCTTTGCGACTTCCTCAATAATGGCGATAAGCTCATCCCACGACTTTGGCCTGACCCTCCGGACATTCATACGGCTCGTGCCGTCCTCGGTATCGATGTACAGCGGATTTGGCGCATTCGATACGAGGATGCTTTTCCCGATACCCTCCGGTCCATAAATCACAGCCTTCAGCGGAAAGCTAAGTATTCCTTCAATAATGTTCAGCATGTGAACCTCCTATCTAAGACTGCAGGACCTGTCCTCGACCACGGAGCAGCCGGGTACTTTGATTCCTGCGTTAATCAGTTTCTTTACCTCGGATTTCGCAACCTCCGGGTCTCTGACCCGGTAGCAGTCGCTGTATTTGTTTCTCTTAAGCCAGCGGATGGCTTTGGCACTGTCTGCGACATCCACTTGTGAGGTCTTGCGGTAGCTGAGAGTGGCGACACCGAGGTTCGTCTTTTCGCCGGCACACTTGCGGTCGAAGATATCCATCAGCTTGGATTTCTTCTTTTCCAACCGCTCACGGCGAGACTTCAAACGAGTTTCCTCCTCTTTAAGAGCAGCGGCTTCGGCTCTGGTGTTAAGAACGAGCTTTGCCAAATACTCAAGGATGCGGCTATGCTCCATTTGGAGCGCAGCCAGCTGTTCCATGAGTTCATCTGACTCCATGAGGATTTCGCTCGTTTCCGCATCGACCATCTGGTCAAAGATTTCTTCGATAGCGGCGTTTACCTCATAAAGCTTCATCGTCGTCATCCTCCTCGCACACATGGCGGATAAGGTCGGTGACCCAATCTATCGACAGATCCATGATGTTCGCACACTGGTTCAGGATGTCTTCCAGCCGCTCGGCAAAGTCGCCTTCAAAGATGTTGTCAATCAGCATCCGCTCCGGATAATCCTTTGCGTACAGGCGTAAGGCCCTTGCTGCGTTCCTTGGCTCGTCAACCGTGGGAACATACACGTTGTGCTGATCCAGCTCGTGCTTTTTCATGGCTTCGAGTTTGTCATTGCCATCGGTTTCGCGGATTTTCTGTTCCCAGAAAACAATCTGCTTTCCGAGAAAATCGAGCCGCTTCGCTGCCAGGGGCATCAGTTTGCGGCACAGCTTATTCGCTCTGCCTGCCCTCGCCTGTCCTGCACGTCCAGCTAATGCTCGAAGGTCATCCGCAACGATGACATATTCTTCAAAATCGACATCGTAGCCGGAACCGAGCTTCCAGCCGGTGGTCTGATGCTCGCTGACGAGTGCGAGGGTTCCTGGTTTTTTCGTAGTCTCCTTCATCGGAACTACCTCCTTCTAATTGGTAGGGGTGATGGAAAACCATCCTCCTTCACTTCCTAAAGGACAGCCATTTCTCAAATCCGAAAAAAAGTGGATAAAAGAAATTTTGGCTGGAGGTATGATAGCCATCTGCCTCCTTCATCTCCTAAAGGACAGCCAAATGCCAAAATCGAAAAATATGGATAAAAGAAATTTGGCTGGGGAGGAAGGAGCTATATCCCCCTTCACTCCCTAAAGGACAGCCAAATACTGAAAATGAAAAATGTGGATAAAGAATGTGGCTAAGGAGTATCAGAAATACTCCTCGAGCCCAGCTGCGATGAATTTCTTTCTCAGCTTTTCCCACCGATATTCGATGGTCTTGCGATGGACACCAAAACGCTCTGCGATTTTCGTGACCTGCATCTTATTCCGAATGCAGTGGTAGAGAAGCTGCTCCTCTGGCGAGAGGGTGCTGACCAGACCTTTCACCATTTCTTCGCACTCGTGATTCTCACGAAGCCACTTCATCGTGAACTTTTCCATCAGGGCCTTTTTGTGCTGCTTGAACTCATAATCGGTTTCAAAGTTGAACTCAGCCATGATGTCTTCGACCGACATCTTGTTGTCGAAGCACTTGTACAGGCGCATCTCGTCATCATCGAGAGATTTCTTCATCTCCTTGACCAGCTCAAAATACTCACGGTCTTCTTCCTGCTGAATGTAGGAGGTCTCAATATCCTCACTGCTGGCATAATCCGGCATGATAGGATTTTTATCGTCATCTGTACCAATCGGCTTGTTTAAAGAGCGAAACATGCTGGTTCTTGATGAGCAGTACCCACATTTTTTTGTACAGCCGCAGCCGTTGCTTTTTCTGTTCGATAGGTTGCAGCAACTCTTAAGGAGACAGTTATCACAGGAGATGGGACACATTTCCTCATTGTACTGACCAGCACATGCTTTCTTGCGTTCGGTGTCTCGCTCAATGGCTTTCAGTTCGTTATCATTTTCCATGTACATTCTTTCGCCTTCTTCGTTGCGAGGCAGACGAATTGCAATCTTCTGGTCTGGACTGTAGTACCACCGTTGCTTGTACGGGTTGTCCGCAGTAGGCTTTTCGCCGGGGGCAAAGCATTCTGCCTTGGTTACTTTGATACTTATCAGTTTCTTTTCACCGTTTTCATCCTCAGTCTCAATAAGGATGCGGTACTCGTCATAATGAAGTTTCTGTCTGTTCAACATAAAATCGACTCCTTTGGATTTGAAAATTCGAAATCCGCCAGAGCCGATTCATCCGTCAGAAACGAAAAATCGGCAGGGAAACTTCCATTAAGGTCGTTTCGCACTGCCGTATAGCGGTCTGGCGGATTTCCAGGTGTTTTATTTAGTTAATGGTGCTGTACTTAATACTTATTGGACCAGGTGGTACAACAAGTGTTGTAATATACTTGCCTTGTTTGATTTCAACCTTCCCATCGTCTTCATTAACTGTGCAAGCCAGCTGATGGGCGCATGGATGTTTTACAGGGATTGATACGTGTGTATCATAGGATTCCCAACAGGAAACATTTTTGTCTTTAATGTTGACATTCGGGAACACTTCGGGTAAAAAAAAGAGTGATTCCAAAGGCTCTTATGGAAAAGCCTTTATTAATCCGCTTATTACTTTATTGCCTCCCATGCGTTTCCCGTTTAACAGTCTTGTTGTCTCCGAGTGGGATACCCCCATTTGTCTTGCAAGTTCACTTGCCGACCAATGCCTGGCCACCATCAACTCTTTGATTTTATCAATGTTTGGCTTCAATATTCAGCCCCCTTTCAAGTGAGATAAAAATAGTATATCACTGCTGTACTCGTTTGTCAACATATATTTTAGAAATGTCCCCCAAAAGAAATTTTTATAGCTAAGCGGCAATTTTCCTCAAAAAAGTGTTGCTTTTTGGCAACACACATGGTATAATAAATGACAAGGAGGTGCAAGACAAAATGAGCAACGTAGGTGAATACATTAAAGAGCGTCGATTAGCAAAAGGAATGTCTAAGCGTGCGCTTGCTGAGAAAGCGGGCATCAGCCATTCTGAAGTGCATCGAATAGAAAATGGTGAGCGGCAAAATCCCTCTGTACCCATGCTGATTGCTTTGGCAAATGCACTGGGTATTCCCCAGGATGATATTCTTGTGCTTGCTGGTTATAAAACTAATGAGGAAAGCACTCCAATGATAGAACGAGTGTTTCCGGATTTAAAAACACCTAAACAACAAGAAACTGCACAGAGAATTGTAGATGGTCTTTCTCGAAATAGTGATTTGAAAGATTCGCAGTATGATGAGCTCGTAAGACAGGTTGAGATGTATTTAGATTATGCGAAAAAGAACTCAAATACCTGACCAGACACGTTACGAATACCCAAGGCAACGTGCCTATCGACTACTATGCGAGCTAGAAGTCGACAGGTTACCTGTTGATCCTTGGAGAGTGGCAGCGGAACTTCCAAATGTCCATGTATGTAAGTGGACTGAGTTGAGAAAAAACTGTCATGATGATCCTCTTCTTATTAATAGAAAAGGTGCGGATGCCAAGACACAGCATCTTCGAGGACAATCGGATTATTTGATTGTGTATGATGACCGCATAGAATTCGAAAGTTATCAAAGAGTACGCTGGACATTGGCACACGAAATAGGCCATATTATTTTAGGACATTTGGTGTCGTTTGAAGCGACAGCATTATGTTCCGGAAGCTTGACCGAAAAAGAATATAAGGTGTTGGAACGAGAGGCTGACACATTTGCAGTTAATCTCTTGGCTCCCATGACCATTATAAAGAGGCTGCCGGCTATTAAGACAAAAGCAGATTTTATGTCCCTTTGTAATTTATCTGGGGAGGCATAAAGTAATTGTATAGAAGAATTGCGGTTATTGAAAAGTGGGAAGAAATTGCCTTTTCCAATCAAGGAAGATGATATACTTTACCGGCATTTTTTCACATTTATCAATGACTTTAATCATACATCAGTTCCTTCACTGAGGTATGAAGAGCTTGTTATCGATAATAAATTTGATGACTATATTGAATGTGATTATTGGGATTTCACACTGATGGCAATCAGAAAGTGGAAACTCGAAAAAGAATTATACACCGCCCTCGAAGGAAGTCTTGCGTTGTATGATTGCGACGATATGGCAGTGTTTATAAAAGATGCAGGAAAGGTCGATTTTGTAAGCAGAAACGAGAACATCATTCTCGATACACTACAAAAATATTCAGATTTCTGCGTTAAGTATATTAAGGTTTATGCGGCAAAAATGCGAACCAAAGCCGTTTGACGGCAATATAAAAGTAAGGGGAGAATTTATCATGCCCAAGTTAACAATATCACAATTAGAAAGCCATCTATTGAAAGCGGCAGATATTCTCCGCGGCAAAATGGATGCTTCCGAATTTAAAGAGTATATTTTCGGAATGCTCTTCTTGAAAAGATTGTCTGATAATTTTGCACAAAAGCGCAAGGAGTTGGAGGCGGAATGGAAGGATAACTTAACGACAGAAGAACTGGAAGATTTTCTTGAAGACAAGAACTCATATGGAAGTACCTTTTTCGTGCCACGGGAGGCTCGTTGGGAATGCGAGGACAATGGTGACGATTGGACAGGTCTGCTTCATGTGAAAGTGGATGTGGCTTCTAAACTGAAACGTGCCCTTGTAGCCATAGAGAAGGAAAACACTCAGCTTGATGGCGTTTTGAAAAACATTGACTTTGCAAAGAAAGTCAAAAATAAGCAGATTATCACTAACGAACGTCTTGTTCAGCTTGTGTGGCATTTTAACAAGTACAGGCTGACGAATGATAATTTTGTTTTCCCAGACCTTCTCGGTGCAGCTTATGAATATATGATTAAGAATTTTGCGGACTCTGCCGGAAAGAAGGGTGGAGAATTCTACACGCCGTCAACGGTCGTTCAGTTGATGGTACGAATCATAAAGCCGCAAGAAAATATGGAAATATACGATCCCACAGTCGGCAGCGGAGGTATGTTAATTCAAAGTAAGCAGTACGTTGAAGAACAAGGCGGAGATGGTCGTAAACTGGCTCTTTTCGGTCAGGATGACGCTGCAACAGTGTGGTCTATCTGTAAAATGAATATGATCATGCATGACATACAGGATGCCGACATCCAGCACGGAGATACCCTGATGGAGCCGTACTGGCAGAAAGGAGGAACGGTTCGCCAGTTTGACAGGGTAATTGCCAATCCTCCATTCTCCCAGAATTACACAAAGAATGACAAGATGAAATGTCAGAACCGTTTTGTGTACGGATGGGCACCCCAGACTGGGAAAAAAGCAGACCTGATGTTTGTGCAGCATATGATTGCCAGCACAAAGCCTGACGGTATGATGATTACAGTCATGCCGCATGGTGTACTGTTTCGTGGTGGAGCAGAAAGAACAATCCGCAAAGGCATCCTGACAGACAAGCAGGATATCGTACAGTCTATCATAAGTCTGCCGCCGGATTTGTTTTACGGCACCTCCATACCTACTTGTCTTCTGGTTATCAATAAAAAGAAGCCAGAGAAGCTCAAGGGCAAGGTGCTTATTATAAATGCAGATGCAGAATATGGTGAAGGGAAAAATCAGAACTTCCTCCGCCCGGAGGATACAGAAAAGATTGTCTGGGTATTTGACAACATGGTAGAGGTGCCGGGATATTCCAGCATCGTGGATATAGAAGATATTTTGGATGTAAAGACGAATGATACCAATCTGAACATTAGTCGTTACGTCGACAATTCTCCATCACAGGAGCCGCACGATGTACGTGCGCATATGCTGGGAGGCGTGCCAAATGCTGAGATTGATGCGCTGAACGGGTTGATTACAAAATATGATATCGCCCCATCTGACATCTTTTCGGATCGTGGAGATGGATATTCAGATTTCCAGGAAAGATGCTCTACCAAAGGATTGATAAAGTCATATATTTCTGAACACACGGGCGTTCTGGGCGCAAGGGCAAGGATGCATGGAGCATTCGAAAATTTCTGGACTGATTGCGCACCAGCAGTTAATAGTGTCCATACAGATATGGGTATTGCGGAGTTTGCTCTTCAGTTTACAAGTCTCCTTGTGGATACGTTAGAACCGCTCGGTGTTCTCGATTCCTTCCAATGCCAAGGTGTGTTCGCAAATTGGTGGGAACACAGCTACACAGTACGCAAATATACGGAAATCGAGCAATCTGCGGAGGGTAAGGAGACAAAGGTTGATGTTAAAGAAGTTATCCGCATCAAAAATGTGTTTAAAACCATTAGCTCGGAAGGATTTGTTGCTTCTCTTGTCAGCGACGAGAAAATCGCAGCCGAGCATTTTGCAGATGAACTGGAGGAATTGCGTAGGCTCCGAAGTGATGCAGAGAATGCTGAAGCTGATTTGATGGCATATGTTGCATCTGTCGAAATTGAAACTGATAACGACGATTCGGATGATACTGATGAAGAAAAAGAGCCGAAAGAGCCGACTGTCAAGGAAGTGGAGGCATACCTGAAAGGGTTGGGAACCGATGAGGCAAAGGCTTCCTTAAAGCAGATTGCGACTCTCAAAAAGGAGAAAAATCGTCTGAACAGAGATGTGAAGAAAAAGGAAAGCGAACTGCAGGACAAAATCAATGCAATCCGCGAGGAACTGACAGAGGAACAATGCGAAGACCTTGTGATGCAACTTCTTCATGATGGCTTTGTGGAAGAGTTGGATGCTTATCTGTCTGCTGAAGTTCAGAAAACAATTCGTGCAGTCAATAAGCTGTGGGAGAAGTATTATGTATCTGTCAACACACTCTTGAAAGAAAGAAGAAGTGCCGAAGACAAGCTGAACGGCTTCTTGGAAAGGTTGGGATACCTAAATGGCTGATATGACAAAGCATACCTTGGTAGACTGCTTTTCCTTACGAGCCCGTATTGGGTGGCAGGGATTGCGGTCAGATGAATTTATAACAGAAGGGCCATACCTTGTGACAGGGGTTGATTTTCACAACGGCAGGGTTGATTGGGATGACTGCTATCATGTGACAGAGGAGCGTTATGCCCAGGATAAGGGTATCCAGCTTCATGAGCATGACCTACTTATTACAAAGGACGGCACAATTGGAAAGACGGCTGTTGTAATTGATTGCCCCGAAGAAGCTACACTTAATAGTGGTGTATTTGTGGTGCGGGCAATCAATAATGAGGTTGTGCCAGAATTCCTGCATTATGTGCTTCATTCACACTGGTTTGATTTATTTGTGAGGACAGTCCTGACAGGGTCTACAATCAAGCATCTAAATCAGGAGAAATTTTATAAATTCAGCTTTGAGGCTCCTGACGTACCAACACAAAAAAAGATTGTGGAGGTGCTGGAGTCTATTGATGATGTGATAGATAAGACACGTGAATTAATAGAGAAGTACACATCTCTAATGGAGGGCGTCGTTCAAGATATTCTTACTGACAGTATCGAGGATGAGAATACTGTTAAGATGGGAACCATTGCTAACGTACTTGGTGGCAAACGCATCCCTAAAGGCTCCGAGTTAACGATTGCTAAAACGGCGCACCCGTACATCCGTGTCAGGGATATGACGAAACCGAAAGTCGTGGAATTAACAGAAGACTTCATGTATGTGGAAGAATCGGATTTTCATAAGATTTCAAAATACATAGTAGATGCTGGTGATTTGATTATTTCTATTGTTGGGACTGTCGGTGCTGTTGCTCTTGTGGGAGAAACTCTCGATAAAGCCAGTTTGACGGAAAACTGCTCTAAGATTGTAAACATTAAAGGCTATAGTCCTGAGTTTTTGTACTACTTCCTTAAATCTGAGTATGGACAGAAGGAAATTGCGAGTGGTACGGTTGGCGAGGTTCAGGCAAAGTTACCTTTAAAAAACATTCTCGAAATAAAAGTGCCAGTATTAAGTGAGCCAGAACAAGAAGCAATCGTAGAAAAATTACGGATAGTGGATGAAAAGATAGACCGAGAGGTGCAGTATTATAACAAGATGGAAAGTATCAAAGCTGGATTGATGCACGATTTGCTGTCTGGCTTGGTAGACGCAACTATGATATAGGGAGGCGATTGGTATGGCAGGTAGACCATCAGAATTAATGTATGTGGAGACTCCTCTGCTCGAACAATTAAAGAGTCTGGGATGGACGGTTGTCCAGTTAAATGACAGCGAAAAGCATGATCCGGAGAAGAGCTTCAGAAAATCCTTCTCCGAGGTCATTATTGAGTCGCATCTGAAGGATGCCTTGAAACGGTTGAATCCGTGGCTGAACGATGTGCAGGTTGATGACCTTTGCACCCAGGTGCAGAATTATCCATTTCCACTGAGCCATACGCTTGAAAATAATGAGGAGGTGTATGACCGCATTACAGAGGGTCTCTCCGCCGATAACGAAGATACTGGCGAGACAAATTGCCCGGTTCGTTTGATTGACTGGACGGATGTGGATGCTTATGATGGACCGGACATCACTGAGCCTATGGCGGAAGGAATAGACCAGTTACTTCGTTATCAGAATTGCCGTGATGCCAAAGAGCCAGAGGGCGTGGCAGAATTATTTTATTATAATCAGATTGTTATCTCCACCTGTTTTCATGATTGTAGGTACTCCAGTATCACAGGTGGCATGAGCCACTTCATGGAGTGGAAAGACGCATATCCATATAAATTGAGGGATATCAATCCAAATGGAAAACCTTCTGCACAGGAAATAACTGTGGTGGGGATGCTTGAGCCTTCACACCTATTGGATATCGTACAAAACTATATTGCTTACAAAGACGAAGATAACGGTACCTGCGTAAAACTCGTACCGCGCTATATGCAGTATCGCAGCGCATCCAAAATTATTGAGCGTCTGAGAAAAGAGGCAAACGGTGAAAAGGGCGGCACCCTCTGGCATACACAAGGGTCCGGAAAAACGCTCACGATGATGTTTGTCATTCGTAAGATGTACAACTCGTATGATTTGAATAGCTATAAGGTCGTTTTGATTGTTGACCGTAAAGACCTGCAGACACAAATGTTCAAAACGACAAAGACTGTAAAATATACTGTCAATACGGCTGAAAGCATTGACGGGTTAAAAAAACTGATTGCTAACACAGCCAGTGATGTCACGGTTGCTATGGTTCATAAATTTGGTGAGCCGGATAAGGATAAGAACGAGAAAGACAGAGCCAAGTCAGCATCCCTGCACCAGAGACAGGCCGTCTCCACTTTTCCTGTGCTCAATACATCTGGCCGCATCCTTGTTATGATTGATGAAGCTCACCGTTCTGAATATTCAGAGCTTGCAGCGAATATGTGGAAGAGTATGCCGAATTCGGTCAAGGTTGCGTTTACTGGCACTCCGATTACGAAGACGGTTGATAACTTCGGTGGGTACATTGATACTTACACCATGAAGCAAGCTGAGGAAGATGGCATTGTAGTCGAAATCAAATATGAAGGGCGTGCCACGGACAGCGAGATTACTGACCATGATGCCATGAATCACGCTTTTATTGATGTGTTTGGATATCTGGAGGACGAGGAGCAACTTGAGATTCTCGGCAAATACACCGTCAGAGGATATTTGGAGGCTCAAGAGGTCATTGACGAGAAAGCCTCTGATATGCTCGATCATTATATTAATACCGTTTTTGCAAACGGCTTTAAAGCACAGATTGTAGGTGTCAGCAAAGAGGCTGCATACCGTTATAAAATGGCAATTGATAGATTGTTGCCAGGTAAAATTGCGGAATTAGAGCGGCACAATCCAAACAAAATTGATATTGAACAGTTGAAAAAGATAAAGACCGCTTGCATTATTTCATCTGGTGGCGCTAATGAGGACCAGCATTTAAAGCAATATACTAACGAAAGCACAAATGAGCTGATTATTGACGGTTTTAAAGCTCCATTCGGGGAGACAGGTCTTAAGGGTGGCGATGGTAATTATGGAATTCTCATAGTTACAGCCATGCTGCTTACAGGATTTGATGCCCCTGTTGAGCAGGTTATGTATTTGGATAAGAAGCTGACAAACCACAACCTTCTCCAGGCAATTACCAGAGTGAACCGTACCTGTGGAGCGGATAAGAAGTGCGGATATTTGGTCGATTATGTTGGCATTACAAACCATCTGCGTGATGCTCTTGCCGACTATGCCGATGCAGACCGAGATGAAATCATGGCATCCCTATGCGATAAATCTAAGGATATTGATGCTTTGAATACAGCGTATAATGAGATTATTCAGTTCTTGAATGATAAGGTCGGTTACGCCCTCACACAGACTTCGGATATTATTGAAGAACTATGTGTAGAAGAAGAACTTCGAGAGGAATATAATGGCCGTTTCTCTGTTATGTCCAGGCTTTTTGACCGTGTACTTCCTAATCCTGCTGCACTGGAATATAGCGACGACTATAAAACATTGGCATTTATTCGTGAATCAGTTGCGAAAATGACAAGAAATCCACGGTTCTCCAACAAAGATGCCAGCAAAAAAATCCGTGCAATCATCGAGGAATATCTTACTGTCAATGGAGTAGATATGGAAATCGAACCGATATCTCTCTTGTCAGATGAATTCTTGAAATGCGGAGAAAAGAAAAAGAGTGACCGTGCGGCAAGTGAGGAAATCAAATATGCTGTTCGAGAGTTCATTAATATCAATATGCCAAAGGACCCCGAACTGTACGCCCGATTGAGTGAGCGGCTCGAACAGATTTTGGAGGAATTCAAAAACAACTGGTCTGAGCTTCGTAAGGCGTTAGAACAGTTGCGACGCAACATCAAAAGCGGTCGTGCGAAAGAAGAAAATTATGGTTATGATGCAACACATGAAATGCCATTCCTCGCCATGTTGAGAACAGAATTTTATGGTAAAAAAACTTTCGAGGAATTAACCGAGGACCAAATGAGCGTTTTGAAGAACTTGACGGACGATGTTCTGAGTCGGTTCAAAGTTGAGACAACCGCTGTAAACTTTTGGAACAACATAACTTTGCAACAGGAGCTACGCACTAATATTATAAAGCGTCTGATTGAGCCAGACGTTAGAAGGTGTGTTCCTGATATATTCAGACGGCGTAAGGATGTGGCGCAAAAGCTGATGGAACTTGGATATCAGCATTTCGGAGGAGATGTTTAATGCAGGAAATAAGTTATCAGGTGGTGCGCTCAAATAGAAAAAGTGTGGCACTTGTGATAAATAACGAGGCTAACCTCATAGTCCGTGCTCCGACTCATATGTCAGATGAAGCTATAGATGCGTTTGTCCAAAAGAAAAGACGATGGATTAATGAAAAACAACAGCAGGTGGCTGTGTTCGGAGAAAAACATCCACCTGTTATTGTAGAGACCGGTGAGAGTATAATGTATCTCGGCAGCAGTTATGCGATTATCAAGGACAATGTTGATATAGTTGAAATTTCTGGGAACGAGCTGATCATCCCAGAAGATTTTGATATAGTTTCATTGATCACATGGCTGAAAGAGCAGGCAATGCAAATCATCTCGGATCGCATTGCGATGTATGCTAATGTCATGGGCGTTACTCCTGGAACAGTAAAGCTGTCGGATGCTAAAGCGCACTGGGGTTCATGCAGTAGTAAAAATAATCTGAATTTCGCATGGCGGCTTATCATGTGTCCACTTTCAGTCATAGATTATGTCGTGGTGCATGAACTGAGTCACATTACCTATAAAAACCACAGTCAGGCATTCTGGGCAAGAGTAAAAACTGTTCTTCCCACTTATGAGGATGACCAAGATTGGCTTAAGGTTAATAAAAAGTTGATGGAGATAATTTGAAGGAATAGCAGATGTTAATAATAGTTAGAATGGAGATATTGATATGGCTTGCGGTAAAGCAATGAAACTATTTTTAATGGACGACGTACCTGGTGGCAGGATGAAGTGTTCTCTTGCCAACTGGGTCGGTGTCGCCTATAAGGTGCCACGGACACTGCTGGAAAGGTGTAAGGATATGCGTATTCTTAAACAGAGCGGCGTGTATTTTCTCTTTGGTACAGGCAAGGAACAAAATCCTGTCGTCTATATCGGACGGCAGGTACCAGAAAGAACGGACAGGGTCTGCTTTATCGCATCCAGGAGCCGCACAACTCTATAGACTATTGGACGGATGCGGTCATGGTCACCACGACGAATAATTCGCTGGGACCTACGGAGATAAGCTATCTTGAGAACCGCTTCTGCAACATGGCGCTGGAGGCTGGTCGTTATCAGGTGCACAATGGGAATGACCCTAATCCGGGTAATCCATCCGAAGAAACCGTGAGCGAGATGGAGGATTTCATTGATTACACGGCTCTGGTGGTCGGCACTCTGGGCTACAAGGTGTTTGAGCCATCTGACCCCAAAGCTTCCCCTATAGACAGCTCGAATCCGCTGTTATATATGGAATACAAAGGATACAAGGCTACCGTTCAACGGACGGCTGAGGGCTTCGTGGTATTCAAAGGAAGTATGCTTAATCCTGAAACCACAAAGAGCTGTCCGCGGAATGTGCTGAGAATCAGGGAGCAATACAAGGACAAGATTTCGAGTACATACGAGTTGCTGGTGGACGTGCCAATGTCAAGCCCAAGTGCAGCGGCCGGTCTGGTTGGTGGAGCTGCTTTGAACGGGAATGCCCTGTGGCATGATGCGGATGGAGTGTCGTTGAATCAAGAAGAGGGATAAACATATGTTGAGCGTACAAAAGGCGGAGCAGCTGCTGTCCGACAACGATAAGCTACTGGACGGCATGAACAAATACAAACAGATTATGGAGGCTCTCCACCAGACAGATGTCTCGGCAGATGCTGACTTCCGACGCACATTCAACAGGTTCTTCGTGATGCGCTCCAGAACGCCTTTGTACTACGATAAGTTCTACTCTTTTCTGGAGGCACGAAAGAATGTCGGTGCTACATTCGAGGAGACGCTGGAAGAACTGAAAAGTGCCAATGGCAAGCTTGAAATATCGTTCTCAAGTAAGCTGGTTCATGTTATCGACCCAACCCAGCCTATATGGGACAGGAATGTTTCCGTGCTGCATTTTGGGATGAAGGTACCCGGCTACGGCAAACCTATAGACATTCGGCAGGCTGAGGTGGTAAAGGTGTACCACGACTACTGTCGCCGCTTTTATGAGTATTTGGATTCGAGCGAGGGGCAGGCGCTTATCCGGCTGTTCGATGATAAATATCCGAATTCTGGACTTACGGATGTGAAGAAGCTGGACTTCATCCTGTGGGTAGATGTCTGATAATAAGGAGCAGACTCATGACAAACGAAGAAAAAATAAACAGAATACAATCGGTGATTGACCATCCAGGCAGAGAAGGTCTGTATTATAAGCTGCTCGAAGATTTGGGCGATTTGAAAGGCAATTATGGTGATTACATGACCACCGAGCCTATCAACTGCGATATAGAGTTGAAGCGTCTGCCAACGGCAGATTATGAACTTGCCACCGCACTGATGACCATGCTCCTCCGTGAAGACCACTTTTCAAACGGCTCTTTCATACGGCGATACGAGGCTGGTCAGGTGGATGCCGTGCTAAGAAGGATGATTGATACGCTTCAGTAAGGAGGATTTGTTTTATGGCAGATATCAAATATGAAATCAAACAGCAACTTGGCGAAATCTCCACCAGTCCGAAAGGCTGGTCGAAGGAACTGAATCTCGTGTCCTGGAACGGTGCGGCACCGAAGTACGACATCTGCGACTGGGCACCAGAACATGAAAAGATGGGCAAGGGCATCACTCTCACCGAGGATGAGGCGAGAAACCTGTATAATCTTCTGGGAGAAGCACTCGGTAAGTAGAACATTTCAATTATTCTCGTACATTTTAATTTTTCCCTCTCTGAACCGTCCGAGGGTTTCATACTTTTCAATTTTTCTCATCGGAAGGTTTCATTCGGAG
>JAJQCB010000156.1:1277-2512 GCA_021203005.1 Clostridiales bacterium | reverse complement strand
CCAATAACTCGTATTCCCGCTGCCAGCGCCTCCCACAATCACCACGTTCTTATTCCGCGCATTGGCCGGATTCGATGGGCGGTTGCTCATCATCAAGCTTTCCGTCTTCGTAAGAATGATATTATTCTCAAATACCGGATCGACAAACGGCTCAATATCTTTTGCTGTCCCCCAACGCGCTGAACCATACTCCGTTCCATGGCGGTATTTCTTCGCATTCTTCCCTTTCAGGTACACCGCCAGGCGGAGCGCCGCGCCGCATAGCAGACCGATCAGCAGGTCCAACGGATGCAGGCTGGGCAGCGGATTGGAAAAAGCCAGAGAAAATGCCGACAAAAGCGACAACATCTTCTCTGACAGATCCACACCCTCCGCCAGCCTCCATGCTTCCCCCAGATTGGTAGCAATAAGCCCTGTAATCACATAAGGCAGGTTCTGCATGAGCTGTTTTTTGACCTTCTCACTCATAACCCGCGTTCCTGCACTTTCTCGCGCACTTTCTTCGGCAGGGATGCCACAAGCTCTTTGAATTTATGGAGCTGTTCAAGGACGCTCGGCTTCTCGTCACGGTTCAGCCGCGTTACCTGATACTCGTCAAATGCCGCCGTCAGCGCATCCGCGTCGCGCGCTTTGAAGAAGACCAGATATTTAGGTGGCATCACGGACTTATCTTTTTTAATGGCAAAATCCACACCGTATTTCTTCGCGATCCGCTCAAAATCCTTTATCCCAGTATCAGAAATGTCGAGGCTGGATACGCCCTGTCCTTGTCCGACCAGTTCTTTTACCGACTGCTTCCCATGCGGAACAGCTTTCCCAGCCTTTACCCTGGCATGGTGCTGCGCATACTTCCGGAATCCCGCGATCAGCGTCCGAGCAGTTAGCTTCGTGGTGCTGATCATCAGATTGACTGTTTTGTTTTCAATTTCCTCCTGCATAGGGCAGCTTCTGCACCTCCTCCCTTACAGTGTCGTTTCCTGGGGCTTTTTCTTCTTCGGCTCCTGTGCTTTTGGGCTATCCTGCCGTTGCACGTTTTCATCCGACATTGGTACGATCACCATTCTGCGAGCCATTTTCAGGAAAGTCTCCGGTCTGTGGAACTTCTCCTCATAGAACTTCACCTGCTCTGGCGTAAGGGAACAGAAATCGTCTTCCGTCAGTCCCACCACAAGAAAATCACCCGCAATGTTGTCATCCACTTTTCCCTCCGCGTCGCGCATGGCCCGGTTTAACGG
>JAJQCB010000156.1:563-1267 GCA_021203005.1 Clostridiales bacterium | reverse complement strand
GTCCATTGATCTTGCCTTCATCATTGCAGACAATAGCCACCAGTTCGTCAAAGGGATAAGTCACCTCGATCATGCCGCCCACAGCCTCCTGCAGCTCCTCCAGTTTCGTTCCGATCTGAACCTCCTCAGGGAACTGCCCCGGCTTTACCAGAAGCACGTTGATTTTCTCCGCTTCAATACTCGGCACATCACGCTCTGCTTCAACAAAATAGTCCACCTCCGAAAAGCTCTCGGCATCCAGAACATACTCGCCGTCCCTCCAGCGATTCTCCACAATCTCCTGTGCCTCCTCGCTGCTCTCCGCCTCCACCGTCACCGTCTTTTTCAGTGTCTCGGCAATCGTAATATCATACTCCTTCACGCGCACCTCCTAAATGCGGAACGCCGGAAAATCCTGCCCGTCCGCACACAGCGTCACCGTCTGCATCTCAAAAATTCGTTTTACATCCTGAATCTCCAGGCTGCTCACGGAACCAATGTCGCCGTCACAGATTGGCTTGTAAATCATCGCCTTCCCACACAGGAACCGGTCCTTCCCCAGCGTAATTACCTGCCGCCCGCTGTAAATCATGGGCAGGTCATAGGTCGGAACCACGCCCCTGATAGGGTCAAGCACCAGCAGCGGCCCCATCACTTTTTCCGCCTCAAAAAGCTTCATAGCACGAACGTCTTTCCCCGGCTCCACCACTAATACAATCTCGTTG
>JAJQCB010000156.1:0-553 GCA_021203005.1 Clostridiales bacterium | reverse complement strand
CTCCCCTCCTTCTCTTTCTCCGGAATCTTCTCGGCACTTTCCGTAAGAATCCCACAGGCCACGCACTCTTTCAGAAGTTCAGAACAAAGCGCGAGCAGTGCCTCTGCTTCCTCTTCCTCCAGTTCATCCTCCTCTTCGTCCTCATACATCTCATAGTTCTCCCCGTCTTTCTCTGAGAATGCATCCTCTGCCTCTGCCGCAACCATACCGGCAAGATCAGGGAGAATAAGGTTGATGTCCCCATAGATATTTACATTCAAGTCTCTCATGCTGTTCCTCCTTAATTTTGTCCACAAAAAAACACCTCGGCGGGTGCTTCATGATCTTACTATCTGCTCTGTTGTCTCTGTTTCTTTTTCTGCCACTGTTCCAGCAACCGGATGATGGTGTCCTCCATCTGTTTGGGCGTATAGGAACGGGGAAAATATTTCCGCAGCACATCCTGCTTGATCGTCACCTTATCCAGATCGCTTTTCTTTTCCTCGTTCATAATGTCTTCCATCACTTCCAGCGTACAGCTCCCTTCCTGACTGAGCTTCTTGAATCTCTGCGC
>JAJQCB010000272.1 GCA_021203005.1 Clostridiales bacterium | reverse complement strand
CAGACGGCTATCAGCTGTCACAGTTTTACAAGCTTTACGGCGAATTCGTAAAAGAAAATTTTGGACAGGATTCTGTCTCTATGCCGGTGGAGCGAATTCCTGGCGAGCGGATGTATATCGACTGGGTTGGCGACCAGCCAGAACTGCTGACAGATCCGGCTACCGGTGAAATTCATAAGGTCCATATATTTACAACGACCATCGGCTTTAGTAGCTGTGTTTACGCAGAAGCCTTTCCTGATGAGAAGCTTCCCAGTTTTATCGCAGGAGTGGTTCATGCCCTGGAATCCTATGGGGCTGTGCCAAAATACCTGGTGCCGGATAATCTCCGCACCGCAGTCTCCAAACACACAAAGGATGAACTGGTTTTGAACTCAGCCTTTTCTGATCTGGAAGATTTTTATGACACAATCGTACTCCCGCCGCCAGCCCGCAAGCCGCGGGGGAAGGCATCGGTTGAGAACCACGTACGTTTTCTGGAGACCCATCTGGTTGAGCGGTTAAAGGAAAAAGTCTTTACCAGCCTGGAAACGCTTAACGAGGAAACCGAAAAGATAATAGCGGCAATCAATCAGGACGGCTTCCGGAACAAAAACGACATCCGCAGGACACGGAACTACGCGTTTGAGACCTATGACAAGCCGCAGATGAAACCGCTCCCATCAAGCTGCTTTACGACTTGTGATTACAAATACTTTTTGCGTGTACCGGATAATTACCATCTTGAGTATGACGGCCACTATTATTCTGTATTATACACATACCACGGCAAGCCTGCAATACTCAAGGCAACAATGAGTGAGATCCGGATCTGTGATGAAAACAACCGGTTTCTTTGCAAACATGTACGCTCTTATAAAGATTTTCCGCGTTATATCACAGATGACTGTCATATGCCGCCGCAGCACCAGTACTACAAGGAACTGAATGCACATGACGGGGCATACTACCGCAGATGGGCATCTGTTTACGGGGAAGCCATGGTAACGCTCGTTGACCGGATCCTCCGCAGTGTTAAACATGAGGAACAGGCATACAACAGCTGCAAGGGAATCCTGCATATGTGTAATGATGTCCCGAAGAATATCGTAGCTGAAGCAGCCCAGACCTGCATTGATTCATCAGCCTGTAAGTATACCTATTTCAAGAAAGCTCTCAGCCGTTTAATGAACCACGAGATGACTGGAGGCAGTACATCCGGCCGGCTTCCGGAGCATAAGAACATCAGAGGGAGGGATAGTTATCAATGAATGAATCCATTTCTCTGAATAAAGAAGAACTTTTGCTCTGTGAGCGTCTGCGCAGCCTTAGGATGTCTGGGATGGCAGATGCATTTGAAGCCCAGATGCTGGACCCAAATGCGGATCTGGTACCTTTTATAGAGCGGTTTACTTCAATCGTAAACAATGAATGGCAGATCCGTTACAACAAGAAATTTAACCGTTTGTTGAAGAAAGCACATCTGCGGTATCCGAACGCTGATCTGGATGAGAGCATCTATGATCCTGCGCGGAAGTTGGACACTACTACCGTTGAACGCCTGGCGGACTGTCACTGGATTGATGAGGGGAAGAACCTTCTGATCACCGGCATGACCAGCAGTGGGAAAACCTACCTGAGCAATGCACTGTGCATTTCAGCGCTGCGGCAGATGAAAACAGTCTTATATATCCGGGCCAATACACTGATGCTGGAGCTGGAACAGGCAAGACTGAAGACCACTTATCTGGAACAGGTGAAAAGTCTTTCAAGACTGGATCTTCTGGCGATAGATGATTTTGGCCTGATGGAACTGGACCTGGATAAGTGCCGCGACCTGTTTGAAGTCATTGACGGACGGGACGGCCGTAAGTCCACCATCATCATCTCTCAGTTTCCTGTCAGCTCATGGTTTGATCTGCTCAAGGAACATACCTATGCAGACGCCTGTCTGGCACGTATAACCGATAAGCGCCATAGTTATCGTCTTGAGATGAACGGTATTAGCATGAGGGAAGTTAACAAGTAAAAACCAGTAAACTCAGGAGCGTTGCTCCGCGCCGTTTAAATCGGACTGAGCGCGCCGTTGGCGCGGAACAGCCGCTCCGTTTTATCGGAATTCGCAAAAATCAATAGGAGGGTGAATCTCATGAAGGAAATGATGAAAGAAGTAGTTGTTGTGGAGCCGCATCGTGTGGAAGTACGCGATGTGCCGGTACCGGAACTGCCGGATGAGGATTCGGTCCTGATTCAGATGAAATCAGCCGGCGTATGCGGAAGTGACCACCATATTTACCACGGGTCCCATCCCTGTTCCACTTATCCGAGAATTCCCGGACACGAGAATGCTGGAATCATCGTGAAGGCCGGAGCGAATGTTACCAATGTGAAGGTGGGTGATCATGTCATCGTAGACCTGATTTCTACCTGCGGCACCTGCTATCAGTGCAAAATCGGAAGGAAGAATGTCTGTGAGCATGTGAAGGTTCGCGGGTCCGGTGCGGATGGCGGCTGGAGAGAATAATTCACAGCTCCGGCAAAGGAAGTCT
>JAJQCB010000011.1 GCA_021203005.1 Clostridiales bacterium | reverse complement strand
TTAATTATCCAGGACATTAATTCCGAATTGCTGCGAAGAGCGGCTGATCACGTAAATTACACAATCGCCTGGCTATTGTTTGTGCTACGGGAATGGGAGGGATCCGGGCATGGAGGATTGCGGAGAATATAAGGGAGATTTTTTACTGGTGTTAGGAACAGTACAAATAGATAAAATATGAACTGAATCTTGATAAATTATGAGTTTTGGGTTAAAATATTATCCATGAATCAATTTATCTTATTAAAATCTCCGAGTGATGTGAATAAAGAAATTGCGATGAGAATGAGGCAGAGAAGAAAGGAGAAGAAATTATCACAGGTACAGCTTAGTGAGCGATCCAACGTAAGCCTTGGGTCCCTC
Source organism: Clostridiales bacterium (assembly GCA_021203005.1). Taxonomy (GTDB): domain Bacteria; phylum Bacillota; class Clostridia; order Lachnospirales; family Lachnospiraceae; genus Eubacterium_I. The sequence continues at coordinate 16,337 of JAJQCB010000011.1, read as the reverse complement.
AAACGGTTCGAACGAACCGGAGAAATTTCTCTGTCGTCACTCATCAAGATAAGCTTTGCATTGGGATGTGAGGCGGACTTTGATGAACTATTCGCAAAGAAGGGATATGCATCGATTCAGGAGGTAATTGATGAGCAATTATAAGGTATTATATGTATGGATGGGTACCCGCAAGGTCGGAACGCTGGCATTGGCAGCAAATCACTTAGCTGCGTTCGAGTATGATCCTGAGTGGATTTCTGACGGATTTTCTATCAGTCCGCTGTCTTTGCCGCTGCAACAGGGCGTTTTCATGCCAAGAAGATACGATACGTTTGAGGGCTTATTTGGAGTTTTTTCAGACAGTCTGCCGGACGGATGGGGGAGACTTCTGGTAGACCGTTTACTGATAAAAGAAAAAATAAACCCGGCAGAGGTTGACAGCATGAATCGCCTGGCGATTGTTGGAACTACAGGAATGGGAGCGATTACTTATCAGCCGGAACGAAGTCTTGTTGAGGAATGGTCAGAGATGTCTCTGGATCAGATTGCGCTGGAATGTGAAAAGGTATTTAAAACGGAAGAATCCGATAATCTGGATGCATTATTTCGGATGGGCGGCTCCTCCGGCGGGGCAAGACCCAAAATTTTTTACAGGATTGACGGTGAGGAGTGGATTGTAAAATTCCCTTCTTCGATAGACCGGGAAAATATCGGTGAGCAGGAATATGACTATTCGGTGTGTGCAAAAAGATGCGGCATTGAGATGGCGGAGGCAAAGCTTCTTCCCTCAAAATTGAATACGGGTTATTTTGCCGTGAAGCGGTTTGACAGAGAACGTGATATGAGAGTTCATACGGTTTCGGTAAGCGGACTGTTGGAAACGTCACATCGTATTCCAAATTTAGACTATCATATCCTGATGCAGCTGACGATGCAAATGACTCATAGCTACGAGGAAATTGAAAAGCTTTACCGGCAAATGTGTTTTAATGTCTTTGCACATAACCGGGACGACCATTCCAAAAATTTCACTTTTTTGTATAAGAATGATAAGTGGCAGTTGTCGCCAGCATATGATCTGACATACAGTAATTCTATTGGTGGTGAACATGCGACAACGGTTAACGGGAATGGGAAGAATCCGGGCATGGAGGATTTGCTTGCGGTCGCCGGACAGATTAAGCTGGATGAGAAAAGGGCGAGGAGGATTGCGGAGAATATCAGGGAGATTGTTTTTACTGATTTGAGAAAATATTTGAATCCGTAAATCGGAAGCCGTAACACATCGGATTCTCGCAAATCGAGAGAAAATCCTTCCCTCTGACCTGTTCTTTTTTCCGAGGATTTGCTAAGATGATACCGAACCAAACGACTCTGCTAAGCTCGCCCAGCGCCCGTGGCGTGGGCTTGTTAAGCGCCGCATGCATACATGAAACTTAGCGCTCAGATATCGCCCAAGGCGATTCTTCGCTGAGTTTCATTGTAAAAGGGTATGCATCAGTTCCAGAAAGGATACTTATCATGGAAGCAAAAACAATCGGAAAATTTATTGCCGTCCTGCGCAAAGCAAACGGTATGACGCAGAAAGAGCTGGCAGAAAAGCTGAATGTCTCTGATAAAGCAGTAAGCCGGTGGGAGCGGGAGGAAAGCCTGCCGGATCTGACGCTGGTTCCGGTGATTGCAGAGCTCTTTCAGATTACCGCTGACGAATTGCTCCGGGGAGAACGCAGATCAGCAGGCGATCCGGCAAATACCTCGACGTTTTCATCGAAAGGCGAAAAGCAGATCGCACATATGCTGTCCGACGGAAAAACCAGGCTTATGATTCGAAGCATGATCTCTGTGGGACTGTGTATTGCTGGTTTCATCGGCGCGTCGATTACAAATTTCGGGTTTTACCGCGGCTACATCGGTTTTTTTATCGGCTGTGCTTTTTATGCTGCCGCCGTCCTTTGCGAAGTATGCTTTTTCATCTCTGCCTTCGGTAAGGTGAGCGGCGACGACTTTGAAAGCGAAGCTCTCAATCGCTATAAACATGATTCGCTGCATATTGTAAAAAACACAGTCAGCCTTGCCGTGGTTTTGTTCGGAGCAACACTGCCGCTGATCATCTGGCCGGAAGATGCCTACCAGGGAATTTTGTTGCCGGATTGGGCAATCGACGCTCTGCTTTTCGGTGGGGTTTTCGCTGTCATTGCATGGATCGCATCCATGATGATCACTGTGATTGCAGAGCGAAAAGGACTTTACCGGCCCAGTGATGAAAAACAGGAGATACGCTCCCACCGAAGAAAACTTAAATTAAAAATCGCCGGAATTACTTTGCTTGTGGTCGCAGGGACTGCGATTGGGCAGGCTGTTTTCAATGCGGCTGTCCCGGTTTCCTCACTTGTAGAAGGAACTGTTTTTACGGACTTTGAAAGTTTTCGGGTATATATGGAAGCAGATGTACACGACGAAACTTACAGTCTGGATTCCGGTGAAGCTGTTTCCATCGAAAATGAGGGATATGAAGACTACGAAGGAATCTCCTCAGACATCGAATGGACCAATGACAATGGGGAAACCTGGGAGACATTGGAATATACCTGGCGAAATACCACGGTTGCGGAAATTGTTACTGACAGGGCGTCAGCGAATGGCAACTGGGAAGTTCGCGTGCTGACCAACGGTGATTATACCATGGGGGAGAATCGCAAGGCACGGATCAATATGATATGGACGATCGCATATATGATAGAAATTGCTGCCGGTGTCATCATTTATCTCAGAAAGAACAGAGTCACACTCTGATATGCAATTGCGGGACTTCTGGAGAGCTCTCTCCGGCGGGGAGCAGCAGCGCGTTGCAATCATCCGGGCGATTATCGCTAATCCGAAAATTATCCTCTGTGATGAGCCGACGGCGAGTCTGGACAGCCGGAATGTGCGGATTTTCATGGAAGCGCTGCTGACGCTGCAGCGGGAGAGCAGAAGTACGATTGTGATCGTAACCCATGATCAGCGGGTGTATGAATATGGGGATTGTCAGATCAGGATTACGGATGGAGCATTGGTCTGTGATTGACTCACATATATGAAAAGTATTCGGCGAGAAAAAAATATTCTTGAAATTAAAGCAGCCGGAGGATGGGATGGTAAATGGAATGAAAGATGATTGGATTATGTGGATTTTCTTAATTTTTCTTAAGATTTCGCGATTTAGATACGTCATGTTTTTTGATGTGTTAAAATAAAGCTGACGAAAGTGTGAACCAGTATTGTCACAGATATCAGGACATGGCTTGTATGTGAACGGCTGAAAGCCGCAGAAAGGAGAAACTATGAAATCCGGATTATATGTATTTATAGCAGCAGGCCTTATTGGCACAACCATTTTTGCCGGATGTGGAGACGCTTCTGATAATGCATCTGCAGAGTCAGCTTTTGTTGAATCTTCTGATTCAGAGGAGTCGGTTTACTGGGACGCATCTTACACGTTTCAGGAGGGTGGCACGGAAAACAGCGCAAAATGGATATTTTGTCCGGATGGCACGCTGGAATCCGTAAATCTTGATTGTTCTTACCGAATCGAAGAGTCTGATGGGGAGCGATGGCTGACGTTTTATGCTCCCTCGGGTGATGCCGCAACGTCTTCTTATCGAATATCGGACAATGACGGAAAATTAAATCTGACGGCGGAAGAGAGCGAGGAGCAGGAAGCCTGGCGTCTTCAGTTTTCTTCGGGAACGGACGGATTATCCGCGGGGACAGAGTGGTTTGACGGAGCCTATGTCCATCCGGATTATCCGGATTATGAGACGGTATTTGGTGCAGACGCCACAGTAAAGAGTACCTTATATGAAACCTATACGGTAAACGATAACGTGTTGTGTATCACGGGGGTTACCGGCGAGGAGGAATATGAGTATACATTTGACGAGGCGAGTGGTACCTTGACATTGGAGCAGATCCCGGCGGATGGCGGGGAAGTATCTGATATTACCCTGTATAAATATGTTGCGGATCATGTGTCAGAAGATTCTGTTGCGGGGAAAACATATGCTTACGAGGGAGAAAGTTTTTCTGGTCAGGAGGATGACCCGTTTACGATATTATTTGAGGAAAATGGGACATATACCTATTCGGAATCTCTGCTCAGCAGCTATATGGGTGCCGGAGACTGGTCAATTGCAGGTGATGTGCTGACTATGACGGAAAACGTTGAGGCAACGGGAAACCCGTCGATTCAGTATTTCCGGATTGCAGATGACAGTATTATCTATCTGGGGACATATTCTTCCAATTTTTCACTGATTCATGTGGAGGATGGAGAATGTTTTACCTGTTCTGAGTAAAGTGAAATTTGAATGGAGGGAAAACGGCATACAAAAGCTGTTTTCGTGTTAAAAAATAATCACCGGGGAGGTTTTTGACCAGTCCCGGTGATTGTCATTTCATAATTTATTTTTAAGGACAGATGGCGAGTATGCCGTATCGATTTGTTGCCGGTATTACTTTTTACAAGGATTTTTCTTGACAGTGTTTTAGTCGTATCGGATAATGTGATTAAGAGAAACTAACTTATTCGGAAGCACTACGGGCATGGATGTGTAAAAACAGAAATGTTAAAAGAATTATTTTTCAGAGTTTGTTTATCTGAAACTGTCCTGTGAGGAGGATTGCGTATGGAGTTCCAGGTCGAAGGCCTTTCCAAAAGTTTTGGCAGCAAAGAAGTTTTAAGAGATATTCATTTTGCATTTGAGTCCGGACGGATTTATGGTCTGCTCGGCCGCAACGGCGCGGGAAAAACTACTTTTTTTAACTGCATCAACCGTGATCTTAAGGTGGAGAGCGGCAGTTTTTCTATCTCGGATTCGATGGGGCATCGAGCATTGAAAACGGATGATGTGGGCTATGTGCTCTCGGCACCTGCGGTTCCGGAGTTCCTGACAGGCCGGGAGTTTCTGAAGTTTTTTATCGATATCAACGGGGAGGCGATCCGTGATGTGCGCCTGCTCGATGAATATTTTGACATGGTGTCCATCGGTGCAGACGACAGGGATAAGCTGATGAAGCAGTATTCCCACGGAATGAAGAATAAGATGCAGATGCTGGTGAACCTGATTCTGCAGCCGAATGTCCTGCTTCTCGATGAGCCGCTGACGTCCCTGGATGTTGTTGTGGCAGAGGAGATGAAGCAGATGCTTCGTTCAATAAAGCAGGGGTGTGTCATTATATTATCGACGCATATTCTGGATCTGGCACTGGACCTCTGCGATGAGATTGTGCTGCTGCATCATGGAGAACTGGAGCGGGTGGAAAAGGAAAATGCCGTGAGCGGTGAGCTTCGAAATAAAATTCTGGATACGCTCCGGGAGGAGGAAGCATGATACAGACATTTCGCATTTCATTTTCCCTGAAAAATACATATCGTGTGAATAAGATATTGTATGCGCTCAAGCATATTCCGCTGATCAGGCGGCTGCTCCCGGATGCGCTTTACAGTTCGCGCAGCCTGAAAAACTTTGCGAATGTGCTGAGTATCCTGACTGAGATATTTTTTACATTTTTCTGGAAGGTGCTTTATTTTCTTTTGATGGTGTGGCTGGCGGCTGCGATGGTCGCGGACGGCAATGATGCGGCGGCATATCTGCATATCCTGGTCTGCCTTACGGCGGTGGGAGCCTTCATTAACAGACATCTCATGACGGCCAGCTGGGAGCGGTACTATGGTATCTTTCTGATGCGTATGGATGCCAGAAAGTATACCGTGTCAAACCATGGATACGCGATTCTGAGAGTGATCGTGGGATTCCTGCCGATGTCTGTTATTTCCGGGGTGATTTTCGGCACGCCGGTCTGGACGTGGTTTGTGATTCCTGTCTCGGTCGCGGGGGCAAAGCTGGCGGTGGATGCCCTTTGCCTGGTAAAGTATGAGCGAAGGGGCGGCGAATTTGAGGATAATCCGTTTACGCCGGGCTTTCTGACCGGGATTCTTGTGCTTTTGATGCTTGCGGCGGCGTATCTTCTGCCGTATTTTGGCGTTGTGATGCCGCCGGCGGTGAGCTGTACTCTTTTTGCGGCCTGTATCCCGGCGGGCATTTTAGGTATTCGAAAGATACTGGCCTTTGATGATTATCTGGAGATCAACAGACAGGCTTTCGCCAGCATGTTATCGCAGACGGAAGCGCTGGAGCATTCCCAGAGGGATGCAGGCCGGAAAGCGCTCACGGACACGGCGGATGCGGGCAGCGATAAGAACGGATTCGAATATCTGAATGAGTTGTTTGTAAAGCGGCACAAAAAGATCCTCTGGAAATTTTCGAAACGGATCACCTGGATTATTTTGCTTGTGATTGCAGTCGTTTCCGCCGCAATCGTTGCGGTTGCGCCGGATATGACATCCGGTGAGACAGAGGAGCTTTTCATGGGACTTCTCCCGGCGACCGTTTTTATTCTTTACTTAATCAATCGCGGTACGAGTTACACGCAGGCACTGTTTGTCAACTGTGATCACAGTCTGCTCACGTACTCTTTTTTTAAAAATCCGGATAAGGTGCTGTGTCTGTTCCGGATCCGGCTCAGGGAACTGATAAAAATTAACATTGTGCCGGCTGCGGCGCTGGCTTTTGGGTTGTCCTTTCTTTTTTATCTGGCGGGAGGATCGGGCAAGCCGGTCAACTATGTCGTTATTATTGTTTCCGTTCTCTGTGAAAGTGTCTTTTTCTCGCTTCACTATCTGACGTTATATTATCTGTTTCAGCCGTACGACGCGGCCAGCGATGCAAAAGGAGCTGCTTATAAGATTGCGACATCGGCTACATATGTGGCCTGCTTTGTGTTATGGAATGTAAAGATATCTTCGGTTATGTTTGGAGTGTGTTGTATTTTATTCTGCGTGGTATATTTTGTTGTGGCCAGTATTCTGGTTTACAGGTTCGCGCCGAAGACGTTTCGGCTGCGGGTTTGAGAATTGTGTGTTATTCTATGATATGCTTATCCTTCGAAATCCGGTTTCAATCGTATTTTCGCCATATATTTTGGGATGACAAAGAGACCCCTTTGGAGTACAATCTGATTGAAAACGAAGCGCGGAACGACATATACTGCCATACAGAAAGAGAGTGGGCATGATGGAATCAGTGGAAAAGAGGAGCCATAGCAAGCCGGATTATCATAAAATCAATTTGGAGCAATGGGAGCGGAGGGAACACTACCGCTATTACACGGAGCAGTTAAAGATAGAGTTTAGCCTTACCGCCTCTCTGGATGTCACAGCTTTTCTTGGCCAATGTCACGGGAAGGGCGTGCGTTTTTACCCTTCGCTGATTTATTGTGCGGCGAAGGTTTTGAATGAAATGGATCATTTTAAAATGTTCCGGGATGAAAATAGCGATCTGTGCTGCTGGGATACCATTCATCCCAATTACACCATTTTTCATGAGGATGATCATACTTTTTCTGACTGCTGGACCGGGTATTCTCCGGATTTCCCTGCTTTTTATAAAGAAATCTGTACGGATATGGAACGATTTAAAGATGTGAAGGGAATCAAGGCCAGGCCGGGGCAGCCGGAGAATTTTTTCTGCATTTCCTGTGTGCCGTGGGTCAGTTTTACCGGATACAGCAGCCGCACTGCTAACGGGGAGCCGCAATTTTTCCCCATCCTTACGGCGGGAAAATATCAGCGGTCCGGAAGTGAGATCAGGATGCCGCTGAACCTTACGATTGCGCATGCGGTGTGTGACGGCTATCATGCGGGGATGTTTTTTGAACGGCTGCAAAGGGAGTTGGATGGGTTTCTTGAAACAATATAGATATCGGAGGATTCCAATTTGACAGACTGGCTGGACAAACCTTATTATTCTTTGAACGCTTATTTTAAACATACCTACGGACAGAAATGCTATAAGATAGCCGTGGATGCGGGCTTGACCTGCCCAAACCGGGATGGGACATTGGATACGCGGGGGTGTATCTTCTGCAGCGGCGGCAGCGGGAACTTTGCGGTAAACGCCGATATCGGGAGCGTGAAAGCGCAGATCAGAGCAGGTCTTTCGAGATTTCACAAGAAGGCGGGAGAGCGGTTTGTCATCTATTTTCAGGCTTATACCAATACGTACGGGCCGAGGGAGTATCTGCGGGAGATTTTCTCCGCAGCGCTGTCGGAGCCATCGGTGATCGGGATCTCGATTGCCACCCGGCCGGATGCGTTGGGAGAAGAAATTCTGGAGTTATTGCATGATCTGAAGCAGGCTTATGAAGCGGAGGGAAAGTTTATCTGGGTGGAACTGGGGCTGCAGACGATTCATGAGAAAACTGCAGAATATATCCGTCGGGGTTATGACCTGTCGGTATATGAGGAGGCGGTTCACAATCTTGCTTCTCTCGATATACCGTGTATCACGCATGTGATCCTGGGACTGCCGGGAGAGAGCGTGGAGGATATGCTTGCCACGGTTGCATACTTAAATGGTACAGAGCGCTGCCCGAAGCCTTTCGGTGTGAAACTGCAGCTGCTCCATGTGCTGAAAGGCACGGATCTGGAGCGGGATTTTCTCGATGGAAAGTTTCAGGTGTTCACGGAGGATGAGTATGTGGATGTGGTGATTCAGTGTATTCAGCATCTGGATCCGGACATTGTGCTGCACCGTGTGACCGGGGACGGCCCGAAAGTCTTGCTGACAGCGCCGCTGTGGTCCGGCAATAAAAAGCGGGTGCTGAATCATTTGCATCGGGAGATGAAGGTGAGAGGTGCAAGGCAGGGAGATTTTGTTTCGTAGGAAAGTTTTTTCTATGCAACAAAAACACTCCGCAGGGATGCGCAGAGTAAAATTATGGATATGTCAAAGTTATATGAAAAATATGATTTTTGCTTGATTTTCACCTCATAGTATCATAAAATGAGACTATGAGGTGAAATTATGATAAGAACGACTAATATGCTTCTGGAGGAATTGAGTAGTTATGCAAATCCGAAAAGTAAGCTTTCGCGCATGGTAAAAAACGGGGAATGCTTTCCCGTTACAAAGGGACTATATGAAACAGACAGAAATGTGTCACCACATTTGCTGGCAGGAAGTATATACGGACCATCTTATATATCCTTTGAATATGCACTTGCATTTTATGGTCTGATACCTGAGGCGGTATATACTGTTACCAGTGCAACATTTGAGAAGAAAAAGAAAAAGTGCTATGAAACCGTTTTCGGAACTTTTACTTATCGGGACGTGCCGTCTGCTGTATTTCCTTTGGAGCTGGCATTGATTCGGGAAGGCGAGTATTATTATCGGATTGCCAAACCGGAAAAAGCATTGTGTGACAAGTTATATACTGTGTCTCCGGTGGCTAATGCGGGCGAACTTGCCAGGCTGTTGATGGATGATCTTCGGATAGAGGAATCCTTGCTTTTAGAGCTTGATGCAGAAATAGTGGAAATGCTGAGCGAACGCTATCATTCAACCAATGTAAAGAAGCTGGCGGCAATGCTGAGGAGGATGCATAGATGAGTGCAGTGATTGAGCAGATGCTAAATAAATATCAGGTAGAGAATCTATATGATCGAAAAAATGCTATGAAAGAGATCATGCAGGAAATTGTTCTGTGTGGTCTGGCTCGTGCCGGTTTTTTTAAAGAGGCGGCCTTTTATGGCGGCACAGCGCTCAGAATTTTCTATGGGTTAGATCGCTTTTCGGAAGATTTAGATTTTTCTTTAATAGCATCGAATCCGGAATTTGAATTCGCTGCTTATTTCCCGACACTGGAAAAAGAAGTCCGTTCTTTTGGTCTGAATGTTACCATTCGGGAAAAGAAGAAGGCAAAAGAGAGCAATATCCGTTCTGCTTTTCTAAAAGGAAACACGAAAGAGCACCTGCTTTTATTTTATCCAAATGAGATGGATTCCGGAGGAACAGCAAAAAACGAGGTTGTAAAAATAAAGTTTGAGGTAGATATCAATCCTCCGGGATACGCAAAATTTGAACATAAATACAGACTTCTTCCTGTTCCGTATGAAGTGAAACTTTATGATATGCCTTCTTTATTTGCGGGGAAAATTCATGCAATTCTGTGTCGTGCGTGGCAGAATCGAATTAAGGGCAGAGACCTTTACGATTATGTGTTTTATTTGTCGAGAGGTGCTTCGGTAAATCGAAAGCATCTGCGTGAACGGTTGTTGCAATCAGAATATATTACATCGGATTTTAATTGCACATTGGAAGAAATCAAGGATATGCTTTCGGAACGGTTTGATGCTATTAACTATGCCCAGGCAAAATCGGATGTGGAGCCATTTATCCGGGATGTGTCATTTTTAAATGTATGGAGTGCGGATTTTTTCAAGGAAATCACGGAGGGGTTGACCGTATCTTGAATGAAGGTGTAATTCTGCCGTGGCAACCAGCAGTTGACAAAAAGAAACGGTTAGTTGGTGGCGCTTCTTCCGATGATATGACATGCTTGAATCAGAAGATGCGGGGCGTGCATCCATCTTGATGGTAAGGAACTGTAGCAAAATAACTTATGCATCCTGTATCGGCTGACATGTGAATCTAAGGGAGGCAGACAAGAATGACAATCGGGGAAAGAATTTCAGATTTAAGAAAAAAGAATGGATATTCCCAGGAAATGCTGGGAGAGAAGCTGGGCGTTTCCCGGCAGGCGGTGTCTAAGTGGGAGTCTGACGCGGCACTTCCGGAAATTGACAAGCTGGTTGAACTGGCAAAGCTTTTCGAGGTGACGGTGGGATTCCTTCTGGGTGTGGAGGAAGCAAAACAGGTTCCGGAAAGTGCAGACCAGATGCGGGAAGAATCGGGTCAGTCTCAGGACAATGTGAAACAGGAGCGGGGCGTTGAGGCGGTTCTGGAAAAGTATTTTGAAGAACTGTCAAAAGAGGAAAACCTGTCCCGGACGAAGGCATTGAAGCGCAGGCGGCGCTCCAGGATAGGGTATGGGGTGCTGACCGCAGTGACAGGCGCATGTGTGGCCTGCGTGGTTGTTCTGTTTGTCTGTGTGTCTGATCTCCGGAAAGAGACGGCAGACCTGCAGGATCAGATATATAACGTGCAGGCGAGTGTGGATTCTATTTCGAGCAGTATTGCAGCGCAGGTGGAGAGCATCCTCTCGGAGCAGAACAGCATTCTGACACAGTCATCGCTGGAATTTGAATCCGCGGATTATGTAAATAAAACTGTGATAGTGAGGCTGGAAGCAGTGCCGAAAGAGACGGTGGATTCCGTGGATGATATTCTGTTTACGGCAAAGCTGGCAGACGGGGAAACTTTGCAGGCGGAGGATGTGTCTCTGGATGAGTCGGGCATTGTGACGGCGCGGATTGAACTGCCGATGGAGAATGACATTGATTTTTACCTCAGGGTGGGAGATAATACGGTATGGCTCAGCGATGAGGGAAGTTACTATGACGATCTGATGGAAAGTCTGGTGCCGACATTTGCAACCTCTCTCGGTGGTACCTGGTATGCGAGCAACAATGCGGTGTGGGACGCGGACATGGAACTTTATGTATCTGACGCAGAATCTGTGGTAGTAAAACAGACGGACAGCGCACCGGAAGTGTCCCTCTGGCTGATGCGCGGGGAAGAGAAAATTCAGGAACTGGATTACGAAAAAGTAGATCAGGATGATGAGTATATATTGGAATGTTGGGGGGTCACGGCTGCATTTGAACTGAATGCCGAAGCGTTATCCCCTGCTGTGGAGCCGGGGGAAGAATTCCGGGTGGCGTATGAGGTTGATTACGGCGATGGTATTGTTTTTTCTGGAATGACGGATGAATATTTGGTGTTTACGGATGAGGGCGGCTTTGATCTTCAGACAGATGCCACAGATGCAGCTTCCTCTACTTATTACGTAGATAATTATTAACTATTCAGAACACTACTTATTTGAGAGAGGTTGAGATGGCAAAAAAGAAAGAAATCAAAACAAATGCGATGCGGATTCTGGAGTCGATGAAGATTCTGTTTCAGCAATACACGTACGAGTGTGAGGAATTTGTGGACGGTCTGCAGATTGCAGATCAGCTGGGATTGCCGCATGAAAAGGTGTTTAAGACGCTGGTGACAGTGGGAGCGAGCAAAAACTATTTTGTCTTTGTGATTCCGATTGCGGAGGAATTGGACTTGAAAAAAGCGGCGCGTGTCGTGGGAGAGAAAAGTGTGGAGATGATACATGTAAAAGATATCAACCGTGTCACCGGCTATGTCCGCGGCGGCTGTACGGCCGTCGGCATGAAGAAGCAGTATGTGACCCGCATTGACAGTTCCGCGGAAGGACAGCCGACGATTATTGTGAGCGGCGGGCGGATTGGTTCACAGATTGAACTTGCGCCGGCAGATCTGGCGAGAGCGGCGCAGGCGGAGTTCGCGGAGCTGACGAAAAAGTAAATGAAGTACTGTTAATCGGATTCTTCCGCCGATAATGTTTTCCGGTTTACCATTACAATCCCGGCGCAGACCAATATCAGTGCAGCTATCGTCTGCCATCCGAGGGAGTCCGTTTCTTTCAGAAAGAGCGCAGAAAAGGCAACGCCGAATATCTGCGTCATGCACATAAATACGGTAATCCGGGAAACCGGGTTGTATTTCAGAAGGATTCCCCAGAGAGAGTAGGCCGCTGCGGAGATGAAAGCCATATAGAGCAGCAGTACAATGGAAACAGGTGTAAAGCTGCTCAGGCGTCCGCCGCAGGAATAGCCGACGATGGCCAGGATCGCGCCGCCGGCCAGGAACTGATAGCCGCTTAAGACAACGGGGTTTTCATATCTGGAAAATTGCTTTAAGAATGCCGCGGAAAAAGAGCTGGAGAGGGAAGCCAGGATCATAAATCCTTCGCCTAAAAGGCTGAATTCCATATTCATCCCGCCGCCGGTAAAGTTGATGATGATCACACCCAGGAAACCGATCACGCAGCCGACTGTTTTCAATATAGTCAGTTTTTCCGTGTGAAAAATCAGGCAGACAATCAACAGGGAAAAGAGGACGCTGGTTCCCTGGAGGATGGAGCCTTTTACCCCGGTGATGTGCGCCATGCTGATGTAAAAGAGAAGGTACTGCAGGACTGTCTGGAACAGACAGAGTATCAGTATTCTGTGGATAGAATTCCTTTGCGGCAGCAGAATTTTTTTCTGCCCTGCGCTGCCCATCAGAAGCGCCAGGATCCCGGCACCGAAAAAGCGGATGCCGGCAAAGAGAATCTGCGAGGCTGTGTCTGAGGATTCGATCGCAAACAGGCGGTATCCGATCTTGATGCAGGGGAATGCGCTGCCCCAGAGCGCCGTGCAGGCCAGGGCGCAGATCCAGACCATGAATGTTTTCTGAAAGATTGAATTGTCTTTATTTCCCATTGTATATATTCCTTTGTGTATGTCAGTTTTATAATCGTATCAGCTGAAAATTCGTTGAACAGTATAGCCAAAAACCATGGAAATATCAATAGTTTTTGTTTATGTTCGATTCTGAAACGGGTGATTGCCATATGCAGAAAGAGGCGCTAAAATAAAGACAGATGGGGTTAGCGGTGGATGGATCATTCATAATGGGGATGTTGAGTTGTATGCTGTACGGTGAGATACCATTAAAAACGAAAAAAGCTATGGGCAGGGCATATGCAGACATGCGCAGAGAATATGGTGTGAGCCAGGAAGCGGTGGCGGAAAAGCTTCTGACGCAGAGGGCGCTCTCGAATTTTGAACAAAACGGGGAGCTTCCCTGCTGGCTGGTGATCAGTGCCTTGTTAAGACGGGTGGGAAAGAATGCAGATTATTTTGTGCCTGTTCTTTCAAAAGGTGAGTATGAATATCTGAACTGGAAAAATGAGATGCTGCTTAAGCTGCAAAAAGAAAGTGTTACAGCAGAAGACTGGGAGAGCGGGATGGCAAAATCAGAAGGGATTCACCCGGTTTTGCAGAGGCAGTTTGTCACTTTCTGGAAAGGGTTCTTATCTGATGATATTTCTGCCATGCAGAGGGCGGTCGCCATGACTGTGCCGGGATATCCGGGCGTGCTTTCTGAAAAGTCGTGCGCAGGTACAGAAGAGCTCGCCTATCTTCTGATTTGTATGGAGAGAAAGCTGCAGCTATATCCGGAGACATGGGCGGAGGAGAAACCGATGCTGGAATCTGTTCTGCATTATATTGAAACCTGTTATCAGAAAGATGAACAGGTCAAAATCTATTACCGGGCGGCGTGTATCTATGGCACGTATATGATAGGAGCAGATCCCTGTCAGAAATTAGTATATTACCATAAAGCGCTTGACCTTCACCGTGAAATGGCCATTCTCACCGGGATCGAGGATGTTTTACGCGGGATAATTATGGAATCAGAAAACTGGGCTTGAAAGAATCCGGAGAATATGGAGCGTATCTGCGTGCGCTGGAGGAGATAAGGGAGGAGCACCGGATCGGACGGGAGAATTATCTGAACCGGCAGCTGAGCCAGGAATTCTATCTTTTACATGAGATTCTGGGGACGTATCGAAAAGAGCGAGGATTGAGAGTCAGCGAGATTGACCGTGATGTCTGCAGTGAAAAGACATACAGGGCGTTAGAAAGGGGTAAGAGAAACGCGAATAAAGGGACTTACGAACTGCTGGCGGCATACATGGGGATTCCGTTTTACATCATCAGCTCAGAGATCGTGACAGAGAAATACTCGGATCTTCAGCTGGTTGCCGAAATACGACGCGCCGGACAGCAGGAGAATGCCAGTGAGCGGTTAAGGCTTTTGTCTGAACTGGAAGAAAGTCTTGGGGAGAATGTGAATATTCCGCAAAACAGGCAGTATATTGACAGTGTGAGGGATCTGGAAATGATGTTTGCAGGTTCTATTTCTCCGTTAGAGTACAAGGAACGGGTGGAGGAGGCTCTTCGATTGACAATACCAAAGTGGAAACCTGGCTATGGTATTCATTTTTATACGCGCAGGGAAATAATATTAGTATATTATGAAGCAATCGCTTTCCGAAGACTAAAACAGTACCAGACAGCAATCGGCTTGTTGGAGAATATGTGGGCACAGTTAGAAGCCAGTGATATTGATAAAATATATCGAATGCACGAAGTGCTGCTTATTCTGTCACTCTGGAAAAACCTTTTGACAGAAATTGGGCAATATGATGAGGCAATGAGGATGGCTGTGGATGGTATAAAACTATGCTTTCTCAGCGGCCGTGGAGATATGCTGGATACTTTTGTGCTGGAACGTGGATGGAGCCTGGAACACAAATATCCGGAAATGACGATAAGAGAGAAAAGAGAAAAATGTTTTCCGGATGTTTGGAATGCTCTTTGTATTACAAGATTATTCCATCAGCCAGAGACGGAAAAACGATTAGAACAATACTGTAAAGAGCATTTTTACGCAAATATGGATTAGCCTCTTTTTTCACCGGTTAGACATTCCCGGCATATCTGGCTTGAATTTATATTTGTTGTTGTTAGCGTTTTGGGTAATGTCACGCATATGCTAAAACAAATAAGGAAAAAGCAGATGGCAATTCTTTTTGTTTTTTTCATTATGTCAGGCTCCTCTTGTTTATTTTTTTGATAAGTATAAATGCGACAAATGAAATCCGAAATGGACACTTTACTTCTGCAATTTCAGAAGTAAAGTGTCCATTGTTTTGCTGCCTGGCTTATAGTAAAATATGAACGAAAAAGTATTCTGAGGATGAAAAACAACAGAATGACATGCGATATACATTTGTAAAACAACACGATATTACTGATTGCGCGGCGGTCTGCATGGCAATGGTTTGTCTGCATTATAAAAAAGAGACGACCATCACACGGCTGCGGGATATGATGTCCACAGATCTGAAAGGAACTAATCTGATCGGATTGTCCAAATGTGCCGAGTCTCTCGGATTTGTATCTCAGGCGGTCAGGGTAGACAGGGAAGGGTTTTTGAGTGAATATACACTGCCTGCCATCGCAAATGTGGTCACAAAGGAAGGGCTGTCCCACTTTGTCGTCGTGTTTAAAATTACAAAAAAATATGTGGTGATCGGAGACCCGGCAAAAGATCTGGAGCGTCTGACGGTTGATGAGTTTTATAAGACATTTACAGGGGCAATGCTTCTGCTGAAACCGACGGCGGAGTTTAAGGGTGGGAAGCTGAAGAACGGGAAGATGTTTGACCGGTATATGCGTCTCCTGATGCCGCAGAAAAAGCTATTTGCTTACGCGCTGGTTGCATCGCTCATTGTGACACTTCTGGGGATTCTGTCATCGCTGTTCAATAACATTATATATGATGAGATTCTGCCGTATCAGCAGAAAGATGTGCTTCGGATCATGCTGTTAGTGTTCCTGGGTGTGACTGTCACATCAACGCTTGTCAGTTTTATCC
>JAJQCB010000174.1 GCA_021203005.1 Clostridiales bacterium | reverse complement strand
AAGCTGGCGTGACGGTATTTCCGTTCCCAGAGGAGAATTGCTACCTGTAGGAGAGCGTGTGCAGCGGGATGGACGGGGAGATTCCGGAAGAGGAATTTGAAAATATGGACTGGTATGTCCGCCTGGTTTTAGAGGGGGAAGACCATTTAGGGGATAACGCCGACCGTCGCTATTATTACCACACGGTTTCTTACAGCGCGGTAGCGGAAGACTGGAAAGAATTATCCGATGCGTCCGCGTCGGTGGAGGATTTTTTTCTTGAAGAGGAAGAGCGGGAAGAGGCAGCACGCAGCTTGGATGTATTGACTGTGAAGCAGCGCCATGTGGTGACAGAGCATTTTTACAACGAAATGCCATATATCAGGATTGCGGAGAACCTTGGCGTCACCCGTCAGGCGGTCCGGGACATGATGGGAAAAGCAATGAATCAGATGCGGAAGCACCTTGCGGAAGACGCGAACGGGGCACTGGCTTAGGGAGGAGATGCTGATGGAAGAGATCGAAAAAGCAGATGTTGAGAGAAAGACGGGGGACAGCAAAGGATCTGATCAACGTGTGGGGCTTAAAGATATGGGAGACGTAAAGATTGCTCCCGAGCTGTCTTATAAGGAAAAAGTCCATTCGTATGTTCAGCAGATTGGGAACCCGTATCGCTACAGAGACAAGGGATTTGTCGTAGAGCTGTCTTTTGCAGGAGGGAGTACCTTTGAGGAAAGGCTTGCGGAGTATATGAAAAACCGATCAAAATAATCTTACGAAAAAATTTTTCGATAGCTTGTCTGGAGAGCAGCGATTTCACAGGTAAGTGAGGAGGGAAAGAAAAGACTTCCTCAAGTACCTTGAAAATTGAATCGCCTGCTCAGATGGATACCTGGTACTGAATGTGCATTCGGCGCGTCTTGCCAGAGAATACGTTGCGTAAGATACGGGACAGGAACGGGTCTGGGAGGAAAACAGGCAAAATGCTCAAATACAAAAAAATGACATAGTAAACGACGTTTGGTCGTTCACTATATAACAACAGTAGATACCATGAGGCGGAGCGCGGCTGAATGCCGGTTCCGTCTTATGAATGTGCTGTTGTTTGAAGAATAGCACAAATATCTATCGGAAGGATGTGAAGAGGATGAAACTGAATTGTTTGATTGGGGCGGTGGCATTGCTGGCAGTCTGCGTTGCCGGGATGATGTACTGCGTAATCCGCGCCGGTGCCCTTGCGGATGAGCGGATGGAGGCACTGATGCAGTGGAAAGAACAGGGGGAGGCAGATGATGGATGAAGAGAATAAGAAGTATTCTGAGGATAAACCGAAAGACTGCGCCTACTGCTATTTCTGGCTGGGGAAAAGAAAAGGCTGCGGCCTCGATTCCTGTTTTTATCTGGAAGAGGAGGATGGACAGGAGGATAGTTGCAGGGATTGCCCGTATGGGAGGGTGTCTCCCTGTATCGGCTACTGCATAAGAAAGGTTTTGCTGGAGACGAAGGTGGGGCAATGAGCGGCGCTGGGAAACTGCCGGAGTTGCCTTATTTCTATGGAGAAGGGGCGGAGCAGTTTCATTTTTACCGGATACCGAAGGTGTTTTTCTCTGATCCGCAGTTTTCCGGCCTGTCTACCGATGCAAAGGTGCTGTATGGGCTGATGCTGGACCGGATGCAGCTCTCGGCAAGGAACGGCTGGGCGGATGAGGACGGCAGAGTTTACATTTACTACACGGTCGAGAGCATTATGAAGGATTTGGGCTGCGGGGATAAGAAAGTGACAAGGCTTTTGACGGAACTGGAACGAGATTACGGCCTGATCAGACGCAAAAGGCAGGGGCTTGGGCGTCCAACCATGATTTATGTCATGGACTTTACAGCAGTCCTGTCAAAAGCACGTTTCCAGACCCGTCAAAATGACGATTCTGGACTCGTCAAAAGTGCGGGTCAGGACCCGTCAAAAGAACGATCTAATAATACTGAGAAGAATAAGACTGAGTGGAGTGATACTGAGTCTATCTATCCTTCCGGAGACTGCGGGATGCGAGGGGATGAGGAGGATGGAGAGGAATACATCAACTACCGGAATTATTTTTATAAACAACTCAGCTTTGAGGCTTTGCTTCATGATTATCCATATGAACGGGAACGGCTCTGCGAGATTCTGGATTTGCTGGTCGAGACCGTCTGCTCGAAGCGGAGCATAATCCGCATTTCAGGGGATGATAAGCCAGCGTCGGTCGTGAAAAGTCAGCTGATGAAACTGGAGTCGGAGCATATCCAGTATGTTCTTTCCTGTATGAAGGATACCACAACCAGGATTTATAACATTAAGCAGTATCTGCTGGCGGCATTATACAATGCGCCGATGACCATCAGCAACTATTACAGTGCCCTCGTGAACCATGATCTGCATGGCAGCGGTGGGTGAGCACAGAAGGAGGTGAAAAACAGGATGGAGGAACTGATTCAGATTCGGTACGAGGAGGATAAGCCTACGGTAAGCGGCCGGGAGCTTCATAAGGCGCTTGGGATTAAAACCCCGTATCACCAGTGGTTCCCGAG
>JAJQCB010000039.1 GCA_021203005.1 Clostridiales bacterium | reverse complement strand
CATTTGTTAATATTATGTTACAGAATGCGCGTTTGTTTCAGAATAATATAAATACTGATATAGCAGGTGATTTATCACCCGCTAATCAGGTGTCTGAGTCAATAAGCGCAATAATTGATATAAATGATCGTTATGGTTATAACACTTGTAGAGATTATAAATCTGACAGCAGCCAGTTAGAACATATTTTGGATGAGATGGCAGTAGTGATGAATAATAAATTGAAAGGACTTTTGGAGAAAGGCGAGTATTAGTATGGCTAATGTAATGAAAAACATAAGCACAACAGCTGCTGTATTAAGTCTTGCTTTTGCAACTGCCGGAAATAGCAGCTTGGTTGTATCGACAAATTATTCACCTTCGGGTTTAGGACTGTTTATGGATGTCTCTAAAATCTGTGATAATAGCAGTATGGCAGGATATACTGATAACAATATATATATTGATAAGAGTTCACGTCTAAAAAGTATGGCGGAGGAATCTTTTGGTGTGATGAGAGACGCTACAGAAGATGAATTAAAAGGAGTAGATCAATATATAAAATCCATTTCTAAACCTACAGGGGTAAATTTTTTCTCTTTATGTTAGCAGAGTTTATCGATTTTGCAGATAGTGTTTTACCATCTGTCTCTCCTGATTCCAGGGATGCCGCAAAAGAAGCTATTGCACAGTTTGAAAAGGATGGCCACCAGATTAATTATCTGCTGGCATCCGTTCTGCCGGAATTATCACAGGGAGATATTATTTCTGAGGTGCCATTTGCGTATTTTGATGATGATGGAATGCAAAGAATATTTTCATCGGAAGCAATGGTTATTTCTACATCGTGTCATATTGATCAAAAAGATAAAATATTATTGGTGCCGGTGCTTCCGCTTGATGAATTTCAGAGAAACGCAGATGATCTGAAAAGGAATAGAATTTTCGATTTTATGTATATACCGGATAATCCTTTGAGTAAAAAGTATATATGTTTTAACGTAATGACGTCATATAGCAAAGATCTGATTCTCGGCGGGATTAAGAGTGGGAAATTAACCAGGATTGCATCGTTGAATCAGATAGGGTATTATTTTTTCATTATCAAATTGACAGTATATTTGATGAGAAAAGAAGATCCTGATACTTTGGATTGTAGAAACGTTGGTGTTTTGTGAATGATTTAAAAGAATATTCTTGTGTAGGACGTACGGAAGGACTGGATGAACCGGGTGTGATTTTCAGTTATGTAGTAAGCGTTAAAAATACAGGCTTCCTATACACTGTATTTCTAGTCGCTCTTCAAGTGTTCTGACAATAGGTAAAATTGGATTTATAGTCTTTTAAAAGTCTAGGTTGACAAAATATACCAAGAGGACTATGATCATTACAACGGCCGGATCAAATGCGAAAGGAAACTACAAATAATGAATACTCAATACAAAAATCCTATCTCAAACAATAACATTATCAGCAATGAATTATATGACAATGTAGTGGCCGATTACCTTGAGACGCAGTCCGTGCGGCAGACTGCAAAGAACTGCAACACATCCATGGTGACTGCCCAGCGTATTCTGATTACCGAAGGTTTGTGGAGCAGCAAATCTTCCCGGCAGGTGAAAGAGCTCTATGAAATCGGGAAAAGCATAGATCAGATTGCGGAAGAACTCTGCCTGACGAGGGATACGGTATATACCTATATGCCCTACTCCCGCGGAATGTACGGAATGGAACATACGGATAGTGCACAGTATTCGAAAGAATATCGCAATCGAATGACAGTAGCTGCGGAGGGAATGCATACGCATCATCCGGCAAATTCTGAGCCGATAGCAGCTGACAACCTGTGTTCTGATTCCGTAGAAATGGCGGTGCCTTTTGATCATGCACAAAAGGGTTTAGTAGTTGAAAATTTTGGCTCTGTGTATGCGCTGCATCTGTCTTTGGTTGGAGGCTTTATCTACGGTGCGGATGAGAATCTGGATATGGAATCGGAGGAAAGAGCAGAGCTGCTGCGTCTGGCCAAAGCGAAAAAGGGAATTACGCGTGATATTCTTGTCCCGGGCGAGATGAACCTTCATGCTTTGCACTATGCGATACAGAAGCTTTTCGGCTGGCAGAACAGCCATCTTCATAATTTTTCGCTTTCTCAGGAGGATTTTGATAGTTTGACAAAGAAGAATTTTGGAGAATACAAAGATCTATGCGGCGTGTTATTCCGGTTTCCGGACGACGATCTGAGCGATGTCTACTGGGACGATGATTATAAAGCAGGTGTCAGCGTTAAGACCTGGCTGAGGAGGAAATATTCCGCGCCATTCCGGCAGTTATCTGTGGGGGACTCGTGGCTTGGGAATCAATGGGAGATGGAGGAGTTCTGCGATCGTTTCCCTGAGTTTCAGCGTGATATTACATTGCAGGATATCACGGAAAAGGTGGTTGTTGAGCAGGATTTTAATTATCTGACCGAGCGTCTGCGCATAGATGAAGTGTTACGAAAAGATGCGGGATGCGGCAGGGATGAAGAGATCAGTCAGTGGAAGCGCGATGTGTCGGACAAAGTGGCAATATTAAAGGAACAATTGGTGGATTGGGATGAGGAGGTTTTAAAAGATTATGCATCGCAGCTTCGAATCTGGCGGCATAACATGGATTATATTGAGCGGATGTCGTGGCTGAACCCGGACACGTACAAGGAAGAGATTGAAGATACATTTAAAAAGCCCTATGAAGATGCTGTCGCCGAACATAAATATGCCATAAAATATTGGACCGAAATCTGCAACGATATTTTGTGTGAGATGAATATCAGCCCGCGGCCATGTGTTGATACGCTTTATTATCGGTATGATTATGGGGATGACTGGTGTATAAAAATTTCTCTGCAGGAGGTATATCACAGAATAAAAGGCGGAAAGTATGTTGATCATGATGGTTTTGAGCTCGCTGAAGATCTGGAATCCATGCTGGCAGAGATACAGAAAAAAGGGAAACCGGTATGCGTGGCTGCAGATGGTCTGAACCTGATGGACGATTGTGGAGGGATTTACGGGTATCTCAGGAAGCTGCAGACAATTACCGGCCAGGATAAGGCAGAGGCCGCCGAAATGCGTGGTTGGGCCAGAAGTCTGGGCTGGACAGGGCGGAAGAGTAAGCCGGAGAATATATTGTAACAAGTAAACAGAGAGCAGGGATTATACCTGCTCTATCTGGCAACGGTGCTGTTTGCTTTTTCTGTCATAGCCGATGCCCACCAGAAGAATTCGCCCGGTATGGCGTTTCTTTTCTGCTATCTTACCCTGGAACTTGAGTGCATAGTTCCGATCCTTGATCTGTCGGAGGGCTGCCTCCGGCGTGTCATCCACTTTCAGCTCGAGGATGATCCCGTCGTCTCCCGGACGTATCGGATAGAAAATGAAATCGACATACCCTTTGCCGGCGCGTTGTTCTCGTTCGACATAATACCAGTCACGGGCAGACAGGTAGACAAGGTTCACGATCGCTGTCAGTTCTGTCTCATTATTATAGGAGAGAAGAGGAACTTCGGTGTTGTGGGCATATTCCAGGATCTCTTCCATGACCTTTGTGTCGCCATTCAAAGTGGCCTGGAGCATGCGCTCTGAAGCGTGAGCCAGATTGTAAATGTATCCCAGACCTGCCTCCCGGCGGATTGTTTTTGCAAACTCATCCATCAATTCTTTGTTGGGGATATGGACTTTCCCGTCTTCATAGTTCAGGAAACCATAGACAACCATCGCAGAAAATATTTCGTCTTTCGTACTCAGATGCATCGCTGTGGCGGCAAATTCTTCCACGTCTGCCGGGACGGCTTCCCCGGCGACCATCAAGGCTACATCTTTTTTCACTCCATCAATATTACTGGAGATATAGGCAGAGATCTCCGAATACGGTCCGGTGGAAGTCCAATAACTTCTGATCCGATTACGGTCCAACGCCAGGACAACAGAACGGGGATTATACATCCTTTCTGACAAGGGAGTATGGTAGCCGTCATACCAAAATCTAAGGTCTTCTCTGGATACATTTCGATTCGTTACGTTTTTTTCATAGCATCTGTATAACTTATCTACTTCTGCTTCGGTAAAGCCAAAATATTCACTGAATTTATCATCGGTCGCCATCGTATACTCGGAAAAATGATTGATCGTAGAACCGCTGGAATATTTCGCAATCGGAAGGACGCCGGTCATGTAGCTTAATGAGACATATCCTGTCCCTTTCGTTAAAGAAGCCAGGAAATTGATAAAACTCTCTTTGTCGTCTTTTGTTGTATATTTTTTATGGAAGATGCAGTCCCATTCATCAAAAACAAAAATGAAAGACGTGCCGGTCTTTTCATGTATCTTTCTTAAATCCTGGACTATGGCAGCTTTTTCCCAAAATTTTACTTCCGGAAACGCTTCCCGTAAATCCTCCTGTAAAATTTTAGTGATGCAGCCAATAAAATCCTGATAATTGCTGCTAATATTTGCCGCTTCGCTGAAATCAATGTAAATCACATCATGCTGGTTCAGGTGTGTTCGATACTTCATATTTCCGGCTATTTTCAATGAATCAAAAATAGCGCTGCTGTCAAAGCCTTTGCTAAAGAAAGCGCCGATCATAGACGCCATCACGGATTTCCCAAAACGGCGTGGTCTGGTGATGCAAATGTGGTTATTTCCCTGTTCAACCAGCGTAATCAGATCGGCCAGCATCTTTGTCTTGTCTACAAAATATGGTTTTCTCACTTCGCTTTCATAAAGCGAATAGACCTTGTTGCTGTTAAGATAATATCCCATTTATTTACTCATCCCCATTCGGCATAGTATAAGTTGGTTTGCAAAAAGATAGTTTCCTTTTGACGTGACATTATTTTAGCATATTTCCAGTAAATATAACAGCAGTTTACTATGGAGTTTCAAAAAAATTAGAGAGGGCGACACTGGCACCATTAAGAACTATAACCAGTGGAAGTACTGTATCATGGAAAGATACGTCTTCCAAATCAAATGGGAAAACTTATTATTATAAGGTAAAGGCCTACGATGACAGTACTACGAGCACAGCGTCATCTTATAAGAGTATTAAATACATGAAAGGAACTGTTTCGAGTCTGACAAACAAATCGACCGGAATTAAAGTGAAATGGTCAAAGGTCAGCGGGGCAACGTTTTGTAATGGTACCCGACCCCAATGTGCGACTTACACCTGTTTGGCATGTGACGACACAATCACAGAAACCATCCCTGCTTTTGGTTTTGCGGATGCAGACATGGTAGAGATGGCAAAAGCAAACGGAGTAAACGCCTATGCTTTTTCAATTACGCAGGTATGTCGTTTGCTGTTTTTGTCTTTTGTTTCTTTTTCGTAATTGATGCCGACAAGGAGCAGTTTTCCGCCCCATGATTTTAGTACACCGTCATATCGATTATCTTTAATCTGATGGATGGCGGAGTCAGCGGATTTATTGTACTTTAGCTCGATAATCATAGCCGGTTTATTGCTTCCCTTATGCGGGAGGAAGGCAAGGTCGGCGAACCCTTTTCCGGCCGGAAGCTCACGAATGATCGTGTAAGACCTGCTTGCGGTATAATAAGCGATCGTCAGAGCACAGCTCAGGGAATTTTCGTCATTGTACTGCAGGATGGATGAGGTGGACTCGTGTATTTTTTCCAAAGCATTTGCGACAGTCTTATTGTCGCCATTTATGGTTGCGGATAAAAGATCTTCCGATTCCCGAATCGCTTTCCCGACCTCTGCCCAATCAGAGTCCTGCACCGCCAGACGGAAAGAATCTGCGACTTCCAGATTAGGGATAGATACTTCCCGGCTTGTTTCATCGTAAGCCAGATATCCGAGATGTACCAGGAGGGTGAGCACATCGTCACGGTTCCTGATGCTTGTCATGTCGTTTTGAAATCCGAGTGTGTCAATCCGGATTTTTAATCCGCCGAGCATAGCGATCACAGCGTCTTTAAGACCGTCGAAATCCATGCGGATGTATGCTTTCAGGGATTCGTAGGTTTCTGAAGCTGTCCAGTAGTTTGCAAATTTCTGATACCGGATAGCGCTGATCACCGAGTTGGGGCTGTATATGGAAGGGCAGCCGGGGAAAGAGTAGCCGTCGTACCATAGTTTCATATCGTCAAAATTTGCGCCATGTAAGCCGCATAAAGTCCGGACTTCTTCTTCGGTAAATCCTGCGTATTCGGTCAGAAGCGGAGAATCTACCATGGTAAATTCTCTGAAATCTGTCATGGCGGATTGGGTGCCGTATTTTTTGATCGGCAGGATGCCTGTCATATATGCGCCGGCAATGGAAAGATCAGTGGCGGGACCGCCTTTGAACAGACCGCGCAAAAATCTGATGTAATTTTTCTGTGCGTCTGCGTCTTCGCTGGTCTCACGGAAGAGAGCATCCCATTCGTCAATGATTATAAAAAACTGTTCGCCTGTTTCCTGGGTGACATGTGCGAGGGCGTCCGGAAGATAGTGCTCTTGTGACCCGATAATGTCTGGATACATCTTCCTGAGTTCGCAGATGACGCAATCCTGTATATCCCGTATAATGAATTTTGCGGATTCCAAACGGGAGAGGAATCTGGTAATATCCAGATAAATAACATGAAAAGTATTGAGGTACTTCTCAAAGGACGGAGTCTGTGCGATTTTAAGATCGCTGAACATTTCACGGGAATCACAATTTTTGTCATAGTAAGCGCAGATCATTTTGGCGGCAAAGGATTTCCCGAATCGACGAGGGCGGCTGACACAGGTCAGCTTATCAGGCGTGTTGATCGTGCTGTTGAGGTAAGCAATCATGCCTGTTTTGTCAACGTATATGCTGTTTCGGATTTGCTGAAAGCTGATGTTTCCCGGATTCAGATAGATGCCCATTGTCCTGTGCTCCTTTGGAAAATACATTGTTGCTGATGTTTTTATACTTACAAGATTAGCACAGCTTCATGGGCTTCGCAAGTAAAATCCACACTGTACTTTTAAACCCTCTTCCGCTATAATAAAAAATATCAGATGCAATTTTATGTGGTTTGCCAGAGGCGGCGGAATAGGAGGGATTGTATGGGAACTTATCTGAATCCCGGCAACAGAGGAAGTATATATTCCCAACCGCGAGGCAACAGAGGAAGTATATATTCCCAACCGCGAAGTATCAGATGTATTTCAGTCAGCTGTAAAAGGTGAGAAGTGGAAGCCGGTGGAACTGGTCACACATTGGCGTCATTCACCATTAAGATGCAAAACGCCATAATTGTGTAATTGAGAGGGCGTAGCATGATGGAAAAGACCTTGCAGCGAAAGATTTTATGCAATATAATATGAGAGAAGCACAAGAAGATTGATATCGGTCAGAAGAACTATTAGGGAAGTTTTAGAGAAAACATAAATATAAGAACGGGAGGTAACTATGAAAAAGTTAAGAAAAACAGTCCTGATGCTGCTCATGGCGTTGTTTGTAATGGCAGTACCGGCGGCAGTGTCCGGCTCGGCGGACGGCATCACTACGGTCACGGCGGAGGCAGCGACAAAATTGTCAACGCCTACGATGTCCGGGATATCTAATACGACTTCCGGCGTCAAGATTACATGGAAAAAGGTGTCAAAAGCAAAAGGGTATTATATTTACCGGAGTACCAGCAAAAACGGTACATATAAAAAGATCGCGACGGTGAAGAGCGGATCGACTCTGAGCTACACGAACAAGACAAGCGGGACGTATAAGGTGTCCAGCGGGAAGACCTACTATTATAAGGTGGTTGCTTATAATGGAAGCACGACAAGCAGTAAATCATCCGCGAAGAGCATCCGGTACCTGACGGCAGGGAAGATCTCCAGTCTGACAAACACTACAACCGGCATCACCGTCAAATGGTCCAAGGTATCCGGGGCGAAAGGTTATTATGTTTACCGCAAGACCGGATCCGGAAGTTACAGTAAGATAAAGACGATTTCCGGCGCATCCACGGTAAGTTATACCGATACCGCAGTAAAGAGTAAGAACGGAACGACCTATACCTATGCAATCTGCCCATATTACAGCAGTACAAAAGGATCGTATACAGGGAAATCTACTGTCCGGCTTACCACACCGGCTTTGTCCGGTGCGGCGGCGTCAAACTGCAGCAGTCTGGCAGTTAAATGGTCAAAAGTATCGTCTGTGACGGGTTATCAGGTACAATATGCGACAAACAGCAGCTTCTCCGGGGCGACGACAAAGACATACTCCGGGGCGTCGACGGTATCAAAAACGCTCTCCGGTCTGACAAACGGTAACACTTATTATACCAGGATCCGGACTTACAAAACCGTGTCCGGGACGAAGTATTACTCGGCGTGGAGTTCGGCTAAGTCTGCAAAGGTAAATGGCAGTCATAATTACACTTCCAGTATCACGACACAGCCGGGATGCACGACAAAGGGTGTTCGTACCTATACCTGCAGTACTTGCGGGGATTCTTATACTGCTTCAATCGCGGCAACCGGGCACGATTGGGATGACGGGGTAATCAACCTGGAGCCGACTTGCACGGAGGAGGGTGAAATAACTTACACCTGCAGCAACTGTGAAGAGACGTATACAGAATCACTGGACGCATTGGAGCATGAGTACATCTGCGAAGTCACAAAAGAAGCGACTTGTACAGAGTCAGGAACCCTGACTTACACCTGTGACCGGTGCGGCGACTCTTTTACAGAAGAGATCGAGGCGACAGATCATAACTATGTGGAGCAGGTAATTACAGAAGCATCTTACTATGTCACCGGAGTCACAGAATTCACCTGTTCGGTATGCGGTGACACATATACAGAAACTACTCCCGCCACTGGCCTTGAGGATGCAGAGGAGGCATACGAGTCAGCTTTGACTGATCTGGAAGAAGCGCAGGAAGCTTTAGATGCGGCGGAAGAAGAGTTAGAAACGGCGGCATCAGACATGGAAGCAGCACAGGCGGCTGTTGACGATGCGCAGGCGGCTGTTGACGATGCGCAGGAGGCTGTTGATGCGGCGCAGGATGCCGTTGATGCGGCAGAGGCTGATGTCGATAGTGCGAAAGCAGCACAGGAAGAAGCGCAGGAGGCGTATGACAGCGCAGAAGAGTTATATGCCAGAGGAGCGTTTGGCTTCTTTGAATATGTGGGTGCGGATGAGGCGATTGATGTCCTGGAGAATGCAACATATGCATCTTATACCGTAGAAGGGGACAGTCAGGACGCAACAAGCCTGGATAATATGCTGGCAGCAATCGACTGGCTCAGAGAGTGTAATGATCTCCGCACAGAGAACGGGCTCGATGAACTGGAGGTTACTTACCAGCTGATCGCCATATCGATGAGCAACTTGAACTATTCGGCATCTGAATACGGCCATTCCTATCAGTATAACGTAGGTGAAAACCTGGCATGGGGATACTCAGACCCGTTTGACGGCTGGTACGACAAAGAAAAAGAGGTCTTTGATGCGGCAGTCGAAGCCGGGTCTTATGATGGTACGGAGTTTGACAGTGATACCCTTGCCATGCTGCAGACAGTCGTGGAGAACGGATCGATCAGTAACTCAGACTTATACAGCCTTAGTTCGAGTTATAGCACATTCTGCAGCAAAGTAGGCCATTATCTGAATATCATCAACAGTACCTACGCGCTCAGCGGGACAGCTGTGTCTCAGTATGGGAACTATTCTGTAAGCTACGGGCAGGTGTTTTATTTCAGCGGTTCCACGTATGGAACGGCCATGACGGTAGATGAGTACGAAGAAATATTAAATGACTATGTCAATTCCATTAGTCTCGACAGCTTGGCTGCCGACCTGGAAGATGCAGAAGATGCCGTTGCGGAAGCCGAAGAGGTGCTGCAGTATGCAAAAGCTGACCTGGAGGATGCGGAAGCGGACCTGGAGGATGCGGAAGAACTTCTTGCGGTAGCCGAAGCAGATCTGGAAGCCGCATCGGAGGCTTACGAGGAAGCAGAGGCAGCAGCAGCAAGTGCGGAAGCGAAACTGGAGGAAGCATCAGACGCCGTAATTGAAGCGGAAGAGGAATTGGAGAAATTCAGCTAAAACCGGTGCAGGACAGTGGAAGCGTTTGAAATGATACATGGCAGGTCTTCGAATGTTTTTCGGATTGCGAGAATGGTTTTCAGGAAGCAATCCGAAGTATCATACGCTTTTGTCGCCTAAATCATTAATGTGTTTGAGTTTCAAGGCAGTTCGGGACAGAATTATACCGGCGCTACGCTGGGCGGCCTGGAGTACTCCAGTTCCTCTTATCTGACAGCCGGCAGTTCGGTCAGACAGAACAGTAACTGGTCTTCGAATTCCCAGTACAATATTTTCGTGACGGTGACGTCGCGAAGCGATTTTTCCGCTTCCGGGACAACTACAAAGTGGATTACCACTTATGCTGAGGGGGCAGATGTGGACGTGTCAAATCCGCAGCTCGTGAAGATCAGTAACAGTAAATTCCTGCTGATGTGGACGGAAAATTCCTCCACACTGAAGTATGTGTTCCTGAATGCAAAGGGAGAAAAGACGACTTCCGTTTACTCGGCGAAAGCGGTCTTATCTGATTGCCAGCCCGTCTATTCCAATGGATATGTTTACTGGTATGCGACCGGCAATTCCAGCTATGAGACCACAAAACCGAAGCTCTACGCGATAAAGGTCAGCAAACCGTCAGCGGTTCTTGCGACGAGCGGATCACTTACGGCGCCCACGATGGGAACTGTAAGCAATGCGTCAAAAGGTGCAGTACGCGACAAACAGTGATTTTTCCAGCGGAAAGACCACAAAGACATATTCCGGTGCGAGTACGGTAAAAAAAACAATTTCAGGTTTGAAAAAAGGTAAGACCTACTATGTGCGGATCCGGACTTATAAGACGGTCAGCGGGACGAAGTATTATTCCGCATGGTCGAGCAGCAAAAAAGTGAAGATTTCGAAATAATGTGCGAAAAGTGCAGACTTTCCGAGTCACTGACTGAATGAAATGAATTTATGATGCAATGTGAGTTTACAGCCTCCGAGTGATCGGGGGCTGTAGTAGTTTGACATTTGCCGCAGAATACGGCACACTCTCGCTTAAAGCCAGCCCTATCTTTCAATGGTACGGTTTGCCTTTCCTGTCATAGACGATACCCGCCGGGGGATTCGCCCGATATTTACAATAGAATTTATTCGGATTTCTCCGTGAGAAGATTCTGTAAACATTGGTGTTTTAATATAAATTCTTATCTGTACTTTTGTCCCCTCTTTCGCTATAATGAAAGAAACCTTGTGGAGAGAGGGCTTTCTGGAGATCTTTAAGGAAAGTAAAGGAGGGTTTGTATGGGAACTTATCTGAATCCCGGCAACAGAGGATTTCAGGTTATTACGAATGGAATATACGTAGATAAGACAGGGTTGATTGATTATGTAAACAGCACGCTCAACACGCCGTTCAGATTAACGAGTTTCAGCCGTCCCCGCCGTTTTGGGAAATCGTTTGCCGCGAAAATGCTTTGTGCCTATTATGATAAAACCTG
Source organism: Clostridiales bacterium (assembly GCA_021203005.1). Taxonomy (GTDB): domain Bacteria; phylum Bacillota; class Clostridia; order Lachnospirales; family Lachnospiraceae; genus Eubacterium_I. Next base: position 5,245 of record JAJQCB010000039.1, on the reverse strand, counting down.
TGATTCACGTTCCTTGTTTGAAGGATTAGAAATTTCCGGTAAAAAGTCTTTTGAAAAGTATCTGAATCGATTTGATGTGATTTATCTGGATATGACACGGTTTATTTCGCAGTCCAGAACAAAAGGCAATAATGTTGTGATTGATATGCAGATGGCTGTGATTAACGAACTGCGGGAGTATTTTGCCGGTTGTGTCAGTGAGGATGAATCCTATCTTCCGGATGCTCTGATCGCCATCAGCCACCAGTTTCATATCCAGTTTGTTGTTATTATTGATGAGTGGGATGCGCTTTTCCGGGAAGCAAAGGATGACATTCCTTTGCAGGAAGAGTATATTCAATTGCTCCGGGGCTTATTTAAGGGCGGAACGGCGACAGATGAGACCGTAGCAGCTGCATATATGACGGGTATTCTTCCTGTGAAAAAATATGGAAACGAGTCTGCTGTTTCGGATTTTAAAGAATTTACGATGACAAGCCCTGCGAAGCTGGCAAAATATGTTGGTTTTACGCAGGAAGAAGTGAAAGCGCTTTGCCGGGATCATCACATGGATTTTGACGAGATGAGTGCGTGGTATGATGGTTATTCCTTTAGCCGAATTCAGCATGTGTACAGCCCGAATTCTGTGATGAATGCTGTGCAGGATGAGGAAATTCAGAATTACTGGAAAAAATCGGAAACATTTGAAAGTCTGAAGCAATATATAGAAATGAATTTTGACGGTCTAAAGGATGCAATTATTCTTATGCTTGGAGATCAGCGGGTTCAGATTGATACCGGAACTTTTCAGAATGACATTACATCCTTTGATAACCGGGACGATGTTCTGACGCTGCTGATTCACCTGGGTTACCTGGCTTATGATCAGACAAGACAGGAAGTATATATTCCAAATCGCGAAGTATCGGATGTATTTCAGTCTTCTGTAAAAGGTGAGAAGTGGAAGCCGGTAGAACAGGCTATTGGTCAGGCCGAGGCATTATTAGAGGAAACGATTCGAGGGGACAGTGAAGCAGTGGCGAAATCATTGGAACTGATTCACGAGAAATGTTCTTCTGTGTTGACTTATAATGATGAGAATTCGCTGGCTTGTGCAATCTATATTGCGTACTATACAGCAAAAAATTATTATCAGATTATCAGAGAACTGCCGGCGGGAAAAGGATTTGCAGATTATGCTTTTTTGCCGAGGGGCAATACTGATAAGCCGGCTATGATAGTAGAACTGAAGTATGATAAGGATGCTGAAACGGCTATTCGACAGATACACGATAATCGATATGATGGGGTTTTAGGGGATTATTATGGAAATCTGTTGCTGGTTGGAATTAATTATGATAAAGATGAGAAAGGTGTAGATGCAAAACGGCATAGTTGTGTAATTGAGAAGGCGTAGCATCTATCAAATGAATGTCATCATCAGGAATTATCTAAGGCTATGACCAATTACAAGTCGTCGACAAAATATGTAAAGATCACAGTGAAATGACAGATATGTTATGTGCCGGATGTATACATTAAAAATACTTAATTGATAAAACTGAGATGCTGTCGGAATTAATTCGTCATACCGGATGGATCTTTCTGGCGGGTGTTGGTCATGATAAAAAGAGTGATGGGAGGGAAAGAAACTATGAGAAAACGAATGATTGCTTTTCTGACAGTGGCTGCGTTGTCCGTTTCACTGTTCTCAACGTCGGCATATGCCGCGGAGGATCAGACGGGAGCGACAGCGGAAGCTGTTTATGAGGAAAGTGATGAGGAGGTCGTAGCAGAGGGAGAGGCAGATGAAGCCGGCGTGGAGGATGAATCCGCGGCTGTGATAGAGAAAGAGGAATCGACAGCGGAGGATACGGCGGTAGATACGGGAGACGTATCTGGTGATGCCGAAGTGGAAACCGATGAAGTTGCTACAGAGTATACGCCGGAAGAGGATCTGACAGCCGCAGAAGAGATTTCATCGGAAGAATCTGATACGGAGGAGTCCGATGTTGAGAAGTCTGATGCGGAAGAATCTGATACGGAGGAGTCCGACACAGAGGAGTCCGATGCGGATGTGTCGGTCTCGGCCAGCGCCACAGATGACAGCGGGAGCTGCGGCAGCAGCGCGGCATGGACACTTTCGTCAGACGGAATTCTGACGATTTCAGGATCCGGGGCGATGACGGATTATTCCGATTATACCTCTGTCCCCTGGTATTCTTACGGGAGCAGTATATCGGCAATCGTTGTCTCTTCCGGAATTACGCATATCGGAGATTTTTCTTTTGTTGAGTGTTCTGCCGTAACGGTTAGCCTGCCGTCGGGACTTTTAACGATTGGTGAGGCCTCATTTTATGGCTGCGCTTCCCTGACAAGCGTTGTTATTCCGAATACAGTCACAGGTATAGAGATTGCCGCATTTGCAGACTGTACGGCATTGAGCTCGGTCACTCTGGGCAGCGGACTGAGTACGATTGAGAATTATACGTTTCAGAATTGTACGGCGTTAACCTCGTTGACAATTCCGAGCAATGTGACCTATGTGGATACTTATGCATTCACCGGTTGTACGAATCTGAAAGTGACGTCTTCTACATTGACGAAATTAGATGATGGGTCCTATCAGCTGGTTGCCACAGTCAAACTGAAAGGAACTTGTGATTATACCAAAGCATATCAGGTATTGAAACTGGTAAATAAGGAGCGTAAAGCGGAGGGACTTTCCACGCTGACTATGGATAAAGAACTGCTGAGTGCAGCAATGCAGAGAGCAGCGGAGTGTAATCTCTATTTCAGCCATACTCGCCCGTCGGGACTCAGCTGTTTTACGGTTTCTTCGGAAGCGTGGGGAGAAAATATTGCCGCCGGGCAGTCCACAGCATCGGCAGTGATGACGACTTGGATGAACTCATCCGGACATAAGGCGAATATTTTAGGAAGCAGTTATCAGTCTATCGGCATCGGCTGCTTTACACAGGGCGGAGTGACTTACTGGGTGCAGATCTTTGGAACTGATACCGCAACGAAACTGTCGCAGCCGAGCAACGCTACCAAGACTTTCACGGTTGCATTGAGCCCGGAGATATTTGATGGTTGCTTGTATCTGTATTCTTCTACCAGCAGCCTCAAAACCGGAAAAAGCACTACGGTGAAAGCCAGAGTCACAAACCCCGGATGGTCATCCTGTTATGCTGAATTGACGGGGCCTTCCCTAAGCTGGAGCAGCAGCAGTACCTCGATTGCGTCCGTCAATTCCTCGGGGAAAAGTGACAGGAAAAGGTGTTGGAACTGCTAAAATTAAGGCCAAGACGACAAAAGGCGGACTTTCTGCCTCTGTCAAAATCAAATCGACCCTGGCGACGCCGACCATAAGCAAAGTGGCGAATACTTCTTCGGGAATCAAGGTGAAGTGGGGGAAAGTGACCGGGGCGTCAGGATACTATGTGTACCGCAAAACCGGATCGTCCGGAAGCTATAAAAAGATTGCGACGATAAAAAGCGGCTCTACCCTGAGTTACACAAACAAGACAAGCGGCTCTTACAAGGTTTCTACAGGAAAGACGTATTACTACAAAGTAGTAGCCTATTCCGGGTCGAGCAAAAGCAGTAAGTCATCTGCAGCAAAAATAGTACGTTTGACGTCAGCCTCTCTTTCTTCCGTGAAAAACACATCGGCAAAGACGATGACTGTCAAGTGGTCAAAGAAATCCGGTGTGACCGGTTATCAGGTACAGTACGCGACAAACAGTGATTTTTCCAGCGGAAAAACCACAAAGACGTATTCCGGCGCAAGCACGGTGAAAAAAACAATTTCCGGTCTGAAAAAGGGTAAGACGTATTATGTGCGGATACGGACTTATAAGACGGTCAGCGGAACAAAGTATTATTCCGCATGGTCGAGCAGCAAAAAAGTGAAGATTTCGAAATAATGTGCGAAAAGTGCAGACTTTCCGAGTCACTGACTGAATGAAATGAATTTATGATGCAATGTGAGTTTACAGCCTCCGAGTGATCGGGGGCTGTTTTGTTGCAAGGCGCGAAAGAAAAAATAAATTTAAATGTTCTTCTAATGTTCCTCTAATGTTTCTCTTTTATACTGAACTCATCAAAGAAAAGAGAACCAATCAGGAAGCAAACTCACAGTTGTTTCCGGGCGGTTATTCGACCAGCAAAAAAAAGAAAAAGGAGGACAATGATTATGAAGAAATTTTTAGCAAAACTGGCCGTAACCACTCTGGCGATCACAATGTTTTTAGGAATCGGTGCATCCGTAAATACCGTGCAGGCGGCTGCGAAACCCGCAAAAGTGTCAAGCCTGAAAGTGGTGGAGAGAGACGACGATGAACTGACCCTCAAATGGACGAAAGTATCAGGGGCAACCGGATATCAGCTTTATCGTTACGATACGAGCACAGGAAAGTGGAAGAAGGTTAAGACGACATCAAAGAACCGGTATGAAGTGGAAAATCTGAAGTCTGCGACAAAGTATAAGTTCAAAGTCAGAGCTTACACGAAGAGCAACGGCAAAACAACGTTCGGAACATTTTCTGCAACCCTTACCACCTACACAGAACCTGCAGAAGTAGAAAATCTGAAGGCATCGAACAAGACGACCACATCCGTAAAGCTGACATGGGATAAAGTGCCCAGGGCGACAAAATACCAGGTGTACATGTATGACACAGCGAAAGGGAAATATGTAAGGCAGACAACCGTCAGCGGCACCAGCGCAACGATCTCCGGATTGAGCAGCGGCACCACCTACAAGTTTAAGGTCCGGGCATACCTGCTTTCGGATTCCGGTAAAAATAAGTATTACGGCGACTTCTCCGATGTTCGCAAGGCAACGACGAAGACTGCAAGCAGCGCTTCCGCCACCAGCACTACCAGCACCTATATCGGAACGGCAAAGGCAAAATCCATAGCATTGGCAGATGCGGGAGTTACGGAATCCAAGGTGCATGATCTGGAAGTGGAGAGAGATAAGGAAAAAGGCGTGGTTGTTTACGAAGTCAGCTTTGATTACAACGGATATGAGTATGACTACACGATCAATGCGACCAGCGGCAAGATCCTGGAAAAAGAAGTGGAACGGGATTAATCATTACTATCCCAGCATAAACGCCCCGCGGCAGTGTCCGCGGGGTATTTTTCCTGTTCAGAATCAGCAGCTGACGTAGCAGAAAATGTGAAAATGTGAATTTTATGAGTTAGTGTATAATTATAGTTGGCATAAATAGGAATTGTTACTAAAATAAAGGGA
>JAJQCB010000086.1 GCA_021203005.1 Clostridiales bacterium | reverse complement strand
GGCTCTCCCGTAAATTCTGGTGATTTTGGCTGACAAATGGCGTAAATCCAACGTTTAATGGATATTTCAATATGAAATCGTTAAAAAAGGGCATGCTGTCGCCAGCCTAACGATAGATAGGAAAAAAATTATGTATTATGTTCAAGGATCACAATCGAATATCAGTTTGCCTGGTGGCTATGGAAAGGACCGAGATGGTCCTTTTAAAGTGGAAAAATGAGGGGTTCTCACCTTCTTTCCGGGTAAAACTAGATCATAAAACTGAATAAGAATCAGTGTGTTCATGAATTAATTTGTGAACATGGCCTGTTGAGCAGGATTCCGCGGCAGCAATCTCACGGATGGTTTTACCATCTGCGTGCATCTGACAGATCCTTTTAGCTTTTGCTGGATCAATGGTGGATTTCCGTCCTGCATTCCGCGGGTTTCTGACCTCTGTCGGAGCATCCTTATGGTAATAAGTTTTGTACCGGGTGCGGTATTTTCTTTCGATTTCAGCTAAGAGCTGCGAATGGCGTCCATCCGAGTCATAGCACTGCATGTAAACACGGAAGAGTATGTACAGTTCACCGAGATCCGTCGGGTTCATTTCTAATCCTGGCATATGTGTATCCTCCAAAGCGGCATTATGGGAGCCTGTTACAGTCCTGTATGGAACTTTCGAAAGTGTCGAATTCATCCCCGTGGCTGATCTGGTTGTGTTCCAGGAGGGCTTCCAGGTAATCAATGTAGCTGCGGAGACGGGTGATCTCAAGCCAGTTTCCGTGGGAGAGTTCTTCTGAATCGTGGAGCGAGACCATTGCGATCTGGTATTCCATCCAGATATCGCATCGTTGGGAGTGCTCACAGGGACATTCCCCGTGGATGCAACGGACATGTGGGACATGGATATATTCATCGGGTCTGATGGGAAGAAAGCTGTTGTTTGTATTCATAACTGTATTTCTCCTTTCTTTTCGCTGAGGCTGCGGCGGAAGAGGACCGCCGGGTCGTGAGTAAGGTGGAGTGGTCCGCAGATGAGCAGGAGCCGTTTCCGAAAGTTGTCGAAGTTATGGACGCCGTATGATATACGCTTGTGGACTTTGACTTTATTGTTGATTCCTTCACAGGGACCATTCGTCTGGCCATATTTCCAGCTGTTCTGGATATAACCGCGCCAGTGCTGGAGAGTGGCGGCTGCGGAGCGGATCTCGGGCACCTCAGAAGCCAGGGAGCGTCTGAGCCAGCTGCTGAAATCCATGCGCTGCCTGGCATATGACCCGGTATCAATGATCACAAGGAATTCCTGGAGGCGGTCATGCATCTCGCAGATTTCAGGGTAAAGCCCGAGTACATGGTCGAGCCTGGCCTGCTGTTTTGTCTGTTCGGTGCCCCAGAGTTTTTCCTTTGAGGATTCCTTTGTTTTGAGCTTATAACGGCAGTTTTTGAGATTCTTGCATTCCCTGAGGCTTTCCTCAGAGCCGTCTTCCAGCAGGCTGTCCTGTGTCCTCCGGCGTATGGCGTCCATAGCCATGTTCAGCCGGTTGACGACGTGGAAAAGGTCGATACAGATAATAGCATCTGGGAAACAGGCTTTCCCTATGGATATAAATCCGGAATGCATGTCGCAGCAAAAATATTTTACCCTGCGGCGTTCTTCTAAAGGATACTGCATGAAATAGTCAGCCACGAAATCTTTTTTAATGGCCGGGAGGACATCGATCAGGATGCCGGCGGAGCCGTCCGTGATGTTGCAATGGAACTTGTTGATATCCCAGTGCTTACGCTCTGGGTTCCAGGTGCCGGTCTCGCCCTTGAATTCATCTACACAGAGGGATTTCGGCAGGGAAGATGGCCTATCAATGGAAATGATGTTGAAGACACTGGTGACCGCTTCGTCCGTCACGTGCTCCAGTTTTGCGATCTCATGGATGGATACCATTTCGGTAAGCTGCAGACAGATATCGGTAACAAGGGCATTCGTCATGCGGAGCTGGTCATGGACCCAGTCCAACGGCTCATAGTAAGAGGTGCGGCAGTCTTTACATAAGAAGCGCCGGTGCCTGAAAGTGACAAAAACCGAACGGTTTGCAACAGGGAGATGCCTGACGGTCTGCATCCGGCCGGAATCTTTTACGATACAGTTTCTGGAACCACAGTGAGGACAGATGCGTTCCTGTGGTGGTGTTTTAACCGAGAGGTCGATTCGGTTCCGGGCAGGGGATTCCACACTCGAGATGATTGTGATATCGGATGGAAGTTGATAAAGACGCTTTGTGCTTAGTTGTCTAGCCATAGTTTTACCTCCTTTAATTTTTGTATGGCAACTTAAGTTATAACATGGGTGAAAAGTAATGACTAGACAACTAAGCACAAAGAATCCAGCAGATGGAATACAGGCTGGCACCAGATTTGACGGGAGAACCACTGTGAAATGTGGTGGTGAGAGAAATGACACCAGGTTAGACTGGAGAATCAGAGCAACACCGGGGAAAACGGGAGAACTACCGTAAACTGTGGTGAAACACCAGAAAAAACGGTAAAAACACCCACAACACCGGGAGAGCC
>JAJQCB010000166.1 GCA_021203005.1 Clostridiales bacterium | reverse complement strand
AACCAGACAAAAATAACCCTCGAAACTTTGTAAGTAACTCACAAAGTTTCGAGGGTCAATTTCCGCCAAAACATTTTTTATGCACCATGTAAAAACTTTTCGGAAAAAACTTTTACACGCTTTATTTTCGTCTCAAAAATCCTCCTCTCTCAGGATAACCTCTCCGCCGCCATCTTAAGCCGCGCTCTCACCCGGTCTTCTCCCATCACCTGCATGATCTGATAGAGATCCGGCGTATTGCGCCGTCCGGTCAGTCCGACGCGCAGAGCCGTGCTCACATCACCGACATGCCCAGGCCACTCATCCTTTGCCTTGCGCCAGATTTTCACTTCCCGTGCATAACCGATCCGCTCCGCCAGGTCTTTCATCCGGTCAAACCACTGCCCGCTGTCGTCCGACGGGTTATAATATTCCTCCGCATACAGAGTAAAAACTTTTGTCAGCGTATCGCGATCTGAGATCACCTGATACTCATATTCCATATCATCCGCGCCGAACTGGTCGTCATACATATAGGAAATATATTCCCGCACATCAGACCACTTGCCGATGTCTTTTCGTTTTTTCTTAATCTCTGCACCGCGCTCGATGCCCAGAACTTTCATCGAATACTCCCGGTCCTGCAGCATGCCATATAAAACTTCGTCATACCGCGCCGCCCAGGCATATACATCCTCATACACCTTTTCCGCGGAAAAAGTAGCGATCACATTTTTTGATACATCAATCAGCTTATCCATATCAAAGAGAGCTCCCTCCGTGGTGCTCATCTTCTTTAACGCAAACGGAAAATCATACAGGTCCGCCGTTTCATTGTTTTTCCGCCACATCTCAAAATCCGAATTAGCAATCGTCATGAGGTATTCTTTCACAGATTCCGCCGGAATACCCACTCTGTGATAATAGCTCACGGCCGCCTCGGGATCCTTCCGCTTACTGATCTTGCGTTTGAAAGTCACAGGCTCCCCGTTTTCATCCAGAATTGCATCGCCATTCTCATCCACTTTCGCCTCACTTTTCAACATCGGCGCATAGTGGCAATACTTCGGTGCCTTAAAGCCGAGTGCATGGAAGAGCTCCAGATGAAGCGGCACGGACGGGAACCACTCGCTGGAACGGATCACGTGGGTGGTGTGCATCAGGTGGTCATCCACCGCATGGGCAAAATGATAGGTCGGCAGCCCATCACCCTTGATAATCACAATATCCATGATATTCTGGGGCATTTCCACCTTGCCTTTCACCATATCTTTATGGGTGATACGCCCATCCTCTTTCCCCATCGCCTTAAAGCGAATCACATACTTGTCGCCTTTTTTTATACGCTCCGCCGCTTCCTCCGCCGGCAATTCACGATACATGGCCCACTCGCCGTAATAACCGATGTTATTCAGCTTAGCCTCCTCCTGCTTTCTCCGCAATTCGGCCAGTTCCTCCTCCGTGGCAAAGCAGGGGTACGCCCTGTCATTTGCCAGCAGATACTTCGCATAAGCCTCATAAATCTCTTTTCTCTGCGTCTGGATATAAGGGCCATAGTCGCCGACGGATTCCGTCTCACTCACCATTCCCTCATCAAAAATGATATCAAAATCCTTCATGGAATCAATGATTCCCTGGACGCCATTCTCAATCTTGCGTTTCTGATCGGTATCTTCAATACGTAAAATCAGAACACCTCCGCTTTTTTTCACCAGAGATGTCTCCACAATGCACTGCTCCAGGGCACCGATATGCACAAAACCGGTCGGACTCGGCGCAAACCGGGTCACAACAGCTCCGTCCGGGAGATTCCTCTCCGGATATTTCTCCTCATAATAGGAAACGTCTTTCGCATCCGGAAAAATCAGATCCGCAAGCTCCTGTCTGTTCATAACACAAATCCTCCATCAATATTTAATAAATCCTCTCCACATCGGAAAGCCCATAGGTGTCCATAAATTCCTGCAGGTCTTCCTCATTGCGGATCAGCCCAACCTCCTCCAGTTTCCCGGTCTGCAGATTCTGAAATCCTGCCACCTGCTCTCCGGTACAGATGCTGCACCTCAGCACCGGCTTATATAAGGACGCATCAAACTCCTTATGTTCCGTTTTCTTCTTTTTCTGGAATAACCCCATTACCTTTTCCCCACTTTCCTAGTCCAGCAGCGCCAGTATGGACGCCTTGGGCTGCGCCCCCAGCGTCTGGTTCGCAATTTCACCATTCTTAATCACAATCAATGTCGGAATGCTCATCACCTGAAACTCAGATGCCAGCTCCGGCTCCTCGTCCACATTGATTTTTCCCACTTTAATATCAGCGCGCTCGTTGGCAATCTCCTCTATCACAGGGCCGATCATCCGGCATGGGCCGCACCACTCTGCCCAGAAATCAAGCAATACCGGTTTGTCACTGTTCATCACTTCCGAATCAAAATTGTCACCTGTAATCTTTAAAACACTCATAATAGCCTCCTTTTCATCACTGATCCGGCAAACCGGATGAAATAATAAAGTGTCGCTTTGCGACACTTCGCGCGCGAGCGGTTGCATCGCAAAATTTCCTATCCGCGAGCTGC
>JAJQCB010000155.1 GCA_021203005.1 Clostridiales bacterium | reverse complement strand
CTAAAAACAGGGGGGCGCAAGTTTTAAATTTGTCCTTGACAAGGGGTACAGTTCATGTGGTACTGGGAGGATTTACCCTTATCCTTACTTTTTGCATTGGTATCCGGTTTCTGGTGAAGCCTGATACGTCGAAGCCGGGAGCGGATGTCTCCCGTGTGCGCCTGGGAGCAAAGGAGATTGCGATATCGCTGTTTTTCGGCCTTACCATCGGCTTTGGCACGGGTTTTGTAGGAACCGGCGGCGGAATGATGATGCTGGTAGTTTTTACCGCGTTTCTGGGATATGAGCTGAAGACTGCGGTAGGCACCAGTACTTTTATTATGACGTTCACGGCTCTGATCGGTTTTGTCAGCCATGCGCTGATTCATCCTACCATTGTGCTGGAGCGCTGGAATGTGCTGATCATTTGCATTGTCACGGCGACGGCGGCGTCTCTGATTTCCGCCCGGTTTGCCAATCGTGTGGAGAATAAAACCGTGGGCAGGGTCACGGGAGTCATATTGACTGGTCTGGGGGCAGCCATGATCTATCTTAATTATTTTCGGTGAGCTGGTTTCAGATAATATATATCCAAAGATAGCCGATATCACATATATCCGGATGTCACCCGGCCTTTCAGATTTTCACCGCGCTGAAAGGCTTCAAACAGTGCTATCTTCCACTCATATCCTTTCACAATTCGTTCTATTCGTTCCGGGTCAGCCTGAGAGTCGAGCTGATACATCTCGCGGATGTATTCCGGCGATGGAAGTTTGTTGATGTCTACCAAAGAGCGGTCGGTTATATAGGACAGGAGCTTTAATTCTGAGGAAGCAAAGCTCTGCGTTCTAATGCTGAGCATTCCTTTTTCTGAGGAGGGAACTTCGGCTCCGACAAAGAGGCTTTTTCCACTGTCGTAGATGGGGGCCATCCGGAGAAATTCCAGTGTGTCCGCATCGCGGAGAATGGAAATATTGCTTAAATGGCGGTCACGGTTAGACAGAATAAAATCTGTCATAATCTGATATTCCAGATCCATGCGAAGTTGTTCCGTATCCATGCCATGCCGGCCGCAGACGGCGATAAAATGTTCGTAAGAAGACTGGTCGCCCGGTTGTTTTTCAGAGGTTACAACTGCGTAAGCAGATACCAGTTCTGCCTGCTGGCTGGTAAACATTCTGGAGTAACAGCCGTAATCATATGATTTTTCATTGATGTGGATCAGACTGTAGGGGGTGTGGTTTTCATATTCCTGTCTGCGATGAAGCTCTGATGCGATGACCTCGTTTATGCTTTCAGCGGATAAGTTGTCACGATTTCCTTTTATGAGAATACGATCGCCATTCTCTGCGATTGCCCATGTCTTTTCCAGTTGCCCCTGAAGGGAACTGTTGGGTGTAAATCCGGGAGTATCGTCTGCTTCCGGCTGATTTGTGAGCAGGTTGTTGCGGAAACTGTTGTCGAAGAGATTGACATCTTCCCAGGTCAGATCTGACACAGCCGGTTTGATCCAATAATAATCAGTCAGGCTCAGACCGAGATTCTTTACAAGAAAGTCTTCCGGTCCAAGCAGACCTTTTTTCTGGAGCATTTCGGAAATTTTGCCCTGGCTGATTGGGATGGAGCGGGTTTTCCACCAGTCGCGCAGCCAGCCCGAGGATATTTTTGACTGCAGCGGAGCCAGCTCCGGGTGAAGAATCTGTCCTGCATACCGGATCATGGTGCCGTCCTCGGAAAATTGTGCTGCTGTGATTGGATCATTCTTACGCATGATGAGATAGTTCATTCACGATTACCTCCATTTCTTTTCGGGAAATCAGATCGTCGATTTCCCATGCGGCAAAATCATTTAAAAAAAATGCGTTATCCCTGTTTAAAGAACACAGCTCTCTCTGGTAAGTCTGCCCATTATAAGAAAATTCTACGTAATATATTTTGTTGCTGGCAAAAACACGGGCATTTATGAAACCGTGATCTGTCTCTATTTGTGAGGTCTCATCACAGATGTCCAGAAGCTCCTCCATGCTGATCTGCAGGGCAGCCGCGATGCGGCGGATGACGCCGGCCTTGCAATTTTCAGCGGAAACCCTGTTGTTTGCCAGATCATTGACTGTGCTGTACGGAACGGCAGAAGTTTTTGCCAGGCGGTATAAGGATAAATTTCTTTTTTTCATGTAGTCTTTCAGCATTTTTCTAAAACTTTCTTTTTTTACATTGTAACGATATATCGGTATATAGTCAAGGCAGAAAAACTGACATAAGTGTAACCATTTGGCATTTAGAATTTCTGTGTAGATATAATATTTTCCTTTTTCAGTTCCTGCACTGTAGCGATGGATGCATACACTACCGCGGCTGTCTCTGCAATCCAGAACGCATACCATGCATGCGAAATGCCGAAGAATCGTGAAAAAAGGTAAAGTGCCGGTATCAGAAGGATAAGTTGCCGGATGGCTGTTCCCAGCATATTGACGACCCCGTTTCCCATGCCGGAAGCGGAATAGCCGAGCACCATGGTGACTGAGGCGAACACGAAAGTCACGGAGATGATGCGCAGTGCCGGGGTTCCGAGCGCCAGCATCTCTTCGCTGGCGGAAAACAGTGACAGGAGCGGACCGGGCAATGTCAGGAAAATCGCGGTGGCCGCCAGGGAAAACACGATAGCGATGGGCAGGATATTCCGGTAGAGCTGACGGATGCGCTCCGGGTTTTTGGCGCCGAAGTTATAACCGACAATGGGGATTGCCGCCTGTCCCAGACCGTTCATCGGCATGAAGAGGAAGTTCTGCAGTTTATAGTATACGCCGAAAAATGCCACGGCTGTGGGAGAGAACGGCATGAGGATGGCGTTGGCTGTCGTCACCATGATGCTCCCGATGGCCTGCGTGACGATGGTGGGAAGCCCGACTTTATAGATTTGCTGAAATACCCGTTTGTCCGGCCGGTAACCGGAAAATTTCACCCGGATGAAGGGGTTGCGGAAGCGGTTGAGCAGAATGGCCGCGCCTGCGGATACCCACTGTCCGATCACGGTTGCGATTGCTGCGCCGCGGATTCCCAGGGCGGGGGCGTTTAAGAAGCCAAAGATTAAGATGGGGTCAAGAATCAGATTGGTCACAGCACCCGCAACCAGCGACAGCATGCTCTCAAATGTGTATCCCACAGATTGCAGGAAACGCTGGTACATGGTGCTGATAAATGTCCCGAGGCAGAAAATCATGCAGATGCGCAGGTACTGGCCGCAGTAATGTGCGATCGTTTCGTCATCCGTAAACAGTGCGGCAAACCGGTCTGGAAAGAAAATTCCCAGAACCAGGAAAACCAGTGTCCCCGCGATTGCGAGAAGCACGCCTGAGGCGGCAGCGTTGGCGGTCATTTCATATTCCTTTGCGCCTACACTTCGAGAGAGCAGGGCATTGATGCCGACGCTGGTACCGACGGATACGGCAATCATCAGAAGCTGGATCGGATAGGCCAGCGATGTAGCGGTCAGTGCGGATTCACTGATTCTGGCTACGAAGATACTGTCCACAATATTGTACAGTGATTGTATCAGCAGTGAGATCATCAGTGGCAGTGACATGTTGAAAATGAGTTTTGACATTTTCATGGTTGCCATTTTGTTTGTGCTGTTCATGGTAAACCTCCCGGGGAATAAGAATTTTTTTGTTTAATGCGTGTTGCTTCTTTTGGTTTCGGGACTTTGCAGCGCGCATAGATGTTATTAACGAAAAAAACGTGCAAGCCTGTCGGTTTGCACGTTTTTCTTTGCGTAACGGTCGCGTCCGGGAAAAAGAGTATCATGAAATATTCGAAAAGTCAAATAATATCATGTTTTTTTAGTTGTGCAACACGAGCATTCGTAAATAAAGAATTGTTGTCGATTTCTGAATGCTGTCGATAACCATAGCTTTGCTGTTTGTATTCTGGCCGCAGATTGATATATCAATTGAATGTTGAGGAAGTAAGAAAATTTTGCTATACTTTATGGCAACGGAATTTATCAGAATTATGAAAGGACTCATGGTGTTATTATGATTGACTTGCTGGATTCACACACACATACCCTGGTCAGCGGCCATGCTTACAATACAATCAACGAGATGGTCGCTGCGGCGCAGCAGAAAGGTCTTGCGCTTCTGGCGCTGACAGAGCACGCGCCGGATATGCCGGGGACCTGTTATGACGGATATTTTTATAATCTGAAGATATTACCCAGAAAAAGAGGACAGTTGTGGACATTGTTTGGCGTGGAACTCAATATTCTGAACCGGAACGGAGATGTGGACCTGGAAGAAGATGCGTATAAAGATCTGGATGTTACGATTGCCAGCATTCATCCGCCCTGCTACCACGAGACGGATGCGGAGGCGCATACGAAAGCCTATCTGAATGTAATGAGGAAACCCTATATTAATATCATCGGACATCCGGACGACGGACGGTTCCCGGTAGATTATAAGCGTCTGGCTGAGAGTGCAAAAGCCTATCATAAGCTGCTGGAGGTCAACAGCAGTTCTCTGGCGCCTACCACGTTCCGCCTGAATGCCAGGGAGAATTATAAGGAAATGCTGTACTGGTGCCGCAAGTATGAGACGCCGGTCATCGTTAATTCCGACGCGCATGCGGATTTCCTGGTGGGAGAGCACAGGCTGGCTTTTGAACTTCTGGAGGAGGAGCATTTTCCGCGGGAGCTTGTTGTAAATGAGAACCTGGAGACGTATTTTTCCTATGTAAATTTTGAGCCGGGAAATGTGAAAGGATTATTATGAATTTTTTGCATTTATTCAGAACCAGGCAAATTTGTAGAAAAACAGTTAAGAATCCTTAAAGGGATGAGTTTTCCTTGACAATATTCAGATCAGGGGGACGGAAAGGAATATTTCGATGGCATTGGATAATAAACTGGGGATTACAGATTCATCCGAACTTGCGAGAGAGGAAGAGAGACTCAGCAAAATAAAAGCTATCCGGCTTTTTGAAACAGGATTGTTGGATACCTTTGAGGTTGGTACATTCCGGGGACTTGCCGGAATTCATAAGTATTTGTTTGAAGATATCTATGATTTTGCAGGAGAAATCCGGACGGTAAATCTTGCGAAAGGCGGGTTTCGTTTTGCTTCGGTAATGTATCTTGAAAACGCTCTTGAACATATAGGAAAAATGCCGCAGACAACTTTTGATGAGATTGTAGAGAAGTATGTTGAGATGAATGTGGCGCATCCTTTCAGAGAGGGCAATGGGAGGAGTACGAGAATCTGGCTGGATGCAATCCTAAAAAAGGAAATGCAGCAGGTTATTGACTGGAGCAAAGTAGATAAAGAGGATTATCTGCTGGCTATGGAGCGAAGCCCGGTAAAAGATATTGAGATTAAATATTTGCTGAAAGCTGCCCTGACTGATAAGATCAATGATCGCGAGCTATATATGAAAGGCATTGATGCAAGTTACCATTACGAAGGATATCATGTATATAAAACAGCGACGTTAAAATAAGGGGAAGGAGCCGGGCACATGCGTTTGATTCACTGTGCGGATCTGCACCTGGATTCCGGGATGCGGTCGAATTTAAGCAAAGAAAAAGCGAGAGAACGGAAAAAGGAGCTGCTGCTGACCTTTCAGCGGATGGTCGACTACGCTGCAGAGCATGCGGTGTCGGCGATTCTGATTGCGGGAGATCTGTTTGACACGAGACAGATTTCCGCTACTGCACGCCATGCGGTCTGGGATGCGGTGTGCAGCCACAGTGAGATTACTTTTTTCTATTTAAAAGGCAATCACGATACGGAGCATTTCCTGGCGGAACGCGAGACCCTGCCGGAGAATTTTAAGGTGTTCGGCACGGAGTGGATCTCTTATCCGCTGGGGGAGCGGATTGTGATTTCCGGGCTGGAGCTTTCGGAGGAGAACGCGGGGAGCGCGTTTCATTCTCTTGTGCTGCGGCCGGAGGCTTTTAATATTGTCATGCTCCACGGACAGGAGACGAAGACCGGGGCGCGGGATAAGGCGCAGATCATCCGCCTTAGGGAGCTGAAACATAAGGGGATTGATTATCTGGCGCTGGGACATGTGCACGCTTATAAGGAAGGAAAGGTGGATGCCCGCGGCGTCTGGTGTTATCCGGGATGTCTGGAGGGGCGCGGTTTCGACGAGTGCGGCGAGCACGGTTTTGTCCTGCTGGATGTGGACGAGGAGGCCGGAACCTGTAAGCGGGAATTTATGCCCTTTGCCGGGCGGCGGCTCTGGGAGGTGCCGGTGGATGTCAGCGGGTGCGGGCAGACGACGGAGATGCTGGAACGGGTAAGGGAAGCGTTATGCGGGCAGACGATGGAGACGTTTGAGCCGGTAAAAGGGATGTTATGCGGGCAGACGGAGAAAGATTTGCAAGAGGGACAGATGTTTGGGGGAAAGACATTTGGGCATTCCATGTCAGAAAGACAGGGAAGTCCGGATGAATCAATTCCGGCATATCCGGATCGCATATTAGGAGAATCGGGAGAAACAGTCAGTTCAGAAAATAACAGTGAAGCTTTACCTGGACAATGCGTTATAACAGGCAGGGATCTGATAAAAATCATCCTGACCGGGGGATTGGATGTGGAAGCGGCGCAGATTGATCTGGAGTATCTTCGGAAAGCTCTGGAGCCCGATTACTATTTTGTGAAAATATCAGATGAGACGAAGCTGCGGGTAGACACGAACCGTTTTTTGCTGGACGAGTCTCTGAAAGGAGAGTTTGTCCGCACAGTGATGGCGGCGGAGGAGCTTTCGGAGGAAGAGCGGGCTGCGGTCATCCGCTGCGGCCTGCGGGCAATTGCCGGGGAGGAGGTGCTGGGATGCGACTGATCCGATGTCATATCGAGAATTTCGGCAGACTGCACGATGTAAATCTGGAGTTTGATTGCGGCTGCCATGTTATCCGTGAGCAGAACGGCTGGGGAAAGAGCACGCTGGCAGCGTTTATCCGGGTGATGTTTTTCGGCTTTGAGGGAGAAAACAAACGGAAAAATATTGAGAATGAGCGGAAACGTTTTCTGCCCTGGCAGGGCGGAGGATACGGCGGGTCACTGACTTTCGAGACGGGGGGATCTGTTTACACGGTGACGCGTATTTTTGCGGATAAAAAAATAAATGACAGCTTTGAACTCCGCGATGCGCAGACGAATTTGATCAGCACGGATTTTTCGGAAAATCTCGGGGAAGAGCTGTTCCTGATCAACAGCGAGTCATTTCAACGGACGGTGTTTATCGGACAGAATGACTGTGTGACCGGCACAACGGACGGTATCAATGCCCGTTTGGGGAATATCACGGACAATATGAATGACCTGGATTGCTATGAGAAAGCTGCCGGTGCCCTGCAGGAGGTCTTAAACCGACTGAATCCGAGGAGAAAAACAGGAGAAATCTATCGGAAGAATGAACGTGTGACGAAGCTGCAGACTGAGGTGTCGCAGAATGCTTCCCTGGAGGAGACGATTCAGCAATATGAGAGTCTGGCCGGGCAGGAGCGGGAACGCCTGGAGAATCTGCGTGCGCAGCAGGAGGAGATTTTTGCCCTGCAGCGTCAGGCGAGCCGCGCCCGGGATGTGCAGACAAAGCGGGCGGCTTACGACCAGCTCTGCGCGGATTGTGAGGAAAAAGAAGCGGCATATCGGCAGGCGAAAGCTGTCTTCCCGGGGGAGATTCCAACGGAAGAGGAACTGCGTTCTTATCTGGCGGTATGCGACGGGATGGACCGGGCGGCCGAGGGCGCACGGATCTGCCGTTTGACGGAGGAAGAGCAGGAGCAGATGCGGGAACTGAGAGCGGAGCAGGAGCGGGAATCGAGTGAAACCCGAAGCCCATATGGGGGAGAGATGGCAGACAAAGCAGACACCCTGGTAAAATCTCAACCCCAGCGGAATGAAACAGATACTGTGGCAAAGCCTCAAGCCCAGCGGAATGAAACAGATACTGTGGCAAAGCCTCAATCCCAGCGGAATGAAACAGATACTGTGGCAAAGCCTCAAGCCCAGCGGAATGAAACAGACACTGTGACAAAGACTCAATCTTTGCAGAATGATACAGATTCTGAGACAGTCACCGGCTCTTCTGCCCATAGAGGAAATTACGGACAGATTGCCGCCGGCGCGTTGTTCCTGATTGCCGGGATCGCTTTTTTGTTTTTAAATGGGAATTCCGGTCGGGGTTTTCTGATTTTAGCTGCAATTCTGGCGGTTGTGGGTGTTTTGCTGCTGATTGTCGGGGTAATCACAGGGCAGCACCGTGCCAGAGAGGAGCAGATCAGACGGGAAGAACAGTTTCGCCGCGAGGAAGCCGCAAAACGTGAGCGGGAGGAAGCGGAGCGTGCCCGGCAGGCAGAGGAAGAACGCCGCAGATGGGAGGAAGAGCATCGCAGACAGGCGGAGGAAGAGCGCCGGAAGTGGGAGGCCAAGCGCCTTGCGGAGGAGCGCGCGCAGAGACAGAAACAGTTGGAATCTCTGGAAAAGAAGAATACGGATTATCAGACATACCTGGAACAGTATGAGAGAAAACGGTCAGACCTGGCGTTGGCTTTTCAGAAGCTGGCGTTTCCGTATCCGGACAATCCCCGGGAGCAGCTCCAGCAGATCTGGCAGCAGAGAATCCGGTGGCAGCAGGCAAAGCGGGATATGGAGGCAGCCCGGTTAAAAAAGCGGGAGTTTGAGGCGCAGAATGAGAAGACCCTGCTGACAGCGAAAGAGGCGGAGAAATCTCTTCCTGCGCTGGAAGAATTAAACCGGCAGCAGCAGGAACTGGAGCGGGAAGCGGGTTCCGTCAGAAAGCAATTGAATATTTATGGTACACAGCTGGATTCTCTTCGGGAAAAGTATGACAGCTGGATGGAGACAAGAGAATTGTTATCCGGGGAGCAGGAAGAAGTAAAGGTGTTGCGGCAGCAGTATCGGCAGGTCCAGAAGGCACAGGAATATCTGATGAAAGCAAAAGAGACCCTGACGGCGCGTTATATGGAGCCGTTGATGCACAGTTTTTCCCGATACTACCAGGTGATCGTCGGTACATCCGGCACCGCGGCGGACCGGTATCGTATGGACGCTAATACACAGATTACTGTTGAGGAAGAGGGAATGCAGCGGGAAACCGCTTACCTCAGCCGGGGCTATCAGGATCTGATCGGCTTGTGCCTGCGCCTGGCACTGGTGGATGCCATGTACCAGACCGAGCGGCCGTTCCTGATTCTGGACGATCCTTTTGTAAATCTGGATGCGAGGAAGACGGCAGGCGGGATGCGGCTGCTGAAGGAGGTTGCCAGGGAGTATCAGGTGATTTACTTTACGGCGAAGTGAAACTCCAAAATACCGTGCAAAAGTTACAGCTTCTGATTCATCATAACGGTATAGATGTGTTTCGAGAGCGGTTTTTTATACAATGCTTTTGCAATCAGGAGGCTGACCCCGGATGCGGCGATAACAGCGGCATAGGCGGTTGCGATACAGATTGCGGGTGAGGCTGGCAGATGGATGGAGGCAAAGACACGGCTGTTGGCCGGGTCGCTGAGTGTAAATGAATTCTTTATAAAGAAGAACGCAATACAGCCAATAGCTATGATAGAGATAATGTAGTATTTATAGGTGAATGGCCAGAAAATGGTTAATAGCGCTGCCATAATCCCGGAGAGCAGAAAACTCTGCATCATGGTGACGGTGCTGACCGGAGCAATAGCCTCAAAGGCAAGGCACAGGATTAATCTGAGAGTGAGGAAAACCAGCGAAAAAACGCAGAGTAAGCTGCAGAAGATGCCGGTCTGCAGTTTCTTCCCGGACGGTGAGGTCCGGACCAGATGAGAATAGTTCAGCGACAGAAGTATCTGAGGCACCATCGCTGCAGCGCTTGTGAGGATGACAACGCTGGTCATTTGCGACAGGTAGAATGCAAAGGGATCGCTTGTCTGAATATCGGAGAATGCAAAGGGATACATATTGAGAGCCTGAAACAGCAGGCCAAGAACCAGAAAGATGACTGTATTGGTAAGCTGTCTTTTGAATTGAATCCCGTATGTTGTAAGTTCTGCGGCTTTTTTCCAGTTGTTTTCATAACTCTTTGCGTGGGGTGTCTGTGTGCAGGCATCCTCTTCCTTTCTGCTTTTATTGTTTATATGATTTGTACTATCCATGAGTTTCTTTGTATGGAATAACGGATTTATATATGCTTAAAATACAGCGTTTGTTCATAGCTCTGCGTCAGAATAACTGCTTCCCACGCGGGACATCATATGCCGCAGTGTCAGCACACTGACAAAGACAGCAATCAAAGCCAGTATCGGCAGGCATCGCCGTGCAGCAGGAGTCGAGTCGGTCAGGACATAAAAGGTGGCCGTAAAGCCGGAGCAGGGCAACACTGCGATCCAGGTGATATTGAGACTATTCACGTTGGATTGGATATGCCGAATCAGATTCAGCAATATGGTAATGCAGATGTAAGCAATCAGTTCGGCTGAAATCATTCCGATTTTTCCGGTCAATGTGAAGGTGACGCCCGCGTAGATCATCAGCCATATCAGGCGTCGGAGCTGGTCACCGATGAAAGTGTTCCGCATGAAAGCCAGACTGCGTGAGGAAGTATGCAGGAAGGTCGGAAAACACATTTCCTTTCCGCAGATGCCTCCGAACAGCCAGCGGTCAGCGAGAAATTCCAGAAGAAAGACAGGAATCCAGCACAGCCATATCAACAGATAATTATCTGCGTAACCCGGATCGGACAGGAACGGCGTCATTGCGATCCGCAACGCGAGTATTCCAAGCGGAAAAATGATGAGAGCAAGGACGCGGTATGCGATTGAGGTAAAAGCAAGGTAGCTTTGCGTTATTTTTTTCATGGTGCCTCCTGTCAGTGCTCTGATGTGATACTCCGGGAGAGTGTGGAAAGGCTGCTCATAACCACCGACAGAAACTAGGATTGTGTGCCATCGCGCTGTACTGCTGCATGACGGCGACGCTGATCTGGGAGAGAGTCGGCGTCTCCACGCTCACGTGGTATCCGGCCAGTGCATCCAGATTCTCTGCCAGGCAGATCCCTTCAAATCCATAGTAACCGGAGGTCATGGAAAACAGTGCCGGCCGGATTCCCGGGGCATCCTCCGATTCACCCTTGACGAGCAGATATTTTTCTTTCAGATCCTCCACAAACCCGGTCTCCACGATCTGTCCGTCTGCCATGATGACGGCATAGTCGGTGACATTCTCCATGTCGGAGATGTTGTGCGTGGAAAAAAAGACACTGCGGTTTCCCTCATCCTCCGCCAGGTAATCACGGATAATCTCGCAGAGGCGCGTCCGCATCAGCGGATCCAGCGGGGAAGCCGGTTCGTCCATGATCAGCAGACTGGTATCCCGTGCGAGAACCCCGGCGATGATCAGCTTCATGCGGTTGCCGTCGGAGAGGGCGCTGACACGCTTGCCGGAATTGACGGAAGCGATGGCCAGTTCCCGGCACCAGCGCTCAAACCGCTTCGGGTGAAAGCTGTCAAAAAGCAATTCGCTGATCCGGGAAACCTGATTGATCTTCCAGTGGGGAAGATAATAGGAACCGGAGCCGGTGTAGCCGATCTGTTCTTTGACGATGGGGTTCTCCTCCCGATCTTTGTCGGAGTACTGTCCGAAGTAGCGGATACTGCCCCTGTAATCCAGACGGATGCCGGAGAGGATGTTTAACAGTGTGGTTTTACCAGCGCCGTTCTCTCCGATGAGTGCCGTGGCAAATCCCTGGGGAATTTTTAATTCGGGGATGTCCAGGGTGAATTTTCGGAAATTCTTCCGGATGTTTTCGCATTCTATCACGTAGTTTAAATTTTCCATCTCAAAATCTCCCCTCGATTGTTTACAGTGTTTTCTTAGTGCTTGAGAAAGATTTCTTACTGTATGATTCCAAAATGTTTCCGGTAGTTTAGAGATCCTCTTCCATCTGAAGCAGGGTTTGTAATGTCTCAGTAAGCTCTGTATCACTCATCCCTGCAATTTTCGCAGCCGTGATGGCCTCCGTCAGAGCAGCTTCCACTTTCCGCAAGTGTTGCTCCCGCAGCATCTGGCTGTCCTGGGCGTTGACATAAAAGCCTTTGCCCTGCACGGCTGTGACTAATCCCTCCGCTTCCAGCTGCTCATAAGCTTTCATGGTGGTGATGACGCTGATCCGTAGCTCTTTTGCCAGGCTCCGTATGGAGGGAAGGTACTCGCCCTGCGGAATCTTCCCGGACAGGATGTCGTTTTTAAACTGATCCGCGATCTGGCGATAGATCGGAACATCGGTATTTTGTAATATCTTCATGATGACCGTCCTTGTCTGAAAATTGACTGTTCATATGTTATATATGCACTATTTACAGTAGGGAGTCAATAGTATTTTATGAAAATTTTAAATTCTTTCCCGGCGGGATATAGTATAATAATCATCAGTGATCTAACTATCCAATTATTTATCTGTTAGCTCCATTAAAAATTGTCTGTCTGAGTTCAGATTATTACCGAGTAAAGCATTTGCGAACATCAAAAAAATTACCGCAGAGGTTAATTATGCATTGAGTTATCATGGTATTCGTGTTACTATAAATTTACCTCCAAGGTTAAAACAAGGAGGAGAATATTGAGGGTTACATATAAGAATAAAAAGATTGAGCGGATATGCACCAATGCGTCTGATGACGTAAATTATACAAGGAAAAGTCCCATCGCGCAGCGATTTCTAATGGACTTTTCCTCGTAACTGTGAAGACACTGAACAGTTACGATTATCATTAGCAGATTTGGAGGGATGTGTCATGGTAAAAAGTCGAAGTGTAATTGCAACACCGCCGGGGGCGACGATAAAAGAGCAGCTGGCGGACAGACAGATGAGTCAGAAAGAATTTGCGGTTCGCATGGATATGTCGGAAAAACATATCAGCAGGTTGATTAATGGAAATGTGCTTCTGACAACAGATATGGCGGTTCGTCTGGAAACGGTGTTGGGGATTCCGGCAGGGTTCTGGTGCAATCTTGAAGCAATTTACAGAGAGAAATTACTTCGTGCGGAAGCAGAAAATGAGATGGATGCTGATATGGATATAGCTGAAAAATTTCCATATGAAAAAATGGCCGAAAACGGATGGATTCCAAAAACGGATGACTTGAAGGAACGGGTGTTTCATTTAAGGAAATATTTTGAGCTGGTTCGGTTGGAACTTCTGCAGGATTCGGCGGTGAACCCGGTTGCATGTTATGCCCGAACAACGGCGGAAACTGACAGATATACATTGTTGGCGTGGGCTCAGAAAGCGAAACTGGAAGCGCGGTGCAGATCAGTTGGAAATTTAGATATTCAGGGAATATATGATGATCTGTTGCTGGAGATTTCTATGATAAGAGAACAGAAAACGGGGGATTTTGGCCTGATGCTGACAGAGCGGCTTGCGACACATGGTGTCATTCTTATTTTCCTGCCGTTGTTAGGGAATTCTTCTTTGAGGGGGGTATCTTTTCGAGATGGCAAAAAAGTGATCATGGGCCTGGCGAATTATGAGGAAGACAAAAGTGATTTCTGGTTTTGCTTCTTTCATGAGCTGGCACATATTTTATTTGGTCATATTGATAAAACTACAGGTGTTTCCGAAGAGGATGAAGCGAAGGCGGATGCATTCGCAAATAAAATCATAAAAAATAATTGCTTATCCGGGGAGAAGATTATATAATGAGCGGAGATTATGATATAGGTGAGGATCCGAGATTATGAGAAAAGTTGTGAAATTTGGCGGCAGTTCCCTGGCCACGGCGGCACAGTTTGAAAAAGTGGGAAATATCATCCGGGCGGACAAGGACCGCAGGTTTGTGGTCCCCTCGGCTCCGGGGCGGCGTTTTGACGGGGACACGAAAGTGACGGATATGCTGTACGGTTGTTACGCGGCGGCAGAAGCAGGGGAGGATTTTTCCGCGAAGCTGGAGGCAATCCATGACAGATACCGGGAGATCATTACCGGGTTGGGTCTGGATTTCTCTCTGGATGAGGATTTTGCCCTGATCCGGGAGAATTTTGAGGCAAAAGCGGGTGCGGACTATGCGGCGTCCCGCGGAGAGTACTTAAATGGCAAGGTGATGGCTGCTTATTTGGATTATGAGTTTGTGGATGCGGCGACGGTGATCCGCTTTGACGAGGACGGCACATTTGCCGCGGAGGAGACGGACGAGATGATGGCTGCGCGGCTGGCGTCCTGCGAGAATGCAGTGATTCCCGGATTTTACGGCGCTTACGCGGACGGACGCGTCAAGACTTTTTCCAGGGGCGGCTCCGACATTACCGGATCCATTGTGGCGCGGGCTCTGCGGGTAGACCTGTATGAGAACTGGACGGATGTGTCCGGTTTCCTTGTGACCGACCCGCATCTGGTGGAGAATCCGGAGGTGGTGGATATCATCACGTACCGGGAGCTGCGGGAGCTGTCCTACATGGGCGCCTCAGTGCTCCACGAGGAGGCTATTTTCCCGGTGAGAAAAGCAGGCATTCCGATCAATATCCGCAATACGAACCACCCGGAAGATCCGGGTACGATGATTGTTGCGACGACCAGCCGGAAACCGCGGTTTACGATCACAGGCATCGCAGGGAAAAAAGGGTTTGTGGCCGTGACGATCGATAAGGATATGATGAACTCCGAGATCGGCTTCTGTCGCAAAGTATTGAGCGTGTTTGAGGAGAACAATATCTCCATCGAGCATATGCCGTCCGGTATCGATACGATGTGTATTCTGGTGCATCAGGACGAGTTCCAGGAGCATGAGCAGGTGGTGCTTTCCGGTATCCAGCGTGCGGTGGATCCGGATTTCATCGGAGTGGAGCCGGATCTGGCTCTCATTGCGGTTGTGGGACGCGGAATGCGGGAGATGCGCGGCACGGCGGGACGCATTTTCTCCGCGCTGGCGCATGCGAAGATTAACTGCCGCATGATTGACCAGGGATCCAGCGAGCTGAATATTATCATTGGCGTTGCGAATGAGGATTTTGAGAAGGCGACGCAGGCGATTTACGACATCTTTATTCTGACGCAGCTGCAGTAGGGAAGATCGTATAGCAGCTCATAAATAGTTGAACTAAATTATTTGGCGCAGGTATGACTTTTTTGTTATGCCTGTGCTTTTTTTTATTGTCTTTTTGAGCAATTATAGTAGACTTTTTCAGTTAAAGATGATAGTATGCTGAATATATAGTAAATATAGAAGAAAATTTACTAAATTCGCGGAAACCGGGATTCCCTGCATTGTATATGTTTACTGTATGAAACAGAGGATTGTATCTGTACATGGAATCCTTGCACTTTTGTCAGAATGGAAAAAAGGAGACAGAGAGTATGAAAGTTGAAAAATGGGGCGTTTTTGAGATTGCTCTGCAGGGAAAGAGCGGGGGAAACCCTTTTGTGGATTACGACATTCGGGGAACTTTCCGAAGCAAAGAGGAGACGGTGACGGCGGATGGCTTTTATGACGGTGATGGTATTTACCGGGTGCGTTTTATGCCTTCTTATGAGGGGGAATATACCTACGTGATTTCCGGTAGTTTTTCCGATGAGGAGACGAAAGGCAGTTTTACCGCAGTGGCTCCGACGGGAAACAACCGCGGACCGGTGCGTGTGGCAAACAAATATCATCTGGCTTATGAGGACGGGACGCCGCACTACTCGTTCGGCACCACCTGCTATACGTTTGATTTGATTCATCCGGAGATTCTGGAACAGACTTTTGAGGAACTGAAAAAAGGCTATTTTAATAAAATGCGCTTTTGCATTATGCCCAAGCATTATGATTTCTGCCTGCAGGATCCGATTGCGTTTCCGTATGAGGGGACACCTATGGACGCTTCCGTCCTGACCCGGGATAATTTTGGGCAGTATAGTGGTGCGGCGGAAGGGAATGAATGGGATTTTACACGCTTTAATCCGGAGTTTTTCCGGATCCATGATCGGACGGTGCAGCGCCTGATGGATATGGGGATTGAGGCGGATATGATTGTCTTCCATGCTTATGACCGGTGGGGATTTTCTCAGATGTCCATGGAGGATAATCTGCGTTATGTTCGTTATGTTGCGGCAAGGTACAGTGCTTATCGGAACGTCTGGTGGGCTCTGGCCAATGAATATGAACTGCTGGGGCATTTAAAGGAGAGTGACTGGGAACGGCTGGCGGAGGAACTGACTTCGCATGACCCATACCATCATCTGATTTCCATTCACAACTGTGAGATCTTTTATGATTATACAAAACCCTGGATTACGCATTGCAGCTGTCAGCGCTGTGATCATTATCGTACCACTGAGTATACGGATGATATGCGCACGCAGTACGGCAAGCCGGTTGTCTGGGATGAGTTCGGATATGAGGGAGATTTTCCGCACTGTTGGGGGAATTTTACCCCGGAAGAGATAGTCCGGAGATCATGGGAAGCAATTCTTCGCGGCGGATATGCCGGTCACGGGGAGACCTTTCAGAGTGAGGATGATATTATCTGGTGGTGCCATGGCGGCAAACTCAAGGGGGAAAGTGCAAAGCGCTTCCGTTTTATGCGGGAGTTCCTTGAGGATGTGCCTGGATGCGGCCTGAAGTTTGCGCATCTGCGGGATGATGTGCATTTCCAGTGGGATGATAAGGTGGCCGTTCCAGAGGATCCGGCTTACGAGGGAGATTACTATTTCTTCTATTTCAGTATATGGCGGCCGCCATTCAGGCAGATCTGGATAGACAATGAGACGGAATTTGATGTGGAGATTATTGACACCTATGACATGACGGTGACGCCGGCGGGGCGGTTTAAAGGGCAGTTTGATGTGCCGCTGCCGGGGAAACAGTATATTGGGGTTCGGCTGAAGCGCGTGAAATAATGGCGTTGAATGTGGTAAAAATCGAGTAGGAGGCGGCTTTTGCCTCATGCTCGCCGCGCGGGGTGCGGACAGCACAGCTGTCATATTCCTTACGCACCCCTGCGCATATAATAAAAGAAAGAGCCTGCGGCGAATATTTGTCCTGAATTATTCACGGCATAACAGCGGGAGCCGCTGAAAACCGCGTAGTT
>JAJQCB010000146.1 GCA_021203005.1 Clostridiales bacterium | reverse complement strand
GGTCTGGCGGCGGACGGCATCACGACGGTGGATGATATTTATTATATTGAGCGCGGCTATGAAGCGTTTGATGAGAAGTTCCGCAAGCTGGGCGGTGAGATACAGAAAGTCAGCTCAGAGAAGGAAATCCAGAAATTTAAGTTAAAGATTGTTTCCTGAGTTTAGAATAGAACACAATTAGATGGAGGAAATCATTATGGAAAAGTTACTGTTTACTTCTGAGTCAGTTACAGAGGGACATCCCGATAAAGTCTGCGATGCTGTCTCGGATGCAATTCTGGACGCATGCATGGCGCAGGATCCCATGAGCCGTGTGGCGTGTGAAACAGCAGCCTGCACAGGATTTGTTCTTGTTACCGGTGAGATTACGACGAAGGCACAGCTGGATATTCCGGCGATCGTCCGTGAGACGGTGAACGAGATCGGATACAATGATGCGAAGACCGGATTCGACGGCAATACCTGCGCGGTTATGGTGGCTCTGGATCAGCAGTCCGCTGATATTGCCATGGGCGTTGACAAGGCTCTGGAGGCCAAGGCGGGGAGCCTGACGGATGACCTTGACACGGGAGCTGGAGACCAGGG
This sequence comes from Clostridiales bacterium, assembly GCA_021203005.1. Taxonomy (GTDB): domain Bacteria; phylum Bacillota; class Clostridia; order Lachnospirales; family Lachnospiraceae; genus Eubacterium_I. Next base: position 1,977 of record JAJQCB010000146.1, on the reverse strand, counting down.
CATGATGTTCGGCTATGCGACAAATGAGACCGCTGAGTATATGCCGTATCCCATCGCGTTGGCGCATAAGATGGCGCTGCAGCTTACCAAAGTCCGCAAGGACGGCACTTTAAGCTATCTGAGACCAGATGGAAAGACCCAGGTTTCGGTCGAGTATGACGAGTCTGGCCGGCCGAAGCGTCTGGAGGCTGTGGTATTATCCACGCAGCACGACGAGGATGTGACGCAGGAGCAGATTCACGAGGATATCAAAAAATACGTTTTTGACGAAGTGCTGCCGGAAGAGCTGATCGATGCTGATACGAAGTTCTTTATCAATCCCACCGGCCGTTTTGTCATCGGCGGACCTCACGGAGATGCGGGTCTGACCGGCCGGAAGATTATTGTGGATACATACGGCGGCATGGCCCGCCACGGCGGCGGCGCATTTTCCGGTAAGGACTGCACCAAGGTGGATCGTTCTGCAGCCTATGCGGCGCGTTACGTGGCAAAGAACATCGTTGCGGCAGGACTGGCGGACAAGTGTGAGATTCAGCTGTCCTACGCGATCGGTGTGGCGCAGCCTACTTCCGTTATGGTGGATACTTTCGGCACCGGAAAGCTTTCCGATGAGAAGATTGTGGAGATTGTACGCGAGAACTTCGATCTTCGCCCGGCTGGCATCATTCAGATGCTGAATTTGAGAAGACCGATCTACAAAGCGACCGCGGCATACGGCCATTTCGGACGTACCGATGTGGATCTTCCGTGGGAGGCGCTGGATAAGGTCGACGAGCTGAAAAAATATCTTGCATAAGGAAAACATGAAATTTTCACTTATCTAAAACTTTTATAAAATGGGGCGGCGACGCTCCATTTTTTTTTATGTTATGGTATACTTCTTGTATGCGCAGGCAATGAGTAATATCCAAAGGAAGCAGATTACATGAAGCTAAGAACGCGCCTGATCCTGGCATTCTGCATTATCATCCTGATGCCGATCACGTTAATGATCGCGCTTTTCTCGGGGTTATATGCGCTGCAGACCAGGTTAACGGAACAAAATTATGGGACAGATATACAGAGTACCTACAGCCTTTTCTCCGGTACGCTCGAGGTGATGAACCGGTATACGGAGAGCGATTACACGGAACTGCTGGAACTGTCCAGAACAGATCCCGGACTTCTGGAAAGTGAAGATTATCTTGTTCAGGTGAATGAGGAGCTGAAAGATAAAAGTTCCTTTCTTATTTTCTGCAAAGACGGAACGATCGTATTTTATGGAAGCGAAGGGGAGAGTGAGTGGGACGAGGAGCAATGGGAAGCGTACCTTCCCTCTTACGGCGAGGCGGAGGAGGGAGATCGCTCGAAAGCCAGTTATCTTGTCGAAGGAGATACACAGTCCCTGATTAAACAGATTGATTTTTCCTGCTCCGATGGTTCCGAGGGCAGTATTTATATTATCACTACCTCCGAGAGCATTATGCCGGAGATCCGGCGGATGCTGGTGGAGCTGGTCGTTTCGGTGATTCTGGTTCTGGCGCTGACCGCCGGTCTGATGACAATCTGGATTTACCGCGGGACGATGACTCCCATCAAAAAGCTGCAGGTGGCGACGAACAATATCAAAGAAGGAAATCTGGATTTTACCATTGATTATGATGAGCCCGATGAGATGGGGGATCTGTGCCGGAACTTTGAGGAGATGCGCAAGCGCCTGAAAGAGTCCACCGAGGAGAAGATGGCTACGGAGAAGGAAAACAAAGCGTTGATCAGCAACATCGCCCACGATCTCAAGACGCCGATCACGGCGGTAAAAGGATATTCGGAGGGAATTCTGGACGGTGTGGCGGACACGCCGGAAAAGCAGGAACGCTATATGCGGACCATCTATAACAAAGCAAATGAGATGGATCGTCTGCTGAATGAGCTGACATTATACTCGCAGATTGATACGAACCGCATTCCCTACAACTTTAACAAGATCAATGTGTCCGC
>JAJQCB010000159.1:2327-2592 GCA_021203005.1 Clostridiales bacterium | reverse complement strand
GGATATGCCTGGAGCTGGACAAGAGAAAAGGTGTCAAATTCTGATATTATATACACTCATGGTAGCGATACATGTTATTGTGTCTGCACTTATGGGAAATATATTTATCATTGCGATATAAAGGATGCGGAAGGCTTAATTACAGAATTTGCCGACCTGATTGAGCCTGATGATTATGGCGTTGACATTACTGACGGAAAGATTCGATATGGCGGGAATTTATCGCAACTTAATAATTTGATTGATGATTCACCCATTGATTCGC
>JAJQCB010000159.1:0-2317 GCA_021203005.1 Clostridiales bacterium | reverse complement strand
AATCACCGCCTACGAAGCTGCAAAGAAAGCGCTGAAGCTGAAAGATGTTGAGTGTGGATGGCGGTGAGAAATTACTTACACTGATGAGATTGCCGAGTGTTATGACTTGTTTGGCGTAACAGAGGAAACGGCTAGAGCCGATGCAAAAGACAAGGCGATAGCTTATACAGCCAAAACTGGAAAGCAAGCGGCGGTTGATGTTTGGTTTATCTGCCGTGTAAAGGAGGCCGAATCATGAGCAAAGCAATTTTGGTTTTGCCAAAAATGTATGAGCGGTGTGCTGATTGCGACTTGTGCATTCTTGACGAGGAAGAAAACAAACACTTTTGCGCCACGCCAACAGGTGATTGGATATTGGATGTTTTTAAAAAAGCGGATTTCTGCCCTTTGCACCCGATGCCGGAGAAAGTATACTACGGTAAAGATTGTAGCGAATGGGATGATGGATATCAGAGCGGAGTCGCAGCTACACTGAGAGCAATAGAAGGGAGCGGAGAAGATGATTAACGGAAGATATAAAGCAGAGTTGACGATTGAATTCAGTGCGCCGGAATCGGAAAATATAAAAAGCATTGAAGAGATTGAGAGATATTTTGTTGACGGGCAAATGACAAAAAATATCGAAACAATTTTGCGCAATGAAGTAGACGAGCTTGTTACGGTAACAGTCAATCCTGTATCTGCGAAAGTATGGAGGGATGAAGATGCGTAAATACATAGATGCGGATGTGCTGATGGATAAATTGAGAGGCAATGTGCTGGTCGACGTAACGCCAGCACTGGAAGATGCGATAGCGGAAATGCCCGCCGCAGATGTAGAGCCGGTGAGAAAGTGGATTCCGTGCAGTGAGAGACTTCCGAAAGATAATAGCCCTGTGCTTATAGCATATTGTGACAAGGATGACAGGAGCGATATAGATATAGCTATATCTCAATGGTCGGAATTGTATTTTGGAGGGAATCCAACAGGGCGTATGTGGTGGCTACCCCCGTTCGACTATTTCACGTCTAACTATGATGTAATTGCGTGGCAGCCATTACCAGAACCACCCAAAATGGACGGAGGTAGCGAATGAAGCGAGAAATCGAAGCCGATGTCCTTATAACGGATATAAGGATCACAAAATTGATTATACAACTGATATCCGGTTGCGGGGATTTTGAAGCGCCTAATCTGGCGGATTACAGTACAAGGTTTGAACAGGTAAGATAGATGGACGGAGATAGCGAATGATGATCGAAAAAATTGTATGGTATGGAATATGCATTTTGGCGGGGATAGGAATTTATCAGCTGTCAAATAAATGAAGACGGAGGAAATCGAATATGACTAACCAGGAAACAATTGAAATTTTTAAAGCCCATATGGAATCGGCGAGGATGACGGCCGATTTTTGCAAAGAAACTGGAAGGGGCGATGCATCGTACTTCGAGAAAAATATCGAAGCCTATAAACTGGCAATTGCCGCACTGGAAAGGTATGAGGCAGAAAAAATACAAAAGGGCGACCATATAGCCGCCCTGAAGCCGGGAAATTAAGCAAGTCTTTGCATAAGGCCTTCCTGTAATACCTGAGAGCAGTTAATACCACGCTTATCAGCGAGATTGGCCATCCAGGCAGGGAGAGAGACATTCTTCCGGACGGCTCGCGTATCGATTTCAGCGCGATAAGCAATGGTTTCAATCTGGATCAGGGTAAGGACGGCGTTGTCTGGATGCTCAATGTCACATTGCTGAGTGGGCGGGTTAATATCTTCCGGATGATCTTCTTCGCAAACGGAAACGGTGCCACATAGGGGAAAAAGATAGATCTGTGCGATGACTGTATTGATAAGCTGGAAGCTTGGCTGAAATGCGTGACAAATCGATGGAAATTTTACATGGGGAATATAATGGATCGGACAGAGAAATATAAAAAAGCGATTTATGAACTTGCGCACTGCTTTTCAGGGGCAAATGATCTGATGAGCGTTTATGGTTTTGATGAGTTGGAGTTCAGTGCCAGATCAGACGAACTATTAAAGAATGCTCGGCTTTTGAATGAATTATCCTTTGGGATACAAGAAGGGTGTATCAAAATTGTTGAGTATCGGAACAGGGAGGAGGCCAGGAGGGCTAATCGATAGAATAATAGTGTTCGACATTCAATAGTGGAATCATAGAAACAGGAGGTTTTGAGATTGATCAGCAATGATATCCTGATGCAGTATTGTGCGATGAAAGAAGAAATAAAAAACTTGCGGAGACGAATTGAAAAACTTGACCGCTTCATGGAACATCCGCCGGTTGTGTCCGACACAGTGAGGGGGAGCAGACC
>JAJQCB010000281.1 GCA_021203005.1 Clostridiales bacterium | reverse complement strand
CTCTATTGAAGCTTTTCGCGGATGTGTTCAACTTGCACTTGCAATTTTCGATTGATTTTTCAATGTTCAGAACATCATTTGATGTGGGAAGTTTGAGTTACAAACCTGGCGTAAAAGTAACGCAGTCGGTTTCTGCCAATTCGTTTGTTACGAAAGATCCATTTCTGCTGGACAAGTACAAGCCCGATTATAAAAATGGGATAGAAGCATAATGGGCAGTTTTTGTAGCTGTGGCTTATGAAGATTTCACCGTATGCAAGGTTGAAGATTATTTGCTTATAAATGCAGCCGCGGAATATTATTTTACAGGAAAAACGACGGAGGAAAATTCTCTCGTATGGATGTGTATGGTGACAGGCGAGGGATCCAATAATAGTCAGGCATGGGAGCGCGAAGGCTTGACAGTTGAATGGCTGACAAACTGGTTTCTATATTCTTTTGGAGACATGCCAGCATGCTTTTTAAAGAGCTGCGAAAAATAGGATGAGTCCTGAATGCCTACCTGAGCGGATACTTCATAGGTCAGAATACGATTGTCTGCAAGCAGCTCTTTTGCTTTTTCCATTCTAAGGGTCGTTATGTATTCTGTGATGGAATAGCCACATTCTTTTCGAAAGGTCCTACTTAAATAAGACTCATTCACATGAGCATAGCGTGCGATGCTCTCCAGCGAGACGGATTCGGAGAGATGTTCCTGGATATAGGAAATGGCGGAGCGTATATATGGGCTGTAGCTCTGCTCTTTACTTGTAAGTGTATCAAATATAGATTTTAGAAGATCCCGTGTGATTTCTTCCAGTTGAAAGATATCAGAGGAGTGTCGGATTTTATTCAGATAATCTTCGTCTGGAAGCATCATTTGTGCTTTGAAAAGGACGCGAAGTGAGAGAAAATATATTTGGGAACAGATATTTTTTGCTTCTGCAGAGTCCACAAAATTGCTCTGGAGATCGATGAACAGCTTGTCAAGGATAGAGGATGCCTGCTCAAAATTGTGTTTTAGAAGGGCATTTTCCAGATCATAAATAGATAAAGCGATCTCTGTGGTCGGGAGGTACGCAGCCTGATTATTCTGACAGTCAAAAACGGTGATGTCAGATGTAGAATAGAAATTTAGCGGGAGGACATGAATGGCTTCTGAAGTAGCAACCTGAAATTCCTCCGCGCCATGGTGCTGCTGACTGATGGCGGCGGACACAGGAAGCGCGTAAACAGCTTTGGCAATCTGGATGATTTCCTGACAGTTTTCTATCACCGCCTCAAGGGAGTCCTGATAGTAAATGGACAGAATCAGGTTGTTGTATCGAAAGCAATAACTGTTTTTTCCCTGATGAATAATCAAATCCTTTAACTGTGTAATCTCAGACGAGCGCTGCTCTAACTGAAATGCGGCAATATAATAAACCTGAAATGAAAGTCCATATTCCTTTACCTTATCAAGTGTAGTCTGCGTGACAGACGAGCAGGCCATTTCCTGAAGGAGCTGGTCCTTTAGAAATGCCAGCTCATTTTGAGCCATGGTCTCCTGTCTTCTGGAAGATATGATTTGCTGCTGTGACTTTTTGACAGCCGAAAGTATTTCTTCCTTTGAAGTGGGTTTTACAAGAAATTGAGAGACATTGTAGTTGATAGCTTTTCTGGCATACTCGAATTCCGCATAACCGGTAAGCAAGATTACTGCGATATGCGGGTGGTTTTCATAGACATATTTAGAAAGTTCCAGTCCATCCATTTCCGGCATCTTGATATCTATGATTACGATATCCACCGGTCGATTCTGAATTATTTCAACTGCTTCCATACCGTCACAAGCTGTACCAGCTAACGTACAATCGATTGCTTCCCAGTCCATGAAAGAAGACAGGCCTTTGCGCATCGTAGCCTCGTCATCAACGATTAAAATATGAAACACCATGGTCAGCCTCCTGCTATAAAGGAATTTTAAAGGATACGGTGGTCTTCACCTGTGGTTCGCTGCTTATCTGAAGGCACGCGCATTCTCCATAAATGAGATAAAGTCGTCGATTAAGGTTTCTCAGTCCAATATGATTGTGCGTTCCGCTATCAGGGGGGAAGTGTGGTGGACAAGTCAGGGATTTTTTGGAATCCAACTCCATCATCCTGCACGGAAATGAAAAGGGAATCCGTATTCTTTTTAATAATTATGGTAAGGTTCCCTTTCCCCTTTTTGGCTTCCAGCCCATGTACAAACGCATTTTCCACGAGCGTCTGGATACAGAAATAGGGGACGCGATATTCTTCCAGATTCGGATCAATTTCAAAATGGACGTCAATTTTGTCTTCGAAACGCATTTTCTGAAGATAGATATAGAGCTTGATATATTTTAGCTCCTCACTTAACTTCTGAAGATTCTCCACCGGTTTTCCTCCGGAATTTTCTGGCTCATTGTTTTTCACGGAGAGATAGGAGGTACTTTGCGACAACATGTTGGTTTTTAACAAGTCGCCAAGAGAAATAATCATCTGGTACAGTTCAGGATTGTCCGACATCTGTGCTTTCCGCGCCATCGTATTCAATGTGTTAAAAAGGTCGATTGTAAAATGAAGTTGAACACCTAAAAAATCCATAGCGATTGA
>JAJQCB010000183.1 GCA_021203005.1 Clostridiales bacterium | reverse complement strand
ATCGGTGTCTGGTATATGGAAAAATCAGGTCGCCGTGAATAATTCAGGATAAATAAGCACTGGGGTAACCTGTGAAAAATAACACGCGAAACCGCCTGTATGAAAAGTTTGGTAAAATATTCCCAGATAAACACGCGAAACCGCATTCAGGTTGCATCTCTCGTTATATACTCCATCAGCTGCGTAAAACTCCCCTGCGGATACGCAGAAATATCCTTATTTTTCCGATTCAGCAGACAGTCTGTGATCAAAAACACATCCATCCCGGCTTTCTGCGCGGCAATCATATCCTCATCCACATCATTGCCGACCATCAGGCATTCTTTCGGTTCGACATCAAGGTGTTTCGTCATTTCCAGATAGTAAGCCGGGTTGGGCTTACAAAATCCGATGTTTTCATAGGTAGTGTACCACTCAAAATCCTCCGGCTTCAGCCCCGCCCAGCGAATCCGGCTCTCCGTTGCAATCGCCGGAAAAAGCGGGTTTGTCGCCAATGCCACGCGGTATCCCATATCTTTCAGCCCGTGAACCGCGTCGACCGCCTCCGGGTTCTGCCCGCAGAACATCTTTGCTTTCTGAAAGTCATTTCGGTAGAACTCCTCAAACAGCCCGAGATCCGCCAGTGAATCCTCGCCATAGATGGACGTAAATGTGCGCCAGAACGCAGCTTCGTTGTTGCTGGATCCGTCATTTTTAACCATCGCAGCCGTTCCGGCCCAGACAGTATCAATCAGTTTCTTCGGCTCATAACCGTGGTTCGACATTTTCCCCGCCAGAAATTGAAAATATCCGTTGGTAAACTCATCCTGGTTCATGGGAAGCAGCGTCCCGTCCAGATCGAATAAAATCATCTGCATATTTTTGCAATCAGCTCCTTTGTCATTGGTTCCGGTATCCTGCAGGTCGATGCAACGCGCTCAAAGCAGCCGGATTCTGCACTTTTTTCCATGGAAAGAATTGTGTCGAGCACGTGGAAAGCCAGCTCTTTTCCTGCGCGGTTCGGGCGCCCGCTCTCAATCGCATCCGCCATCTCCGCAACGCCGATTCCCCTTCCGTTATCCGGAAGCGGGTACTCGTAGGAAAGTGTGATGTGTTCTACCGGAGATGTGAAGCTTTCCGGCTGGGGCGTCAGAATGGCATCTCCGGTAAACTCGTTCATATTCGGGACGCTGATCATGCCCTTCGTGCCGTAGATATGAAAATAGCCGAGATCGGGAATCAGACTTTCCCCGTTGATGGAAAATGTCCCGGTCACCCCGCTCTTAGTCTCAAGAATTGCTTCCACCTGGGACTCGTTCCGGTATTCATACTCTTTTCCGAAGTCCGGACTTTCCGGAACACAGTTGATTCTCTTCGTTGACCGGTTTTTGTAAACCGCCATCACCCGGCCGATCGGTCCCAGAAGATTGACCAGTCCGGTCAGAAAATATACGCCGTAATCCTGACAGACGCCGCCGCCCGGCTCCCGCAAAAAGAGGGCAAAGCTTGCCAGCAGATCGATGCAGCGCGTCGCCTGAATCTGAAACGAGGTAACCTCGCCGATTTTTCCTTCCCCGATTGCCTTTTTTACCGCCTGAAACGCCGGAGATAAAAAAGTGTCCGGCGCGGATCCCAGATAAAGACCTTTTTCATCGGCAAGCGCCACCAGTTCTTTCGCCTGTTCCAGCGTGATCGTCATGGTTTTTTCCGTGTAGACATGCTTTCCCGCCAGAAGCGCCCGGCGGATGATGGAGTAATGCTCCGCCGCGCCGGTCAGGACAAGCACCATTTCTATCTGCGGATCGGCTAAAATCTCATCTAAGGTCATCGCCCGTATGCCGAACTCCTCCGCTTTTTTCTGTGCATGCTCCGGGTGTCTGGCACAACAGGAGACCACCTCCGTGTTGCAAAAAACCTGTGTCATATTATGGAGATAAATTCCGCTGATATCTCCCGCTCCAATCACTGCAATTTTCATGGTCTTCTCCTGCTACAATGTATGATACTCTGATGTGACTATCGTGCCTCCGGCAGGCGCACCTTATTCTCCCTCAAACACTGATACCGCATCGGACAGCCGTGGAAAAGAATCCGGAAGTGCAATGTCGCCTGCAATTTTATCCTGAATCGCCTCGGCGTCAATCCCCTGGTAACTCCAGCCCGTTGACCGAAGCAGGAAAAATCCGGCGAAAAGCAGAACCGCCAGAAACAGCCTTACTTTAAAAAAACTCCGCGGCATTTTTTCTTCTGCTTCCGTTTCTCTGTCATAAAAATCCCGGCTGCCTCGTTTCCCGGTACGTTCCTCCATACCAAAGCTGTTTCGCGTCTGCTCCACATACTGCTTTCTGTCGTAATACCGCTGCTGATCCATAGGATACCCTCCGCTTTTATCATCCATAAACACTTTGACCCCGGTATTTTCCTAAGGTCAAAGTCAAAACTCTCTACAATATGATGATATGAATTTCAAAGGAAGGTATGACTGCCATAGTCTGTTTTATATCACAGTCGATTCTCCCGGCACCTGGAAACTGGAAAAGAATTAATCTTCACATTTGACTTACCAGTTCCTACTACAATGTATTTATGGGTTAGATACCTTACAGCCAGTAAGGATCTTTT
>JAJQCB010000287.1:1769-17482 GCA_021203005.1 Clostridiales bacterium | reverse complement strand
GAACGAGCTAATTGAGAAACGTCGGAACTTTCCTAGTACTACGACGGAAGACGGGTAAGATAGATACACACAATGCAATATAGAAGGTGTTGACAAATTCTTTTGTGCAGATACAATATAAATGATACAAGGGACAAAAGGTCGAAAATCGAATGCTTGCATTCGCATTTACGACCTTGGGGACCGCAAAAACATGAGGAAGTAGCAAATTTGACCGGTTTTTAGTCAAATTTAGCGGATTCCGAATGTTTTTCAGATTGCGAAAACGGTTTTTGTGGAGCAATCTGAAGTATCATACGCTTTTGTCGCCTTAATCATATAAATTGTCTTTATAAAAAAGAATATCGGCACGGAGGGAGCGGACTTATGGAGAGCAGAGTCGCCGTTATGAGCATCATAGTGGAAAATATGGATGTGGTGGAGCAGATCAACATGATCCTGCATGAGAATGGCCGGTACATTATCGGACGGATGGGTCTTCCCTATCGGGAGCGGCAGATCAATATCATCTGCATTGCGCTGGATGCGCCGCAGAACACGATCTCAGCGCTTTCCGGGAAGATCGGAGCGCTGCCTGGGGTTGGTGTCAAAACGGCATATTCGAGCAAGATATATAATGATTGTGGGAGTGCGTAAGCACGGAGCAATCCGTGTATCATCATATTTTGGAAGGGAGATTTTCATGCAGTACCGCAGAGGAAAAGATGGGGAAGCGATTTCCATCCTCGCCTATGGGTGTATGCGATTTACTAAAACAAACGGGAAAATCGATATGGCGAAGGCGGAACGGGAGATTATGGAAGCGGTTTCGCTCGGCGTCAATTATTTTGATACGGCCTATATTTACCAGGGGAGCGAGGCGGCGATCGGAGAGATCTTCGAGCGCAATCACTGCCGGGAACAGATTTTCATTGCGGATAAGCTGCCCCACTACATGATCAAGTCAAAAGAAGGTCTGGAAAAGACGTTTCAGGAGCAGTTAAAAAGGCTTCGCACAGATTATATCGACTATTATCTGATGCATGTCCTCTGCGATGTGGCGACCTGGGAGCGTTTAAAAAAGCTCGGTGTCGAGGAATGGATCCGGGGGAAAAAAGAGTCCGGACAGATCCGGCATATCGGCTTTTCCTACCATGGAAATGCCAATATGTTCTGCCGGCTGGTGGACGCGTATGACTGGGATTTCTGCATGATCCAGTATAATTATCTGGATGAGTTTTCACAGGCCGGAAAGACGGGACTGAATTATGCCGCCCAAAAAGGACTTCCGGTGATGATCATGGAGCCTTTGCGGGGCGGGAGACTGGTGAATCTGCTTCCGGATACGGCGAAGCGCCTGATCGCGGAGCATCCCCGGGGATATTCTGCGGCGGAGTGGTCGTTTCGCTGGCTGTGGAACCAGCCGGAGGTGACGGCGGTTCTGTCCGGCATGAATTCGCTCGATATGCTGCGGGAGAATGCGGCTATCGCCTCGGATGCCGGGGCGGACGTATTTACGTCAGATGATTTTGCACTGATTGACCGGCTGAAAGAGGAGATTAACCACAGCATGAAAGTGGGGTGCACCGGCTGCGGTTACTGCATGCCCTGTCCGAAAGGCGTGGACATTCCGGGGACTTTCAGCGCCTGGAATATGTATTATTCCCAGGATAAAAAGGCGGCGCGCAACAGCTATATGCAGTGTACGATCTATCGCCATGATACCGCCAGCGCTTCCCAATGCGTCGGCTGCGGAAAATGTGAGCAGCACTGTCCGCAGGAGATAGCGATACGGAAAGAATTAAAAGCCGCGGCGGCGGATCTGGAGACGGCGGTGTATAAGGCGGCGAAAGTGGGGATTCGCCTGCTGCATTTATGGTGAAATATGGGAAGCCAATGCGTCGCGGAGGGGAAGTTTTGTGATGGAACCGTTCGCGCGTAAAGTGTCGCAAGCGATGCTTTATTTCTGGAAAGTGAATACGTCCGGAAAGGCAAATGGTACTGATACATAAGAGGAACTGAGTTATGGAATACAAAAGAAATTATCAATTTGATAATATAAAAGCTTTGCTGATTTTTCTGGTTGTCCTGGGACATGTGTTCCGGAACATGGGAGCCAACGGCGATAATTATGTCGTGTACAAGATTATCTTCAGCTTTCACATGCCGGCGTTTATCTTTGTCTCCGGTTATTTTATGAAGTATAATCCGAAAAAATTATTTGCGAGATTGTTTCCGCTGTATCTGCTGTTCCAGGTGATTCAGACCGTGGAACGCATGGCAATCACTTGTCTGCAGGGCGGAAACTGGCAGGATGTAAGGATTGATCTCTTCACGCCCCGCTGGACGCTGTGGTATCTGGTCGTGCTGATGGCCTACCAGCTTCTGATTCCGCTGATTGACACGGAAAACAGGAAACATCAGCTGGGATTTCTGATTTTGTCTGTATGTCTCGGCCTGACGATAGGGATTACGGACGATACGGATAATTTTCTCGCCATGTCCCGGGCGTTTTCCTTTCTGCCGTTTTTCCTTCTCGGCTTTTATGAGAGAAAAAACCAGCTTATGCTTACATATGGAAAAAACCGTTTCCCGAAAATTTCAAGGGCAGCCGCTGCAGTCATGGCCGCAATGCTGGTTTTCTCCTTCTGGCTGCATAACCGCCGGATCGATCCGAAGGACTTTTTCGGTTCGGAGGACTATGCGGATGTCAGCACATTTTTGTGGAGACTGTTGGGCTGGGCTTTTGCTTTTCTCTGGATTATGATTCTTCTGATCTGGGTGCCGGAAAAGTGGATCCCGGTGGTGGACACAATCGGGAGGAATACGATGTCGGTTTATCTCCTGCATGGTGTTATTCTGATTCTGCTTGAGGTGAGTCCGCTGAAAGCGGCGATTCAGAATAGTATAGCGGGTCTCATACTGCTTTCGGTCGGTCTGACACTCCTGTTAGCCTGGGATGGATTCGAACGGATGCTTGGGAAAATCCGGATTCACACACAGTCAGGAAAAGTGCCGTATAAACCTGCGGATCCCGGTGCAGTGAGCCAGAGGTAATTATGAAAAAACTGAGATTCCCTTTTATGAAAAGGAAATCTCAGTTTTTTTAAACCTATATAGTAATGCAGTTACGCTTCCCGCAGATTCTTCTGTGCGGTGGAAAGCATCAGCTTGATCCGGTTCAGCTGGTTTACCTCGCTGGCGCCGGGATCAAAGTCGATGGCGACCACGTTGGACTTCGGGTACTGGTGCCGCAGCTCCTTGATGACGCCTTTGCCGACGATGTGGTTCGGCAGGCAGGCAAACGGCTGGCAGCATACGATGTTGTTGACGCCGGAGTGGATGAGCTCCACCATCTCGCCGGTCAGGAACCACCCCTCGCCGGTCTGGTTGCCGAGAGAGACGATGTCTTTGGCATTTTCCGCTGTCTCATAAATACTGGCGGGCGGGGCAAAATGCTCACTTTTCGCCAGGGCTTTGGAAGCGGGTTTCCGCAAAAATTCTACGCCCCAGATTCCCAGCTTTGCTTTTCTCCAGCTCGATTTTTTGAATCCCAGATTGTCTACCTTAAACTTCGTATTGTAAAAGCAGTAGAGGAAGAAATCGATGAGATCCGGCACAACCGGCTCCGCACCTTCGGACTCTAAAAGCTCCGCCAGGTGGTTGTTGGCCAGCGGCATAAACTTTACCAGAATCTCGCCGACAATGCCGACTTTCGGTTTTTTGATATCAAGCCGCGGGATCGCGTCGAAATCCGCTACCATCTCACGGCAGTATTTGCAGTATTTCCGGTGGCTGATCGCCCGGTCTTTGGCGACGTATTCTGTGATCCTTTTTACCCATTTCCGATGCAGTTTATCAGTGGCGCCAGGCTCTGCCTCATAGGGGCGGGTGGCGTAGATGCACTTCATCAGGATGTCGCCGAATACGAGGCAGTACACGCCCCGCTGTGCCAGGGAGAAGTTAATCTTGAATCCCGGGTTGCTCTCTAATGCGCTTAAGTTCAGTGAAATGACCGGAATCTGCGGGTAACCAGCCTTTTCCAGGGCACGGCGGATAAAGCCGACGTAGTTGGAAGCGCGGCAGCCGCCGCCGGTCTGAGTCATGATGAGCGCCAGGCGGTTGACATCGTATTTCCCGGAGGTCACCGCGTCCATGACCATGCCCACGGAAATCAGCGACGGGTAGCAGGCGTCGTTGTTGACATACTTCAGTCCGGTATTGACCGCGTTGCGGTTATCGTTTTCCAGCACGACCAGATTGTAACCGGAAGCCCGGAAAGCCGGTTCTAACAGCTCAAAGTGGATGGGCGACATCTGCGGCGCCAGAATCGTATAGTTTTTGCGCATTTCCTCGGTAAAGACTGCACGGTCATAGCTGGACGGGACAATCTTCCGCTCGGTGGGATGCTTCTCTCTGGTGCGGATGGCAGCAATGAGAGAGCGGATCCGGATGCGGGCGGCTCCCAGGTTATTTACCTCATCGATTTTCAGGCAGGTGTAGATCTTGCCCGAGTGGGTCAGAATATCGCTGACCTGATCGGTGGTGATGGCGTCCAGACCGCAGCCGAACGAGTTAAGCTGGATCAGATCCAGGTCGTCGCGGGTCTTCACAAACTGTGCCGCCGCATACAGGCGGGAGTGGTACATCCACTGGTCGAGGACGATCAGCGGGCGCTCCACCGGCTGCAGGTGGGAGACGGAATCCTCCGTCAGAACCGCAAAACCGTAGGAGGTAATCAGTTCCGGAATACCATGGTGGATTTCCGGGTCAACATGGTACGGACGACCGGCAAGGACGATTCCCCGGCGGTGGTTTTCCTCCATCCATTTCAGGGTCTCCTCGCCTTTTCGTTTCATATCGTCGCGCGCGGCGGCCAGCTCCACCCAGGCTTTGTGGATGGCAGGCCTGCTCTCCACATCAGAAATGTCAAATTCTTCCTTTAAAACCTCTGTCAGACGATCTGTCAGAATCTGCTCATCGGTGAGCGCCAGGAATGGATGGACCAGGCGCACCTTGCCGGAGTTGATATCGTCCACATTGTTTTTGATATTCTCCGCGTAGGAGGTTACGATGGGGCAGTTGTAATTGTTGCCGGCATCCTTAAACTCATTGCGCTCGTAGGGAATGCAGGGGTAGAAAATGGTCTGCACACCCTCCTTGATCAGCCAGGTAATGTGTCCGTGCGCCAGCTTGGCAGGGTAGCATTCCGACTCGCTGGGGATGGACTCGATGCCGAGCTCATAAATTTTCCGCGTGGATTCCGGGGAAGTCACCAGGTGGAATTTCAGTTCCTTAAACAGTGTCGCCCAGAACGGATAATCCTCGTAAACATTCAGAACGCGCGGGATGCCCAGCGTGCCGCGTGATGCCTCAGCTTCGGGCAGCGGTTCATAATCGAAGTAACGGTGTAATTTATACTCAAAAAGGTTCGGAATTTTTTCTTTGTTTTTCTCTTTCCCGAGCGCACGCTCACAGCGGTTGCCGGTGATGTACTGGCGGCCGCCGGAAAAGCGGTTGATGGTCAGCAGGCAGTTGTTGGTGCATCTGCCGCATCGCGCCAGCTTTGTGGAAAACTCCAGGTTATTGATCTCCTCAATGGAGAGCATGGAGGACGGTTTGCCCTCGTAACGCTCCCGGGCGATCAGAGCAGCGCCGAATGCGCCCATGATGCCGGCAATGTCCGGGCGGACCGCCTCACAGCCGGAGATGGATTCAAAGCTGCGGAGAACAGCGTCGTTGTAGAACGTGCCGCCCTGCACGACGATGTGTTTGCCGAGCTGATCCGGGTCGGAGAGCTTGATAACCTTAAATAAAGCATTTTTTATCACGGAGTAAGCCAGGCCGGAGGAGATGTAGGCGACAGTCGCGCCCTCCTTCTGCGCCTGCTTTACCTTGGAATTCATAAATACGGTGCAGCGTGTGCCCAGGTCGATGGGATGCTGCGCAAACAGCGCCTCTTTTGCAAAATCTTCCACGGAATAATTCAGGGACTTGGCAAAGGTCTCGATAAAGGAACCGCAGCCGGAAGAGCAGGCCTCATTTAACTGCACGCTGTCTACGGTGTTGTCCTTGATGCGGATGCACTTCATGTCCTGTCCGCCGATGTCGAGAATACAGTCCACATCCGGGTCAAAGAAAGCGGCCGCAGTGTAATGCGCGATCGTTTCCACCTCGCCCTCGTCCAGCATCAGGGCGGCCTTTACCAGAGCTTCGCCATAGCCGGTGGAGCAGGAAGAGACAATATACGCATCTTTGGGAAGCAGGCTGTAAACCTCCTTCAAAGATAAAACGGAAGTCGCCAGCGGGCTGCCGTTGTTGCTGCTGTAAAAGGAGTAGAGCAGGGAGCCGTCCTCGCCCACCAGTGCTACTTTCGTGGTGGTGGAGCCGGCGTCGATGCCGAGATAGCAGTTGCCCTTGTAGGTCGACAGGTCGCCCTTCTGCACGGAAGCCCGGCTGTGGCGCGCAGTGAATGCGTCATAGTCCGCCCGGTCTTTAAAGAGGGGCTCCATCCGTTCCACCTCAAACTCCATGCGGAGCTCGCCGGAGAGCTTTTTCCGGAGATCCTCCATGGTGATCTGATTTTCTTCTTTATAATTCATAGCGGAGCCGATGGCCGCGAACAGATGAGAGTTCTCCGGCACGATCGTGTGCTCCTCATCCAGCTTTAAGGTCCGGATAAAGGCAACTTTTAATTCGGATAGAAAGTGCAGCGGACCGCCGAGGAACGCCACATGACCGCGGATCGGCTTGCCGCAGGCCAGACCGCTGATGGTCTGGTTGACTACCGCCTGGAAAATCGAGGCGGACAGATCTTCGCGGGTCGCTCCCTCGTTGATCAGCGGCTGGATGTCTGACTTGGCAAACACGCCGCAGCGTGCCGCGATGGGGTAGAGCGCTTTATAGTTTTTGGCATATTCATTTAAACCGCTGGCGTCCGTCTGGATCAGGGAAGCCATCTGGTCGATAAAGGAGCCGGTGCCGCCGGCGCAGATGCCGTTCATGCGCTGTTCCACATTGCCGCCTTCAAAGTAAATGATCTTGGCGTCCTCGCCGCCCAGCTCGATGGCCACGTCCGTCTGCGGCGCGTAGTGCTGCAGCGCGGTGGAGACGGAGATGACCTCCTGTACAAACGGAACTTCCAGATGTTTGGCCAGAGTCAGACCGCCGGAACCCGTGATCATCGGGCAGAGGGTAATCTGTCCAAGCTTATCGTAGGCTTTATCGAGAAGGTCGGAAAGCGTTTCCCTGATATTCGCGAAGTGCCGCTCGTAATCGGAAAACAGGAGATTGTCCTCCTGGTCCAGGATGGCGATTTTTACCGTGGTGGAACCGATGTCGATTCCGAGTTTATGTAAATTCTGGTTTGTCATATTGTTCCTCGCATGTAACTATTTCTTCTAATTTATGCGCTTTTTTGCAAGCACGCCTATTATACGACAGGAAAAATGAAAAGACAAGCCATTTTATAGTTTCTTTAGAGGTGTATATATTTGGTTATGAGACGGATGTTGCTGCCATCTGTCTCATCCATCCTGCCCCCAGCGAATTTGAATTCAGATGCAAAAATGGTAAATAAGAAAACAACTGCGGATCAGATTGGCATATAATATAAAAAAGAGAATGCTGCGAGGATGGATATGAGATTATATGAGGAAAATGGAAGTTTGGAGAAGGAAAATGGAAAATCGGAATATCGGGGACGCATGAACTGTGATGGTCTGATCCACGTGATTCAGCCTGGGGATACGCTGTATCGTTTGTCGCAGGTATACCATGTCAGTGTCTCGGAGATTATGTACAAAAATCCGTACGCGAATGTGTATAATCTGCGTGTGGGAGATGAGCTCTGCATTCCGGTTGCCAGGCGGAAAAAATAAAAAACCAGGTTGAGAAAAGCCGGTTATGGAGGGTATAATGGAATCGACCAGGAAAGTGTGACGATATCTTTCTGATGAGGCGGTATCCAATCGGTATTTTGCTAAAATTATGTCCGGATACTTTCACTTTTCCTGCCGGATTTTGTTAAAGTGGATGTTAGAAAATTAGCGCGAAAATCAGCTGATGCGGACAGATGGAGGATTTTTATGAGCGTTCTGAATAAAGAAATGTTCTGGATCTGGTATCCGGGGGATTTTGAGTTATATCATGCAATGCGGCAGAACTTCAGCCGTGTGGAGCGCGGCATGGGATGGCCGGCGTTCTGGAAGAGCGAGGGATTCCGGAACAGAGTTGTGTTCCGCAGGATCTATGAATTGAAAGCGGAGACTTCCTTTACTGTGTTATCGGATGCCGTGGGCTATGTGCTCGTGGAACAAAGAATGTCTCGTACAGATATCGCAAATGGGAGTGACAATGCTTTGTCTGCATTAGAAGCAGAGTGGTCCAATCATGTATCATCCGATTCGGCGGCAGAGCGGTCTGATAACATATCACCCGATCCGGGAGCAGATTGGTCTGAAAAAAAGTATCCCCTGGGCTGGCGGATTACATGCGGTCCGGGAACCGTGCGGATTTCCATACATGCAGCCCGCATTGACGCTTTTCCCAGTGTCTATATAGAAGGAACTGAGATTTTCTCGGACGCGGGATGGATGGCGGAGGATTATGACCACGCGCCTGTCCCGTCCGGGTACTGTAAGTATTTTACAGAACATAAGCAGGATCCGACAGTCTGGAATTATATGGAAAAAGAATACCTGCCGGTTCGCGTGGAAGAGGTGAACGGCGGTGTTTTGTGTGAGTTTGAGACGGAGCTGACCGCGCAGATTGCGGTAGAGTTTGACGGTGCAGAAAAGCATTCTGAGACATGCGATGGAATGGCGAATCCAGAGTCAGAGCTGTTATGTGATGGAACGAGATACAATCCATCGGAGCGTAAAGCCCTGAAGCTGACAGGACGTGCGGCTACTGTGCAGATGCTGCGCGTATACTGCGGCGAGTCCCGCAGCGAAGCGCTTGATGAGGAGCACTGTTATTACAGCTGGATTCCGGATGCAGATACCGGGCGGTGCCCGCGGTGTGCGGTGCGTTACGCTTATATTCCAGAATATACGAAGGACGCGGTGCATGTGAAAGCGATTCATCAGTATGTGGATATTCCGGTGAAAGCGTCTTTTTTCTGTAACGATAAACTGCTGAACCGGATCTGGAACACGGCGGCGCATACCTTTCAGCTCTGCAGCGGGATTTTCTTTATCGACGGGATCAAGCGGGATAAATGGATCTGGTCCGGGGACGCGTACCAGAGTATTCTGGTGAATCAGTATCTGCTGGCTGATCCGGATATCGACCGGAGGACACTGCTGGCGCTCCGGGGGAACGACCCGATGACGACCCATATCAATACGATTGTGGACTATTCCCTGTTCTGGATTCTCGGCGTCCGTGCACACTGTGAGGCTTATGGGGATGTGGATTTTCTCCGGAGCATTTATCCGAAGATGGAATCTCTGATGGAGTTTTGCGAGGGACAGCTGGATGAACATGGATTTCTCGTGGGGAGGGAGCAAGACTGGGTTTATATTGACTGGGCGGATATGGACAAGGAAGGGCCGGTCTGCGCCATGCAGATGCTTTTTGCGGCATGTTATGACGCCATGGCCTGGGCGGCGGAAGTGTTGGCAACGGATGCAAATGAGACCGGCAACACAAAAGAAAACGCCGACGGAATTAATTCCATTGTAAACGCCGCTATGGTGATTCCCGAATGTGTGTACCGGCATTCTGCGGATGCATACCGTGAACGGTATCAGAGCTTGCTTTGTGCGATTGACAGGTTTTACTGGGATGAATTGAAAGGAGCATACATAGATTCCTTTATCTCAGGAAAGTCACATGTGACGCGCCACGCGAATATTTTCGCCATACGGTATGGTATCGCGGATCAGGAGCGACAGGAAAAAATCGTCTCCTGTGTCCTGCAAAACGACCGCATTCCGGCCATCACAACGCCGTATTTTAAATTCTATGAGCTGGATGTTCTGGCTTCCCTGGGGTATCTGGACACCGTGATGGGTGAGATCCGGTCTTACTGGGGCGGGATGCTGGAGCGCGGGGCAGTTACGTTCTGGGAGGAGTATGACCCGGCGGTTACCGGGGAGGCGCAGTATGATATGTACGGGGACCGGTTTGGCAAGAGCCTCTGTCATGCCTGGGCGGCCAGTCCGATCTATCTGCTGGCCAGATATTTTGTCGGGCTGGATGTGGCAGGCGTTGCCGGCAGCGGTAAGGAGCAGTGTATTTCGCATCCGCAGAAAAAGTATTTCAAGAGGCTTGACTGTACTCTCCCGGTCGGGGAGAATGATAGTGTATGCATTTGTATTTGACAAATAGATTAAAAACAAGGAGAAGGAACAATGAAACGAGGAAAATTACAAGGAGTTTTTCGTGCCGGAGGAGGAAATGGGACAGCGCTTGGTTCTGCAGTTTGAGGGGATTTACCGCGATGTGTATCTTTATAAAGGAGCGCATATTTATGTCAATCCTTATGGGCTGCGCGTCAACGGCAGGACGGTAAAGCTTCGAGGCGCCTGCATCTACCACGACGCAGGGTTGCTCGGCGCCTGCGCTTACGATGATTATGAATACCGCCGGGTGCTGCGGCTGAAAGAAGCGGGCTTTAACGCGGTCCGATCGGCGCACAATCCGGCGTCCCAGGCGCTGCTTCGCGCCTGCGACAGGCTGGGAATGTATGTGATGGACGAGCTGGTGGATGTGTGGAACAAGAGCAAGGTCAGCTATGACTACGCCGTGGATTTCGAGCGCTGCTGGGAATCAGATATCCGCCATCTAACACATAAAAATAGAGTTGCCTCAAATCCATATCCTGTGCTACAGTAAAATAGAAAATAAACTTTGTAAAGGGGGAATGAAAAAATGAGTTTAAAGGCAGTGATTTTTGATCTGGATGGCGTGATTGTATTTACCGACAAGTTTCACTATCAGGCATGGAAGAAGATGGCGGACAGCATGGGGATTTACTTTGACGAGACGATCAACCATCGCCTGCGCGGCGTCAGCCGTATGGACAGCCTGGAGATTATTCTGGAGCGCTACGAGGGGGAGACGCTGAGCCAGGAGAAAAAAGAAGAACTGGCGGCTGCCAAAAATGAGACCTACCGCGAGCTCCTTGCCACGATGACGCCCGCGGATGTGACCGATGAGGTGTGGGAGACGCTGGCGGAAATCCGGCGGCGGGGTTATGGAATTTCGTTAGGGTCTTCCAGCAAAAACGCGAAGTTTATCCTGGAGAGAGTCGGGCTTACAGATGCGTTTGATGAGATTTCGGACGGTACAAATATCACCCGCTCCAAACCGGATCCGGAGGTGTTTGTAAAGGCCGCACAGTTTCTGGGGCAGGCGCCGGAAGACTGTCTGGTCGTGGAAGATGCCGAGGCGGGCATTGACGCCGCAATCGCGGGCGGAATGCACACGGCGGCCATCGGGGAAGCGACAAAGTGTGGGAAAGCGGATTACAATCTGGGAACGTTCTCCGATTTGCTGAATATTTTGTCTTAAAGCTTTATCTGTCGGACGCGGTAGTTCCGCATTTAATGATGTTTCTGGGATTTTCCGCGGAGGAGGAGGGCAGAGAGAAACCAATGTTCGAGGAGGACAGATTTCTTTTTGAGGCATACTGAACGATACACTGGCATAAAAGTAGGAAGAGAACTTTTAAATCAGGTTTGCCTTGAAAAAATTTATCCTGTCTTTTCTGGTTGTCATCGTTTGTTTATTTGTCGCTCTGCCGGAGCGTGTCTGCGCGTCTTCTTATACTGACAGCTATGTTCCGGAATCATTTTCTGATTTTCACCGGGACGATTTGAATTTGTACGCCGGAGCCGCGGTCTTGATTGACGCGGACTCCGGACGTATTTTATATGGAAAATCCGCTGCGGAATCGATGGCAAACGCCAGCACGACGAAGATTCTGACCTGTATTCTTGCGCTGGAGCTTGGCAACCCGGATGATGTGGTGACTGTCTCGGACTATGCCTGCAGTATGCCGAAGGTAAAGCTTGGTTTTTCCTCCGGCGATACCTTTTATTTACAGGATCTGCTGTACTCGCTGATGTTGGAGTCCCACAATGACTCTGCCGTGGCTGTCGCGGAGCATATCGCAGGCAGTGTGGAGATGTTTGCAGACCTGATGAATGAGAAAGCGGAGGAGATTGGCTGTACGGGCAGCCATTTTGTGACGCCGAACGGTCTGGACGGAGAGGATAAGGGCGGCGAGCACCACACGACCGCATATGATCTGAGTCTGATCATGGCTTATTGTATTCAAAATGAGGCATTTCTGGAAATCACACAGACACAATCCGCGCAGATTGGCACGACTGACGGCGCGAAAACCTGGTCTCTGACCAATCATAATTCTCTGCTGCAGATGGTGGATGGGGCGCTTAGCGGCAAGACCGGCTTTACCGCAAAAGCCGGTTATTGCTATGTGGGCGCCTGCAAAAGCGGAGAACATACCTATACGTTTGCTCTGCTCGCCTGCGGCTGGCCAAATCACAGAGAATACAAATGGTCAGATGCAAAGCAGCTGCTTTCCTATGCGGATGAGCATTATACGGATCAGCTGCTGACACAGGAGCCGGCCGAAATTTCCCTGAAAGTGCCGCTTCTGGATGCTGTTTCTGTGCTGAGGGGAGATATTATATATCCGGAAACCGTGGCGGCAGTCGTTGCCGACGAGGCTGTCACCGGATTTATCTCGAATACCGATGAGGTAGAAATTCAATATGATCTGCCGGAGAGCCTGACCGCTCCTGTTGAGGCCGGGACCGTGGTCGGGGCGGAAAAAATATACCTGAACGGAGTTCTGTACGCGGAGCGGGAAATCAGCCTGGCCGGGTCTGCGGAGCTCTATGACCTGAGATGGTGTCTGAGGTGGGTGCTGCGGAGGTTTTTTAGTAGTAATACAATATAAGGTAATTATTCAGAACCAGGCTCGAAAATGCTTTGTATTTCCTCGCTGTCGTGTTCTCTCCAAATTTGTCTGGTTCTGAAAATTACAAATCTACGGTTGTAATTTTGAGGCAAAACTACTATACTTGTTACATACGCCTGATCGTACGGGGAGAATGAAATTTTGCTGTGTGAATGCTTTCATATTGTCGCATATTTTTTTCATATGTCAGCGATTCAGCAGCGAATGGAACAGACAGGATAAAACGATAAAGCTACACAGAGGCATGCATACTATGAATCAGTCAAACGAGTTATTGAACCGGATCAATGAGCGCTACTCGCATATGAGCAAGGGACAGAAAGCGCTGTCTACTTACATCATAGACAATTATGACAAGGCGGTTTTCCTGACTGCGGACAAGCTTGGCAAAGTGGTCGGCGTCAGCGAATCCACAGTGGTCCGTTTCGCCACTTTCCTTGGCTACCGGGGGTATCCGGAGTTCCAGAAAGCGCTGGAAGAGCTGGTGAAAAACAAGCTTAATTCCATCCAGCGCATGGAGGTTGCCTACGGCCGCATCAGCCAGTCCCGCGTGCTGGAGTCCGTGCTTCAGTCCGATGCGGAAAAAATCAAGCGGACGCTGGAGCAGATCAGCCAGGAAGCATTTGACCTGGCTCTGGATATCATTATGAATGCGGAGCATATTTATATAGTAGGCATCCGCAGCTGTGCGCCGCTGGCGAGCTTTATGGCGTTTTATTTTAATCTGATTTTTGAAAATGTACATTTGCTGCATACCAGCAGCTCCAGTGAGTTGTTTGAACAGATGGTCCGTATCAGTGAGCGGGATGTGATCATCGGCATCAGTTTCCCGCGCTATTCTATGCGGACGCTGAAAGCGATGGAGTTTGCGAACAACCGGAACGCGAAAGTGATTACGCTGACAGACAGCGTGCATTCCCCGATGAATCTCTACTCTTCCTGCAACCTGATCGCCAGGAGCGACATGGTGTCCATCGTGGATTCCCTGGTGGCGCCGCTGAGCGTGATCAACGCGCTGATTGTGTCGCTGTGTATGCGAAAGCAGGATGAGGTGGCGGATACGCTGGAGAACCTGGAGCAGATCTGGGATGAGTATCAGGTTTATGAGAGTGATGAGATCAATTACATTGACGACCATATTAAGATGAGGTACGGCAAGGTCGGGGAGCCGGAAGATGAGTAAAGTAGCCGTCGTGGGCGGAGGCGCGGCCGGGATGATGGCGGCCTGCGCCGCCGGAGCAGCCGGGCATTCGGTAACGCTCTTTGACCACAATGAAAAGCTGGGTAAAAAACTTTTTATCACAGGGAAAGGCAGATGCAATCTGACCAACGCCTGTGCGACCGAAGATTTTTTTCAGTCAGTATCCAGAAATTATAAATTTCTCTACAGCGCGGTCTATCAGTTTGACAGCCGCGCTGTGATAGATTTTTTTGAGGAAAACGGGCTGCGTTTAAAGACGGAGCGCGGGAATCGTGTTTTCCCCCAGTCGGATCATGCTTCTGATGTGACCCGGACACTGGAAACGGTGATGCGGCGGGCTGGTGTCAGAGTAAAATTGCAGGCAGATGTCACAGAGATCAGGGTAGAGGACGGGGCTGTGGCAGGGCTGATATATGAGAGTTGGGGGGACAAAGGGAGCGGTTCCTTTTGCAGAGAGTCAGAAATGTTGCCGGATTTTAACCGGAAAGAAGCAGGGCGATTGGCGGAGCCGATTCATACGGGGAAATTTTCGGAGAAAAACAGGAAGCGGCAATTCTTTCCCTGCGACGCTGTGATCATGGCGACCGGCGGCTGTTCCTATCCCTCCACCGGAAGCGACGGCAGCGGGTGGGAGATGCTGCGAAGGCTGGGGCACACCTGTACGGAATTGCGGCCGTCTCTGGTCGGGATGCTTACAAAAGAGGATTATATTCCTAAGCTGCAGGGACTTTCCCTGAAAAATATTTCCTTTACGGTGAGAGCCGGGAAAAAGAAAGTTTTTGAGGAATTCGGGGAGCTTTTATTTACCCACCGGGGAATCAGCGGCCCGGTGGTGCTGACCGCGAGCAGTGTGATCCCGGACACGAAGCTGCAATCAGAATTGATTTTTGAGATTGACCTGAAGCCATCTCTGAGTGAGGAGCAGCTCGATCAGCGCCTTCAGCGAGACATTGCGGAAAATGCAAACCGTCAATATAAGAATGCGCTGGGGAAACTGCTCCCGTCAAAAATGATTCCCGTTATAGTGCGTCTGTCCGGCATTGATCCCGAAAAAAAGGTTAACGCTGTCACCAGAGAAGAACGCAGACAGCTGCTTCTGCTGCTGAAGCATTTCCCGGGAACCATCACGGGACTGGGCGGCTGGTCGGAGGCTATTATCACCCGGGGCGGCATACGCGTGGCGGAGGTCGATCCGTCCACAATGGAATCCCGGCTTGTGCCGGGACTGTATCTCTGCGGGGAGATGCTGGATCTGGATGCGGTTACAGGCGGGTTCAATCTGCAGATCGCCTGGTCCACCGGGCATCTGGCGGGAGAGTGTGTGAGGTGAGGTGCCGGCGGGAAAGATTTTTGATAAACCGGAATTTCTCACGCAAGAATATTTAGATTTGTTGTAAATTATACGGACAAAAATTGCGAAAACTAGATTTTAGTCCGTACAGAGTAGCAAACACTACGGACAAAACCTGCAAAAACCAGCATTTAGTCCGTACAGAGTAGCAAACACTACGGACAAAACTTGCAAAAACCAGCATTTAGTCCGTACAGAGTAGCAAACACTACGGACAAAACCTG
>JAJQCB010000287.1:0-1759 GCA_021203005.1 Clostridiales bacterium | reverse complement strand
TGCAAAAACCAGCATTTAGTCCGTACAGAGTAGCAAACACTACGGACAAAACCTGCAAAAACCAGCATTTAGTCCGTACAGAGTAGCAAACACTACGGACAAAACCTGCAAAAACCAGCATTTAGTCCGTACAGAGTAGCAAACACTACGGACAAAATCTGCAAAAACTAGTATTTTGTCCGTAAAAGGCAGTAAACACTACGGACGAAAAATCAAAATACAGGAATCCAGTCCGTAAAACAAGATAAGAAGTATGGTCGTAAACTAATTAAATCAGTAATTGGTCCGCAAAACAGTAACGATGGGAAAGAACCGATGAATAAAATTCCGGTTTATCCGGGTCAGAAAGAAAGTGGAGATAAGAAAAATGAGTTACAATATCGCAATAGACGGTCCCGCCGGGGCGGGCAAAAGCACGATCGCAAAGCGGCTGGCCAAAAAGCTTTCCTTTGTTTATGTGGATACGGGAGCGATGTACCGGGCAATGGCATATTATTTTCTGAATACCGGAATTTCGATTGAAAATGAATCTGCGGTAAGCAGTGCCTGCGGCGGAATCCGTATTGAACTTGCTTATGAGAACGGGGTCCAGAAAGTTCTGCTAAACGGCACGGATGTGTCCGGTGAAATCCGCCGGGAGGAAGTGGGGCGCGCGGCTTCCGTCGTCAGCGCATATCCCTCCGTCCGGCAGAAGCTGCTGAATCTGCAGCGGGAAATCGCAAAAGAAAATGACGTCATCATGGATGGACGTGACATCGGCACCTGCATTCTCCCGGACGCCCAGCTGAAAATATATCTCACAGCCAGCGTTCACACGCGGGCCCTGCGCAGGTACAACGAGCTGATTGAAAAAGGGCAGACCTGTGATCTCGCAGAGATTGAGAAAGACATCGAAGAGCGGGATTACCGCGATATGCACCGCGAGATCGCGCCGCTTACCGTAGCGGAGGACGCGGTCACGGTAGACTCCTCTGAGTTGGATATCGATGAGGTGGTGGACGCCATATATCGCTTAAAAAAAGGAATTTTATCATGAACGTACAACTCGCCGCAAAAGCCGGCTTCTGCTTCGGCGTCAACCGCGCCGTAGACACTGTTTACCGCGAAGCAGCTGCCGGCCGGGAGCCGGTCTATACATTCGGCCCCATCATTCATAATGAAGAAGTGACCGCTGACCTGGAGAAAAAGGGAGTCCGCGTGATTTACACACTGGAAGAAGCGCGTGCGCTGCAGGGCGGAACCGTGATCATACGATCACACGGCGTTTCCAAAGCAGTCCAGGATGACCTGACCAGCGCCGGACTGCATGTGGTAGATGCGACCTGCCCTTTCGTGAGGAAAATACATGACATTGTACATGAGTTTTCAGAAAAAGGATATTTCATTTTAATTATCGGCAGTGCCGATCACCCGGAGGTGGAAGGGATCGTCGGATGGGCGGATCCGGAGAACAGTGCGGTGATTGCTTCCGGGGAAGAAGCGCGGAATATTGACCTGAGCGGACATGATAAAGTGTGTATCGTGGCGCAGACAACATTTAATCATAAAAAGTTTCAAGATATGGTTGAAATTCTCCGAAAAAGAGAGTATGATGGTATGAGCACGGTGGAAAACAGGATTCATTTTCTGGTCCACAACACGATCTGTTCTGCCACAAAGGAAAGGCAGGAGGCAGCGGCAGCGCTGTCCCGCAAGGTGGACGCCATGATCGTGATCGGAGGTGCGAACAGTTCCAATACGAGGAAACTCTATGAGATCT
>JAJQCB010000093.1 GCA_021203005.1 Clostridiales bacterium | reverse complement strand
TTTATTTGAAAAATTCCCATTTTCCTCTTGACTTTTTATTTGCAGGCTTACATTACTCTTACGCTTTTGTAAGATTTAGATGTGATTCTGACTTCTTATGAATTCATCCGGGCAGGGGCTTTTTTCAGGTTCAACCGGATCACCGTTCCTTCCCCCGGCTGGGAAGCAGCGGAAATTTGACAGCCCAAGTCATCACAAATGCGTTTACACAGGTACAGGCCGATGCCGCTGGCCTTTTTGTCCGTCCGCCCGTTGCAGCCGGTGAATCCCTGCTCAAAAATCCTGGGCAGATCCTCGGATGCAATACCAATGCCGGTGTCTTGGATGCACAGCACCTGGGGTGGCTCCATATAGATGGAAATGCTCCCCGATGGCGTATATTTCAGCGCATTGGACAGAATCTGCTCTATCACAAAGGACAGCCATTTTTCGTCTGTAAGGATTGTCTGATTCAATGGCTCATTGAAAAGACTGATTTTCCGCGCAATGAACTCTCCTGAAAACCTGCGAATGGCTCCTCTTACGATTTCGTCCAGATCACTCTGCCGGAATACATAATCCGTACTGTCCCCGTCCAGGCGGAGGTAAGTCATCACCATATCCGCGTAGCTCTCGATGCGATTCAGCTCCACGCCTAACCTGCGGCTCATCTCGCTGTCCTGTCCCTGTAAAAGAAGGCGCATGGCGGCGATGGGCGTTTTGATTTGATGCGCCCATATGCTGTAATAGTCCATCCTTTGCCGGGATTTGTTCTGGTCGGCGGCAAGCTGCTGTCGCAGTTCCTGCATCTTCTGCTCTAACGCAAGGTACTGTCGGAAGCGTTTTTTCACCGTTTTATAGTCCAAAATCAGATAACAAGCAAGTAGAATGAACCCCAGACTCATAGGATAAATCACTGCCAAAGCTGGAAGTTGATAAAGCATGAAGCTGGCGGTCAACAGTACATAAATCAGAATATACAAAAGAAATAATGGAGCCCTCATTTTCAAATAATCTCTGATTTTCATCTCATTCCACCATATACCCCTGACCATGTCTAGTCGCTATATAGTCATTCAGTCCAAGACTATCCAGTTTCCTTCGCAGCCGATTCACATTCACCGTCAGAGTGTTGTCATCCACAAAGCTATCAGTCTCCCATGTACTCCCCATAATTGTGGACATTTTCTTTCAGGTCTGCCATCTGCTCCTCTGTCAAAAATACATTCCGGTAAGTTCCATATGCTGACAGATCGCCATCACTTTCTCTTTTTTTCTGATTTGTTTTTACTCTCTCTTTTTTACTACCAGACAGATTTCCGTCTGTCCGGGGGACAGTTTTCTGTCTATCTGGAAGGTAGTTTTCTGTCTGTTCCAGGGACAGATTTTTGTCTGCCAAAGCAGATACCTCTGTCCGTGCAGGCGCATTTGACGGAATCTTCACATAAATCCGGTTGGGTTTGCCTGTCCCCTGCCTCCTGCGTAAAATCAATTCATTTCCTTCCAAAACCGACAGACAATATTTCACGGTCGTCTCACTCTTATGAAGCATCACCGCCATGTTTGTAATTGCAAAATATAGAAACACATGCCCCTGCTCATCCAGCCATTCCTTTTTCTTCATGGATATCCGCGCCCGGTCAAGCAGCAGCACATAAAGGAATTTTGCCGTTTCGGACATCGGGTAGTCCATAAGGAACCGCGGGCAAATCATATAAGGCGGAAACTGCGTATCCGCTGTTAAAAACTGTGTCATGTACTGTCATCTCCCTTCTGTCCGTTCTCAGACTGTCGGCTTGCGATATACTGTTGATCTATTACAAATCTTTTCATCTGATTCTCCTGTTCCTGCGCATCTCGCTTTTCTCTGTTATCCTTTGCACTTGCACTCCAACCCGCTCGTTTTTGAGCGGGTTCGGATGCCAGCATCTTAGATTTCCATTTCTTTTTTCCGTTTTGATATCTGACCGGAAGTGCCCCGGTTTTGCTCCCGGTTTTTCTGCGCCTGCTGTTTCTGCCTAAGCTGTGCCAACACGGATTCGCGCTCCTGCGGTTCCGGCTCTGGCGCGTGCTTTTTTGGTTTTGCCGTTTTCGCTGCAGGCTCCGTTACGAATTTTTCTGTACCAGCTTTTTCTCGCTCTGGCAAAACCCTGGAGACAAAATAACGGACATCTTTCAATTCTTTTAAATCCGACTGCACGAATTCCAGCTCCGCCTGCTGTGCCTGGATTGCTTCCCGGTGCTGCCCGCATTCGGCAAGCAGCTTCGCCTTTTCGATGGGGCTGTCCGGTTCCAGCCGGTTCTGTTTCAGATAACGTGCCGCTTTCCGGTAAGCGGCAAGGTCGTCCTTATGCTCATTTGCGTATTTTTCCTTTTTGCCTTTGAACCAGATTTTCCCGTAAGCATCCATGACCGGTTTCAGGCGTTCGCAGGTTTCGTGTGCCGTGATAATCCCGGTGAGGTTCTTAATTTTGCTCTCGTGGGATTTCATTGTTTTGCGGATGCCTGCGGATTTTTCTTTCGCAGCGTCAAGCCGTCTGTCCAGGTCATCCAGGGTGGAGATGCCCTGCGCATTCAGGTAATCAATCGAATGCTGGACTTTCATCACGTCATTGGACAGCCCTTTAATTTTGCTGATGCCGGACCAGCCGTCCCGTTCTGATTCCCTTTCAGAGAGATACTTAAACAGCAGCTCAGCAAGCCCCGGCTCCGGCGCGGATGCCATTTCCGACAGGAAAAGCTTCATGCGCCCGTTCAACTCCGTCACCCATGCTTTCAGGCTTCGGATACGGTTTCCGATGGACTGCATCAGGCTGTTTGCCGCCCGGATGTCCCAATTTAAATCTCCGAGGAATGTGCTGACGCCGCGTTTTTCCATCTGCGTGGCTGCGACACCCATGTGTACCGTGGGAATCTGGCCGGTGCCCTGCCGTTCAAAAGAACGGAGGTCAACACGCTCCGGCCTGCTGTTCCTTTCCAGATACCGGTTCGTGACCGTCTCCCATCCGTGCCGCCAGATCTCCGCGTACTTCTGGTCGTTCCAGTCCACGGTGTCCTCCTTGTGGCTTTTCCAGTAACGGCTGTTCTCGCATTTGACCCGGTTCCCGTTTTCGTCCAGGTCGTAAACCTTGCGGGTTTTCGGGAGCCACTTCCCGTCCGCGTCCATCGCCCGCATGGTCAGCATGATATGGGCGTGTGGGTTGCCGTCGCCTTTGTCATGGATGGCGAAATCCACGCACATCCCTTTGAACACGAAATGCTCGTTGCAGTAATCGCGCAGCATCTGAGCATACTGGTCCGGAGGCACTTCCCTCGGAAGGGCAAGGATGATGCGGCGGGCAAGCTGGGAATTCCACTGTTTCTCCACGGCTTCGACGGCATTCCAGAGCGTGGCACGGTCTTCATACTTCGGCGGTGCGTGTGCCGGGAGCATGATCTCCGCATGGACGATGCCCCGCTTCTCGGAGTAGGATTTCCGTTTCCGGTCGTATTCGGAAAATAACGGCTCGCCGCTCTGGTAAGCTGCGCCTGCGACGGCAGACTGGTTCAGGCTCCGCTTTACGAGGGAGATACTAAAATGCGGGCATGGCATGATCAGCACCTCCGTTCTCTGGGATTGTCGGAGCCATACTGCCGGATGGCAGCAGAGCCAGGGGGTAGCCGGGAACCGGCACAGGGGGAGTGCAGCCCCCTGTTATGAAGTGGAGCAGCGACGGAAGCTGCACAATCTTCATTGGTTTTCCGCCCAGGAACCCTCGGAGAGCGCAATTCCCCCAGGATGGGGGTATAATTGCGCCCTCTCCAAAAGTCGAGGGTCTGGAAGTGTTCCTGTCTTTACATATTTTCCTTTGCATCATCCAGCATCTCCTTTAGCTTTTGCTTCACTTCCGGCTGGCGGAAAGCGGTTTTCAGAAGCTCCATGACCTGTTCATTGGTCAGTGCTTCCGGTTCCATAAGGAAGCTCTCCAGCATCCCGGCACGTGTGCAGAGCCGGTTCGTGCGTTCCCGGCGCGTCAGCTTCGTGACAACGTTGTTCTTCGCCTTCACCTGCTGTTCGAGATGATGGATTTCCTTTTCTGTCTGTTCGATCTCCTCCTGGATTGCCCTTAACGGGCTGTGGATCATGTTGTTGTCCTGCATAAAAATCTGTCCTCCTGTGATTTCGGCTGGATGCCCAGCCGCTGTGCATTGGTTGATAAGCTGCATTGCCGTTCTGTCCGCAGCAGATTCCTGCCGGAAATGAAAACACGCTGCAGCCCATCATTCAGCTTGTGGACAATTCATAAAAAGAGTCCTTCACCTATTCGATTAAAAATCGGCTTTTGACAAGCTGTTTTTGAAAAATTTTTTATCTCTTTCACTAATCACAGGTGGCAAAGGCAGAAAGTTCACGTTAAAAGCGAAATTTTTTAGAAAAATAAAAAAACAGCCACCAATATTGATGACTGTCTACTTTCTACAAAGCAAAAATCAACTTTCCTTTTCACATAGAAGAAAGGATCTGAAGATTACTTGACCCACTAAAACAGAAAAGGCACCGCTGAAGCGATGCCCCGTAAGTTCAATATATTCTATAATATGTTTTCAAAATCTGGCAATTCAGATACATCTATTACTCTTCTCCTGTCACTTCTCGATAGGATTCAGAACCGATATCCTCCCAATGTGTTTTTCCACTGCATATTACATCACCGCTATCATACACATAAGCACAAATATCAATGATTGTTCCATTCGCATAATCCCATGATCCATCTTCGTCCGTTTCGCTTCGATAATATACATACAGGCCGCATTGTCCGTTTTTTGATTCCCTGTCATAAATCAGATATTCCACATCATCCTCGTTTTCTGACAGGATGCATTTAGAGGAAGACTCTGAAGCTCCATAAGTTATCTCAATATCATCAGGAAGGTCATCGAAATAATATCTGTATATCGCATAATATCACTCTTCTATTTTTTGCTGATCTAAGGATAGCTCCTGCTCAGTTTCATCTTCTACATCAACTGTTGTTTCCGTGCTGTTGATGTACCAATGCTCATAATCTCTTCCAAAATGAGTGTCAAGCGTTTCACTTTCAACCTGACCATCGAAATATAATCTTATAAATTCGTCAAATTGCTCTTCACCGGATAAAATAACTTCCACATAACTATCATACCATGGGTCACGGAGTTGAACGGGCGCATGAAGCTTTTCCTGTCGGAAATGGCATCCACGCCGGAGCCGGAATCGCAGGAGCACGAATCCGTGCTGGCACAGCTGCAGCAAAAAACAGCAGGCACAAAAATCGGAAACAAAACCTGGAGGAACCCGGTCAGACAACAAAGAAAAAGGAAATGGAAATCTGAAATGGCGGAGCGGTTTTTCTATAAAACCGCAACACCGGCAGGTTTCCGGGAAGGAAAAATCCATGAATGTATATGACGCGGTGAAGCAGGCCGTCACGACCAAGCAGACAGCGGAACTGTACGGAATCAAAGTAAACCGGAACGGGATGGCCTGCTGTCCCTACCACGATGACCGGCATCCGAGAATGAAAGTGGACATGCGTTTCCATTGCTTCGATTGTCAGGCTGGCGGGAGCGTGATTGATTTTACCACCGCGCTCTATGGGCTGAGTGTGAAGGAAGCGGCGGAGAAGCTGGCTTCGGATTTTAATGTCAGCTATGACAGGCGCGGGAAACCGCCCAGGGCAAGACAGGCAGAGCCGGTGCGCTTCGTAAGGCGGAGGTTGTCCGAAAAAGAGCATTTTCAGCAGGCAGAGCAGAAATGCTTCCGTGTTTATTCCGATTACCTTCATTTGTTAAAGCAGTGGAGACTGGAATATGCGCCAAATCCAGGTGACGAGGAATGGCATCCGCTTTTTGTGGAAGCACTCCGGGAGCAGACCCATGTGGAGCATGCCCGGGAAGTTTCTCACTTCAGTCTCTCACTTGTCTCAAAAACCTTCTCACTTCTCTCAGGAAAACTTCTCACTTCCTTCACTTATTTCACCATTGGTCTCTCACTCCTCTCACCTGTCTCAGAAACCTTCTCACTTCTCTCAGAAAAGCCTCTCACTCTTTTCACCTGTCTCAAAAAATGTCTCACTCGTCCCAGAAAACTTCTCACTTGTGTCAAAAAATGTCTCACTTGTACCGATTTTCGGGGGCTGTATCTGCAAGATACGCACCTTGTGCTACATTTCATGCAGCCGTGCATCTTGTCAGGGAGCCCCCTGAAACCCCGGTATTGTACATAAATATAAAATTGCTCCCTCGTCCAAAGATTTCCTGCTTCAGCTATTCCAATCACCACAGTTCAAATGCACGAAAGCGTTCCGCCCACTCCAAAGGCCTTTTGCTTCTCACACACCCGATCAAAAATCCTCTTCACAGAATCAATAGCTCTTTCCCTTCTCATAATTATCATAATCTTCAAATTTCTTTTTCACTGCCTGATCTTTCATCCGCTGTTCATCCTGCTTCGCCCATTTCAGAATCGTCAGATAATGGTTGCTATACTTTCGCCCGGTCGATGCCATATAGGAAGACAAATAATCAATCTTGCCCTGATAATCAGATGGAAACAGAAATTTAAGGCGTCTATATTCGTCATCGCTTAATGTTACATTTTTATAAATGCCGTAGTTTGCCTGCTTGGGGAGTTCTCCGTCATCCTTCATACCATCACTTAAGCTACTGCGGTCAGCTGTCCCGGCATCTGACTCTACCTCTACCTCTGACTCTGTCTCTTTCTCTATCTATTTCTCTTTCTCTATCTCTGGTGGACAAATGTCCGCCCCTGTTTCCATCACCATTTTCTGTGCATGTAAGGCGAGCCTTGCACGCCGCTTCCGCTCGCCTTCGCTAGAAGACTGTCCGATCATAAGCTCAATATCACTCATATACAGAACACCGTCCGGCAACCTCTCTACAAGCCCGAGATTCTCAAAAATCGGCAATGCCTTCTCGACAACATCCACCGGCTGACGAGTGATCGTGGCAATCATCTGCGTCGTAAATGGAATGCCATCCGCCAATTGCAGCTTCCCATCATGCTTCAAGGATTTTAAATACATTTTCAACAGAATATTGGAATAAAAAAATCCGTCCGGCATGCTTTCCAGCAAAACGATCGCGTCTCCGTCAAAATAAGTTTCCTTCAGTTTCAGATAATAATATTTTCGGTTCTCAGCCATATTTCCTCCTTTGATCTTTTGCTCTCTGATTTTTAGTTCTTCTACTATAGTTATGGGGTGCAATAATTTCAAAATCGGCGGCATAATTCGTGATTTTTAATCATCTGTTTATAAATTTCTAAAGATTTTCTAAAATTTTCCGGATTTAAGAAAATACAAAGGACTTTTACTTTTTCCATGTTTTACTTAACACAGGAAATAACAACCGCCATGCAGGTTTTATAGCATGTGCTGCGGAAAAACCAACCCTATATTATACCTTCCTACTTATCACAGTCGGGAAGCCACCAAATGTCACGCCACATTTCAATTTTTTAAATAAATCTGAAAAAAAAGCAGAATTTTTTTCAAAAACGTGACATTTTACCCTCTCCCGCCTGTGATAAGTAAAGGCACCATTTTTATCATTTTCAAAGAGGAGGAGTAAAAACGCTATGAATACCAGCAAATATATCAGTAACTACCCGGATGTCCTCAAGCCCAAGGATGTAATGGTCATCCTTGGCATCGGCAAAAACACTGTTTACAAGATGCTGAAATCAGGAGAACTGAAATCCATCAAAGTCGGGAAACAATACCGGATCCCGAAGAAATATCTCTTGCAATACCTTGGAGCTTGATGCTATTATCAACATATATAGCATTGATGGTGCTCCATAAAGGAGGGAAATATGCTAATCTGTAAATCAGGGAGAACCATCGAAAAAAAAAGAAAAGGTGTCACAAAGTTTTTCATCCGTCTGAACCTCATCGACACCGATGAGCACGGTGCTCAGAAATACCGGACAAAGGATATCGATACCGGACTTACGGCAACAAAAAGGAACCGCATCAAAGCGAATGCCATGCTTGAAGATGAGATTTCCAGATTCTCACCAATCGGAGAGACCACACAATTTGCTGTTTACTGCCAGTACTGGTTAGATAAGAAGAAGTCCGAAATTGAAATTATCACTTTCGAAGGTTACCAGTATAGGGTCAAACACATCATCGAATATTTTTCAGACCATCCTGTAACGTTGGGAAAACTGACTGCTGATCATGTAGACCAGTTTTATCATTATCTCTTAACAAAAGAAAAGGTCTGCACTTCCCAGCATGATGAAAACGGACTGTCAAACCGTTCGGTCAAGGACATCGCCACCATACTGCGAGGCATCCTGTCCGATGCGTTAATGCTTGGCCACGTAAAAGACCGCGAAAACATCCTTCGGATTACACAATTAAAAATACCGAAAAAACCGGAATCTGTCTCAAAAAATGTTTATATCGGAATCGATGATATAGATGATTTCAAAGCAGCTATCAAAGGCCACCGGTTGGAAACCGCGTATACGCTGGCATTTTTCTACGGCCTCCGCAGAGAAGAAATCGCCGGGTTGAGATGGTCAGCCATACGCAACGGAAGGATGTATATTGAGCACACGGTAACTAAGTTAAAGACCACGGTTGCCAAAGATCGGACGAAGACTTATACCAGCCACCGTGATTACCCCATTCCGCCTGAAATCACGAAGATGCTTGAGGCAATTTACGCGGTTCAGATGCAGAACAGGGAATTGATGGGCGACAGTTACCATAACTCCGATTATATCTTTACCTGGGAAGACGGACGCCCTTATTCACCGGATTACCTGACCAAATCATTTAAAAAGCTGGTAAAAGCAAGTGATAAGCTGGACGACAGCCTGACCCTGCACAGCCTTCGCAGTTCCTGTGTAAGCGTCATGGTCCACGAGGGCATTGACATCAAAGATATTCAGGCATGGGTCGGACACAGTGACATCTCAACCACAATGAACATTTATGCAAAAACCAATCAAAAACAACAGCAAAAGGTAATGAATAAAATGTCAGGCGCTTTATTCGACAATTGAATTTTCGAGCGAAATTCGTGATAATTCGTGACAGATTCGTGACAAAACAGATTTCGGACGTTTTTGAAGTCGTTTTTAAACTCCCGTTTTTAAGGCAAAAAAATACCGGAAAGCAAGTAAATTCAAGCTTTCCGGCGCCCCTGCCAGCTCAAAAAGGTCCACTGGACCTTTTCTACGCATCCGTGGGGAAAGGAGTCGATGCGACAGGATTTGAACCTGCGACCTCTGCGTCCCGAACGCAGCGCTCTACCAAACTGAGCCACGCATCGTCATAACAAAACGGCCTGCGCTCTCGCAAGCCGCTTTTATATAATACTGTTTTTCCAAATAAATGTCAACTGTTTTTTTGTAAAACTGAACATTTTTCGCAGACAAGTTATTCAGCCGCCGCTTTATCATTCCACACGGCCAGCCAGCGCAACATACAATTCATCCAGGGGATACGATTTCCCTTACCGCTCCACGCAGCCGCCCTGCACGCTGTTCAAATGCTCATCAATGAGTTGTTTTAATGTCACGCTATCCATATAATCAGAAATCACCTTATACATGCCCTCCCAGAATCCGACAGTAGGACAATACTTATAGCGCTCACACTCATTGACCTCGGATTCCAGACAG
This sequence comes from Clostridiales bacterium, assembly GCA_021203005.1. GTDB lineage: Bacteria > Bacillota > Clostridia > Lachnospirales > Lachnospiraceae > Eubacterium_I. The sequence continues at coordinate 7,912 of JAJQCB010000093.1, read as the reverse complement.
GCTATAGGAGCAAAGCTGCCCTCTATGGCGCGGAGGATTTCTCCTGCCGTATAGCGCTCCGGCGCACGGCTCAGGCGATAACCGCCCTGCGCACCGCGGACGCTGCGCACCAGTCCCGCACGGTGAAGCGGCGTCACTATCTGCTCCAGATATTTGATGGAAATATTCTGTCTGGATGAGATATCTTTCAGTGATATGTACTTGTCATCGCCGCCATTAACCCCAAGATCGACCATAAGGCGCAGGGCATATCTTCCCTTCGTAGATACTTTCATCAGATGCCTCCTTCTATTTATATTCCCTAAATTCCTACATGATATCTAGTATAATAATACATTTTCCGGAATCGTGCAAGAAAAAACCGCCTAAAAGTCAGCAAGGCATCTTACCTCAGGATATCTTTTTTACAAATGAAACATGTTTTTTTGGCATGCGACAGGTCTGCCCAGCGGGTACTTCGCACAGGCGTATTTCCTACTTCTCCTCCAGTATCCGCACGCCCCATGGCTCCACCGTAATCCCGGATCCCACTGCAACCGTCTCATCCGTGAGCACATCGCAGGCATCGCCGTAGCGGTAAACAACACTTTTTTCCTCCGGGGAATAGTTCAGGTAGTAGCGCACTGTCTTCCCATAATCATTCACGCCCTTATGAATCATTACCCCGGCGTTCTCTTCGGAAATATCCACCCCGGCGTCCGCCATCACGCCGCGCAGCACGTTAATCAGCACTTCCTCATCCGTCATGGTTCCGAAGTAAGTTGCCGTTCCTTTTCCAAAATGGTTTTTCGTGATCGCCGCATATTCCTTCCAATTGTAGTGATCATAAGATGCAAGCGTTTCGGCTCCCTCCGGGATCAGCAGCTCCATAAAGGTCTCCGCTTTATGGTCCCCAGCGTCAACTACATCCCCTGTAAGTCCGACAGTGCCCCGCGGCAGGGTAAACTGATGATAGATCACGCCCAGAGAATCGTGCAGTATATTGGGCTGTACTCCACAGCTTACTTTTACATTCTCATTGGCAACGCCGGACTTAAAGGATACCACGATATGTCCGCCGTTTTCCACAAAACGGTTCAGCCTCTGCAGCGTCTGATCCGGTGCAGCATAGAGCGCCGGAACAATGACAACTTTATACTGCGAAAAATCTTCCGATTCCGGCCAAAGGATATCGCACTCCACATTCATATCATAGAGAGCGTCAAACATCCACCGCAACACATCGTTGTACATCACGCCCGCTTTTTCCACCGGGAATTCAATCGGGAAATATTTGAGTGCGGTCAGCGATTCATTGCTCACCAGCAAAGCAACTTCATTCTTTTTCTTTAAGTTGACCAGATGGTCTCCTTTTTCCGCGAACTCCTGCCCGATACGGCAGGCTTCCCGGTAGGTATCGTTCTCCATAAAATCCTGACTCAGCAGCCCGCGCCAGTAAGTCTCCACCGAGTTGTGTATCGAGTGCCAGTGCCAGTACATCACACTGTTCGCTCCCTCAGAGAGGTGACTGTATGCCTGCAGGAGGAGCTGTCCCTTATAGGGAAGCCAGTTAATATACCCCTGCGCTTCTGTCTCCAGGATCAGATAGTTCTCTCCTCCCTTTAAGGAGCGCGCAATATCCCCGCACAGGGCAATTTCTTTCCCAGTCAGGAGATCCTGGGACGGATGATAAATGTCAAATCCGGCCACGGTAGTTGCCGCAGCCGCGTGATAATGATCCACATCCGGCTGAATCCCATAGGAATAGTCGCGCCACTCTCCGTCAAAATTGTGAGTAATAAACTGATCCGGGCGGCGGTATTCATTCACGATATCCGCCTGCCACTGCAGGAAATCCGTGACCAGGCTCCGCTGAAACTTTTCAAACTCCGCTTTCAGGCTTTGGTTGCAGGCGGAGCGCACATCCACAAAATCCTCCCAGGCATTGAGGCGGTTGCTCCAATAATCCAAACCGAACTCACGGTTCATGGCTGCCAGGTCATCGTGAAATTTTTCTCTTAAATACTTTACAAACTGCTGCTGTACGTTCGGCCCCGCCGTCCCATAGTGCTTTGTCTCATTATCAATCTGATAACCGATGACACAGGGCCTGTGCGCCGTCACTTTCATCAGCTCCCGGATCACGCGCTCCGCGTAAAACCGGTAAGCCGGGCTGGTGATATCCATATTCTGGCGGAATCCATAGCCGCACGGTCCGCTCTCCGTGACCGCCAGAATCTCCGGGTGCTCCTTTGCCATCCAGGTGGGAATCGCGTAGGTCGGCGTCCCGACGATCACATTGATCCCCGCTGCTTCCATCGCGTCCATCACGCGTACCACATGGGAAAAATCAAACACACCAGGCTGCGGTTCACAGGTACTCCAGGTAGACTCCGCAATCCGCACTGTATTAATTCCTGCCTTTTTCATCATCCGGACATCCTCCTCCAGACGGTCATACGGCATATATTCGTCATAGTAAGCTGCTCCAAAAAGCAATTGGTTCATCACTGCTGTCCCCTTTTCCTTATACTTGTGCAACGTTTGACAAACAACTGTCCAGGTAATTTGGTCCGGTTATTTGCGAATCGCTGTGCCAGAAAACAGAATAGCTGATTTTTCCATATATGGCAAGATAAAACTTCATTATAAAAACAAAGTCTTTCTTATGAAATAAAAAACAGGTCTTTCCTTTCATGAAACGAGAAAAGTCCGCCAGCCTCCTTTCCCGGAAATCTGACGGACTTTTCTGATGACCTTACCGGTCACTGACCAATAACCTTTCAACCTATCTATCCAATATCACGATACCTTATTTAGTAATAATACTATCGCCATCCTACTCATCCATCTCATCGATGTAATCCGCGATAGCCTCGCCTGCCATACGGCCGGAGTTTACGGCAAATCCCATCGTGTTGCCCGGCAGCGTAAAGTTATAGCTGTCACCGTAGATGGTGTTGGCGTCGGAACCCGCACTGTAGAGGCCCGGGATCGGATTCAGGTTCGCATCCAGAACTTCACAGTTTTTGTTCACTCTCACGCCGCCGACGGTGCCGTATGCAGCGATATAATACTTTCCGACCAGATAGCCGCCTTTTCCTGTGATAGGATGCAGGTACTCCTGCTTCTTGTGGAACTGAGTGTCGCAGCCCATATCACACATATCATTGTAATCATCAATCACATCCTCAAGCTTCTCCGCATCAATACCCAGCTTTTCAGCCAACTCATCGATATCATCCGCACGGAAAAATCCATCGTATCCTTCTTCCTCTGCACGGTCAAACTCCGCGTCGACCGCAAGGAACGCGTCCTCCGGATGTACGATGTCAAAGATATCCGGGCCATTCTTCTTATAATGTCTTAAAATCCCCATATCCATGATGCAGTAGCCGTAATGGCCGGGCTGCAGGGAGAGAGCGTTTCCAGTGTAGGTGGTGTTGCCCATCATGCCCTCGTTCATGAAACGGTCGCCGTTCTGGTTGATCAGCAGGTTCGGCTGGCGCAGTACCGCGTCGAGCAGGAACCAGTTCATATTATCTTTAAGCTGATAGATCATCTCGACGTTTGCCCCAAACTTCTGCGCGCCGGCGTTCCACATCATGTTCAGTCCGTCGCCGCTGGTGCCGGGTACGTTGAACGGGAAGTAGTCCTCCCAGAGGTTGAAGCCGAAGTTCTCTTTGATCATCTTCGCATTGGTGCCGAAACCGCCGGTCGCCACAACAACCGCTTTCGCGCGTGCCTCAATCTCCTCACCAGCCTTATCCACTGCCTTTACGCCGACACATTTGCCGTCTTCCATGATTAATTCTTTTACCGGAGTCTCCAGATAAATCTCCGCTCCCAGTTCTTTCGCTTTCTCTGTCATCGCGCGAACCATGGGACCAGCCGCTCTGGGTCCAATCACGCCGTTCTCCGGCTTTACGATATGCCAGGTAGCCTCAGACTCGCGGAAATAGCGGAAGCATCCCGCGAACTCCACGCCCATATCCTCCAGCCACTCAATCGTGTCTGCGGACTTATTGAAATAAGTCTGCACCAGATCGTTGTCCACGCGATAGTGGGTGTACTCCATATGACGGTTCAGCGCATCGCCGACTGTGATGTCACAGAAGCTGTTCTTCTGCTGCTTTGTGCCGATGCCCAGCGGACCCATTCCCATGTTGGCCGCACCGCCCGTCGTGTTGGACTTCTCAAACACAATCACATCCAGATCATTCTCGCCCGCTGTGATTGCCGCCGCCAGACCAGCAGGTCCCGCCGCAACTACGATTACATCAGTCTCCATCGTTTTCATTCTGAAAATCCTCCATTTCTTTTTTTATTTTTAATTATCTTCTCTTCTTAAACTTGCCCACTTTCGTCAGCCTGGTCTGGATAATGGCGTCATTCTCACAGACCTCCAGGCACTTTCCACACTTGTCGCACTCGAACTCGTCAATCATGTGGATGTAGCCGTCCTTGCCCTCGATGGCATCCTTCGGACATACATCCGCGCACTCGCCGCAGCCCTGGCACTCATTGGGATCAATGTAGATGCTCATAAACGCACTGCAGACATTGTTTGCGCACTTTTTCTTTTTAATGTGATCTGTGTACTCGGACTCAAAATATTTCAGCGTTCCAAGTACAAAATCCGACGCGGTCTGCCCCATGGTGCACGGTGTGGAGAAAGTCATCGCCTCGCCGATCTCAGCGAGCATATCCGGGAAGTCTTTTTTGCCCTGCCCCAGGGTAATTTCCTTTTCCATGGTATGAAGCTGGATCAATCCCTCACGGCAAAACGTGCATTTGCCGCAGCTCTGCTTCCGCTCCACAGTCAGAACCTGCTCTGCCTCGTGAATCATACAACAATCCGGACCGTAAAGTGTAATCACGCCGTTTCCGATCTGCGTATCTTTCTCTATTACAATGTCCAGAGCAGTAGCAGCGTCATAAAGCTTTGTACCAATGGCGATCGCTTTGGCATCCGTCTCACCGACCAGCTCAGCCACCTTTGTCCCATAGGAAACCTTTGTCAGCGCTCCGGTCTCACCGTCTTTACAGACCGCCATATAAGTGCAGGGTTCGTATGTACCTTCCATGATATCCGCCAATGCGGCCAAAGTCAGAAAATGATGGAACGCGCCGCCACGGCTCTCCCGGACATTCACGATTCCGGTTTTGATCTGAACACCGCAGGCAGAAGCTTTTTCCTCAAGCTCTTTCGCGTATTCCTCTTCCCTTTCAGGGAGGAAAAGATACATCTCGTCTGCGTCCACAGCCAGCGCCGCAATCTGCATACCGGCCAGCACTTTATCCGGGTTTTCCTTTAACGTAGCCAGAAGTGCACCATTAATATCAGCGTTGTTTAAACCGGCCACCACGCGGATGGGATTTGTCTGGATTGCGCGCTCTGCGTTTACCATTTTCCACTTGTCCGCCACCGGGGTACGGTCCACACCGAACTCCAGCAGGCCGTCCGCCGCGATTTTCTCAATGATCTGCTCTGCGCCCATGGCTTTTGCATTCTCATATGCTTTCATCATGCCTGCACCTCCTTCTGCTCATTGGAATATTCCGTCCACAACCGGGAAGGATGAATCTGCAGCCGCAGATCACACTGCAGGCAGCGGCTGGTCTCGCCGCAGATATCGCTGTCGCAGATACCGAAATCGTACTGGTTGAAATTGTCCTGTCTCTCCTCCGTCGGAAGAACCTGCTTTTTCGCCGCGGTGAGATAACCGAAGCCTTCCTGCTTGCCAATATGCGGATTCTTCACCTGCTCCGGTGCCAGCACTTCGCTGATGTCGCCGTCGCCGCCCAGATAGAGGTCGATCTGAACTGCCGCATCCCGGCCGGACGTGATGGCCTGTACCACAGACTTCGTTCCATAGGTCACATCGCCCGCTGCAAAAATGCCGTCCACGGAGGAAGCCATCGTCTTCTGGTCTACCACGATGCTGTTCGCCTTGCCAAGCTGCAGGCCGCACTCCGGCGTCAGTTCGGACCACTGTCCGGTAGCAAAAATCACGGTGTCGGCATCGATATGATGCTCGGAACCCTCTTCTTTTTCCGTGATCGCTCTGTGGTTTTCATCAAAATAAAACCGTTTCAGATTCATGAAATCCACGCCGGTCACATGATCGGTGCCGGTGATGCGCTCAAAGGTCTGCGCCGGATGGACGAAAATGCCTTCTTCTTTGGCCTGCTCGACTTCCTCATCGTCGGCCGTCATAATCTCCCGCGCCTCCAGACAGGCCAGGTGGATTTCCTCTGCACCGAGACGCTTCGCAGTTCTCGCGCAGTCGAACGCCACGTTGCCGCCGCCCAGAACGATAATACGCTTTCCGATGCCGGTTTCAATCCCCATGCTTGCTTTCCGCAGAAAATCAATGTTCACATGAACGCCCGGCAGGTCTTTGCCTTCCATGGGAAGACGGACACCCATATGGTTTCCTGTCGCCATGAGCACCGCGTCATACTCCTTTAAAAGCCCGACGGGCTGGTTTACACGGACGCCGGTCTCTATGACCACGCCCTGATCTTCGATTACTTTTGCCTCATCGGCTACCACATTGCGCGGGAGACGATAGGACGGGATGCCATAGGACATCATACCGCCGACCGTGGGAAGCTCCTCCTTCACCGTCACTGCATGACCCTGCTTGCGCAGGTAGTAAGCCGCGGTAAGTCCTGCCGGGCCTCCGCCCACCACGCAGACTTTCTTCCCGGTGTCCGGAAGCTGCTTGCCTTTGCCTTTCCAATAAGAGCCGGTGTCGTGCTCCGCCGCATAGCGCTTGATCTCGCGGATGGACATCGCCTCGCTGACTTCTCCGCGCTTGCATTCTTTCGCACAGGCCTGTGTGCAGATCAGACCGAGCACATGGGGGAACGGAGCCTTCTCGCGGATGACCGCCGCAGCAGCGTCATAATCGCCCTCTTTCACAAAACGGATGTAACGCGGGATGTCGGTGTGCGCCGGACAGGCATACCGGCAGGGCACCAGAGCATCCTCTTTTTTCATATTTGTCGTGAGCAGCTGTACCTTGTCGCGGATGGTGCCGGTGGGACAGACTTCCGCGCAGGCGGTACAAAACCGGCAATCCGCATCTTTCAGGAGCTTGTCGTGGAGCGTCCCGACATAGGTCTCCATATCCTTCTTCTGGTACTGCAGCACACCCACGCCGCGCAGGTCATTGCAGGCGCGGACACAGCGGCCGCAGAGAATACAGCGGTTCATGTCATGTGTCAGCAGCGGGTTTTCCTCATTCATCTTGATGCCCTTGCTGCGGACACGCATACGCGCATTGTTAGCGCCTATGTACTGAATCAGAGTCTGCAGTTCGCAGTTGCCGTACTTCGGGCAGGTGGAGCAGTCCTCCGGATGTCCCGCCAACAAAAGCTCCAGCGCCAGCGTTCTCAGCTTGTTCACCTTCTCCGTCTTCGTGCGAATGACCATACCGTCTTTTGCCCGCAGTGTGCAGGACGGGGTGACGCCTTCCTGCCCTTCCACCTCCACAATGCACATGCGGCAGGAGCCATTCTCCGGAAGATCCGGATGATGGCACAGATGCGGAATGTAAATCCCGTTCTGTAAGGCACATTCCAGCACGTTCGCGTGATCCGCCACCTCCAGGCGGACGCCGTCAATCGTAATTACTGCCATGGTTTCCTCCTTCATAATATGGTAATTATTCAGACTCAGGGCATTTTCGATACTGGTTCTGAATAATTACTAGTTTAGTTCAACATTTGTTGACTTCTTGATAAAATTATAACATAATATACCTGTATTTACCTCCTACAGGTGTTGAAATATCCTGTTTTTACGAATTTTATTTTCAACATTCGTTGAATTGCATACTATTTTTTGGTTTAGGCCAGTACCATATATTGAACTGTACCCCTTGTCAAGGACAAATTTAAAACTTGCGCCCCCCTGTTTTTA